>CAYXJW010000052.1:0-3333 GCA_964465465.1 uncultured Caldisericales bacterium
CTGTCTTGTTGAAGTGAAAGGTGCAAAAACTCTTATCCGTTCTTGTGTAACAAAACTGAGAGACGGAATGGAAATATTCACCAATACTCCACTTGTCAGAGAAGCAAGAAAGATTAACCTTGAACTTGCGCTGGCACATCATCCACTTGACTGCATGACCTGTGAACGAAATGGAGATTGTGAACTTCAAGATCTTGCCTATGATTTTGGCGTAAAAAAGAGTGAATTTCTTGAACCTGAAGAAGCGTTTTACAGAGAAAAAGAAACTGCATGGGATACAAATCCTTTTATACAGTTTGATCCACAAAAATGCGTACTTTGTAGGAGATGCGTAAGTGCCTGTGAAAACCTTGCTATCGTGGAGGCAATTGATATAGCAATGCGTGGTAGAAATACTGTTGTGTCGACTCCGTTCAATCTTCCTCTTGAACAGACCGATTGTCAATTTTGTGGAGAGTGTGTGCAGTCTTGTCCTACCGGGGCTCTTGAAATAAAACCACGAATAGGTAAAGGTAGAAAGTACAATTTTGATTATACTGACACAGTTTGTGCTTACTGTGGGGTTGGATGCAATCTTAGATTGTACAGGGATAAATCGAATAACCTTGTAATGGCTGAGGGGTTACCAAACAAGCTCGTTAATGACACAAGAACTTGTGTGAAAGGGAGGTTTGGCTATGAGTATGTTAATAGTGACGATCGCCTTACCGTTCCTCTCATTAGAAAGAATGGAAAGTTAGTTGAATCCACCTGGGAAGAGGCAATTACATATACAGCGAAGCGACTTAAGGAAATAAAGGAAAAATACGGTCCTGATTCGATAGGAGTTTTAGGTTCTTCAAGATGCACTAACGAAGATAACTATGTAATTCAAAAATTTGCAAGAGCTGTAATTGGTACGAATAACGTGGATAATTGTGCAAGGTTGTGTCATTCTTCTACTGTAACTGGGCTTAAAATGGCGCTTGGTGCAGGTGCAGCAACAAATTCCATTGATGATATTAAGTATGCTGATGTTATGTTTATTATTGGTTCCAATATGACAGAGACTCATCCAGTCATTGCACAGATTGTTAAGAAGCATCAAAAAGAAGATGGTGCAAAGATTATTGTTTGTGATCCAAGAAAAACGGATATTGCAAAGGTTGCAGATGTTTTCATACAGCACAATCCTGGAACCGATGTAATGCTATTAAATGCAATAATGAAAGTGATTATTGATGAAGGGCTTGTGAATGAAGAATTTATAAGAGACCACACTGTGGGTTTCGAAGATCTTAAAGCAGAACTGGAAAATCTTGATCTTAATAGAGCAGCTGAGATTACTGGAGTTAGTGTTGAGGAGATCAGAAAAGCAGCGATGCTGTACGGTAGTGCAAAAAATGCAACAATATTTTACACGATGGGAATTACTCAGCACACAACGGGAACGGATAATGTTTTAAGTATTGCGAACCTTGCTTTAATAACCGGGAATTTAGGTAGAGAAGGGGCAGGTGTGAATCCATTGAGGGGTCAAGCAAACGTTCAAGGAGCATGTGATCTTGGTGCTTTACCCAATGTTTTTCCGGGTTATCAAAGTGTGAGTGATGAGAAAGTTCGAAAATCGTTTGAAGATGCTTGGGGTGTAAAATTACCCGAAAAAGCAGGATACCCGGTATCAATTTATGCTGAACTTGCACTTGAAGGCAAAATGAAAGCGCTTTACATAATGGGTGAAAACCCCCTTCTAAGTGAGCCTGATATAATAAACGTCCGTAAAGGTTTTGAGAAACTTGAATTTATTGCGGTTCAGGATATTTTTCTTTCAGATACTGCAAAAATTGCCGATGTGGTTTTCCCTGCTGCGGCTGCATATGAAAAAAATGGTACTTTTACAAATACGGAAAGGAGAGTGCAGTTGCTTAGACCTGCAAGGAAAAAGCCCGGACTTGCGAAATGTGATTGGGAAATAGTTTGTGAAGTTGCAACTGCAATGGGATATGAGATGAAATACAAAGATCCTTCCGAAATAATGGATGAAGCAGCATCACTTACACCTTCATATGCTGGCATTCATCATTATAGATTGGAAAAGCAAGGGATTCAATGGCCCTGTAAAGATAATAATGATCCTGGAACTAAGATTTTATACAGAGGTGGAGTTTTTAAGAAACCCAACGGTAAGGCTGTTATACATGCTGTAAAATTCAGGGAGCCTGCAGAACTTCCAGACGAAAACTATCCATTAATCCTCACAACTGGCAGAATTCTTTTCCACTATCATACAGGTAATGAAACGAGGAGAGTTGCAGCACTTGACAAATTTGTTCCTGAAAATTACCTCGAAATTTCTCCGTTTGATGCGAACAAGTTAGGTATAAAAAATGGGGATAAAATTAAAGTTTCAACGCGAAGAGGTAGTATTGTTTTAAGAGCGCGAATTTCCGATCGCCCAAAACATGGTGTTGTTTTTGCTTCGTTCCATTTCAGAGAGGCTGCGGCAAATGTTCTTACTAATCCTGCGCTTGACCCAATAGCAAAAATTCCGGAGTACAAAGTTGCAGCATGCAAAGTAGAAAAAGTATAAAACCTGTTATTCTTGTGGGTGGTAAAGGAAAGAGGCTTGGTAAAAATAAAGCGTTAATTTCAATCGATGGGGAATCCGTTTTACGCAAAACCGTTTTTTTGCTTGAAGAAATTTTTGAAACAGTACCTCTTCTTATCGGAGATAATAGTGAAATTAACGGGTTCCCCGTTATTCCAGATGTTGTTAAAGGAGCAGGGCCTCTCGGTGGTTTGTATACTGCTTTTCTTCATACAGATGCAAAATTCATTTTCCTTACTGCATGTGATATGCCGTTTATTAAAAGAGAATTGTTAATTGCAATGAAAGAAAAACTCCCACCTTGCTGTGATGTGTTTGTTCCGTATTATAGAGGTTTTACAGAGCCTTTATTTGCTTTTTACTCACGACGATTGCTTGGCAGTGTAGAAGAGATTATTTCTCTAAAGAAATATTTTCCAGTTAGAAAAATATTTTCCTTTGCAAAGGTATTGTATTTTGATGAAAGAGAAATAGTTAAATACGATCCTGAGTTTCTTACGTTTATTAACATCAATACAAA
This sequence comes from uncultured Caldisericales bacterium, assembly GCA_964465465.1. Lineage (GTDB taxonomy): Bacteria > Caldisericota > Caldisericia > Caldisericales > Caldisericaceae > AUK232. The sequence goes on from CAYXJW010000052.1 coordinate 3,108, forward strand.
AGAGGATTATGAGTTAGCCAAACGAATTGCCAGCACTTCATAATCTCAATCTTTAAAATAGATTTTATCCTCACTTCTTTACCTCCACATTACATAAACCTCATTCTTAACATATATTTTTTATTTATCCTTTATTAATACTGTATCCATTAAACTATACCGTAGGTGAAGCGTAAACACCCCATATTTGATGATTTTAATGTTGTATATGTTCTAATACCTTTAA
>CAYXJW010000053.1:0-4178 GCA_964465465.1 uncultured Caldisericales bacterium
ATTGAAAAAAACGAAATAGATAGAGTTGTAAGAGAGAGTATTTCTGAACTGAACGAAAGATATAAACTTGTTATAGAGTTCAGGTTTTATAGGGGTATGAGTATGAAAGAGGTAGCACAGAGACTTGGAGTCACTGAAGCAAATGCAAAAGTTTTGCAATTCCGTGCGTTGCGGAAACTTAAAAATCTTATAAAGGAGAAGATGGGGAATGAAAAATAGCAACAAGGAAGAAAGAATAAATGATTTTCTTGACGAACTATTTTCTGAGAAATCGCCTTCTTATATGAGTTTGGAAAAAGATAATGAACTTGTGGAAATTGCGGAAATCTCACTTTTTTTAAAAAAGGATGTAAAAGAAGGCGAGGATTTTAAGAAAAGGCTGTTTAAAAAGTTAAGTAGTGAATTTGACAGGGAGTTTACAAAAAAACGACATAAGAGCATTTTATTTAACGCACTGACCGTTGGACTTTCTCTATCTCTCTTTATTTTAATCCTGAATCCTTTTCTGTTTACTTACCATAGAAAGAGTATTTCTTTGGAAAGTAGCAATGGAAGGCAAAGCATTTCAGAACAAAATCCTAAGATGGATATAGTGAAAATGACTTCCTATAGAATTTCGGATAAAAAAACTTTAAGACTTTTGTATAATGAACGCAATAATGTTATACTGTATTGGCCATTTGGCCAACTCGCTATATTTCAATAAAATTATACGGGGAGGTGGTAGACTGAAAAATTTTGTGAAAAGTGAAATTTCTTCAAAAAAATTAAAGGTCGAAAGGAGGACTGGTTTATGAAGAAATTATTGGCAGTAGTGCTAGCACTTTCAATGGTGCTGGTGTTCTTTGCAGTAAGACCTGCACCTGCAAGTGCAGCAGGATTCCCTGATGTTCCTTCGAACTATTGGGCGAAGAAGCAAATTGATTATCTTGTGAGCAAGGGAGTTATTAAAGGATTCCCGGATGGTACATTTAAGCCCGAAGCAAAAGTTACACGTGAGCAGTTTGCAAAGATGATTGTTATTGCAAAAGGGCTTAAAGAGTACAAACCTGCAACTCCTACTTTCACAGATGTTCCTAAGACTCGCTGGTCTTATGGGTATGTGGAAGCTGCGGTAAAAGCAGGTTACATTAAAGGTTACGGAAATGGTAAATTCGGTCCCACTGATCCAATTACAAGAGAACAACTTGCTGTTCTTGAAATTAGGGTTCTTGGAAAAGAAAAAGAAGCACATGATCCAAATCTTATTTTTGCCACATTCTCTAATGATGAAGATCAGGTAGATTCCTGGGCAAGGGGTGCAATGACTCTTGCTTTGAGGCCTTCCTATCAACTTCTCAAATGGGATAGCGAGAGAAACATTAGACCAAGAGATCCGGCAACGAGAGCAGAATGTGCATATTCTATTTATATGATTCTTAAACCCCCTGTAAAGGGTGGCAAATTCTCAATGGCAACATCTGAAGAGCCAAAGACTCTCTTCTCTGCTCTTGATTCGAGTATGACAATGAGCGAGATTCTTGGTCCTGTAGCAGAAGGTGCATCTGCAACACTTCCTTCTGGTAAACTTTATCCTGTAGAGGCAGATTATATTCCTTCACAAGCAAATGGAACTTGGATTGTAAACGAAAAAGCCCACACAATGAAGACTATCTGGAAACTTAAAAAGGGTGTAAAATGGTCTGATGGACAGCCTGTTACAGCAGCAGACTATGTATTTGCATGGAAAATGGTTGAGAATAATGCTGTTCAGGTTGTTGCAAGAGATGTTCCTGATAAGGTAGCAAAAATTGAAACACCAGATCCTTATACTCTCGTTGTTTATTGGAAAGAACTTTCAATTTGGGCGCAGTACGGTCCGACAGGAGCGGGTGTCTATCCTGCACACATTCTTAAACCTATCTTTGATAAGAATCCTGCAAATATTAATTCTTGTGATTTCAACGAGCATCCTGTTTACAGTGGTCCGTATGAAGTTCAGGCATGGTCTCATGGAAACTATATTATCTTAAAGAGAAATCCTTACTATTGGGCTGGTCAGGGTCTTCTTGACAATATTATCTTCTACTTCACACCTAATACTAACACAATGCTTATGCAGCTTATGGCTGGTAAACTTGATGGAACGATGGCAGGTATTGGAATTGATATTCCTCAGGCAGAAGCAGCTGAAAAGAACGGTCTTACAAAGACATTCAATATTTACTATCTTCCTTCAGTGTTCTGGGAACATGTAACATTGAATCTTGATGATCAGTTCCTTAAAGATGTAACTCTTCGTAAAGCATTAATGTATGCTCTTGATAGAAAGGAACTTGATAACAGAATCTTCATGGGCAAGAGACCTATGTGTTATGGTCCTATACCTACAAACTTCGAAGCATTCAATAAGGCGAATATTGGTAAATATCCTTATGATCCTGCAAAAGCAAAATCCATGCTTAAAGCAGCAGGATACACGTGGGATAAAGATGGTAACCTTATTGCACCCAACGGAAAGAAAGTTGTAATTAATATCGAACTTCCTGCTGGCTATGCAGTCCGTGAACAGGAAGTCACATTCATGCAGCATTACTGGAAGATGAACCTTGGTGTTACTGTGAACCCTGTTCCTAAGTCCTGGGGACCAATGATTGATGACTGGATTCATGGTACATTCCAGGGTGCATTGTTTGCTTGGGGCTCTGATCCTGCAGACATTTGTGATTATGGTCTTTACAACTCCACTCAAATTCCTACCAAGGAAAATGGTTGGTCTGGCCAGAACTTCACAAGAATTAAGAATGCAGAACTTGATAAATGGACAACGATTTGTAATAATTCCGTTGATCCAAAAGTTAGACTCAATGCTTCCAAGAAGATCCAGGCAATTGTTTATGATCAACTTCCTGAACTTTACCTGAACTTCCACGTTGCAATTGCAGTCATCCGTAAGGGTCTTGTTGGTTATGACTTCCCGATTAGTGCTGTAACTCCGAGCACATGGAATGCTCAGTACTGGTACTGGGAAAAATAAAAGTTAAATAATCTAATATTGTTTCAGAGGGGAAGATGATTCCTTCTTCCCCTCTGAATGTGTTAGGAGGAAAAGGTAAATGAGAAACTATCTAATAAGGAGAAGTCTTGAATTAATTCCTGTTTTGTTTGCGATTGCATTTGTTAGTTTTTGGTTGGTATCAAAGATGGGAAACCCATTTGCAGTACTCCTGTTAAACCCCCATGTTAAGCCGGAAGATTTACAGCGACTCATGCACATATGGCATTGGGACCAACCTATTTATGTGCGTTTCTGGTTTTGGTTTAAAGATTTTATTACTTTCCGTCATGGATGGGGGCTTTCTGTAATGGCACCTGGTCAAACTGCTCTTCAACTTATTGGAAGTAGAATCCCGGTAACTATTGCTTTCTCCACAACATCAATGATAGTCGCAATACTCCTTTCTATTCCGTTAGGGGTGTATTCTGCAATTCATCAATACTCGATTTCAGATTACATTCTAACCTTCTTCGCATTTTTTGGAATGTCTATGCCTACATTCTGGTTTGGCATTATGCTTATGTATGTATTTTCTGTGAAGCTTCACTGGTTCCCTGCTGCAGGTTCGCATGCAGCATTTATTACAGTAAAAGGACTACCTGTAGAATTCAGTCAGGCACCATGGTATTTAAGAGTCCTTAATGAAGCGTGGTATCTTACTTTACCAACGATTGTTCTTATAGTTTTTGAGGTTGGTGGCTGGCTTCGTTATATGCGTTCCTCTATGCTTGAAGTGAAAAGTCAAGATTATGTAAGAACTGCAAGAGCAAAGGGTTTACCAGAGCGTACTGTTATTTATAAACATGCATTCAGGAATGCAGTGATTCCAATTATTACCTTGATAGGCTTATCTTTTCCTGGAATTGTCGGTGGTGCTATGATTACAGAGACAGTCTTTGCAATTCCTGGAATAGGTAGATTAACGTATCAAGCTGTTATGCATCAGGATATATTTGTTGCTATGGCACTCATTATGATATTTGCTTTTCTTGTTGTTATCGGAAATTTCCTTGCGGATATATTTTATGCAATTGCTGATCCGCGTATCAGGTATAGTTAGGAGGAATTTATGGCAAACGAAGATTATGTTGAAGGTGGAATGAATACAAGCGAAAGTTACAGTTATTGGAGAAAAGTATTT
>CAYXJW010000054.1:0-25998 GCA_964465465.1 uncultured Caldisericales bacterium
GTTTCTTCATTGGACGGAACATATTCTTCCTTACAGTTAGGACAAATTACCCTCACAAGTCTTTGAGCAACAACTCCAATCAGGGAAGATGCTATTAAATACGGTTCCAATCCTAAATTCATAAGTCTTACCGGTGTTGAAGCTGTGTCATTCGTATGAATAGAAGCAAGAACAAGATGACCTGTAAGCGATGCTTCAACTGCCGTTTTTGCAGTATCAAGGTCACGTATTTCTCCAACCATTATAATATTTGGGTCAAGCCTCAAAACAGAACGCAAACCTGACGCAAATGTTATTCCTGCTTCCTCGTTAATCTGAATTTGAGAAATTCCTGGTAAATTATACTCCACAGGATCTTCAAGTGTAATTATTGTTTCACGCCCTGTATTTAATGTCGATAGGGCAGAATACAACGTAGTTGTTTTTCCAGATCCAGTAGGCCCTGTAACAAGAATAATACCATACGGCATTTTTATAAGTCTTTTAAACGTTTCAAACTGCTCGGGAAGCATCCCAAGGCGTTCCATAGGCATAAGCATTTTTTGTTTACTTAAAATTCGCACAGTGAGTTTCTCTCCGTAGTTCGTTCCTATGGATGAAACACGAAAATCGTAAAATTCATTCCTGTACTGTGCACTGAAATGTCCATCTTGAGGTCTTCTTCTCTCAGCAATATCCATACCAGCAGAAACCTTTATACGAGAGATAACGGAATCTGCTATTTCTTTAGGAATTACAATGCTGTTGTACATTATTCCATCAATTCTGTATCGTACCTTTGTGTTAAATTGAGAAGGATCCAGATGAACATCTGAAGCATTTTGCGAAATTGCATCTGAAAGAATTGAATTCACAAGTCCTACAACTGATCGGTCCTCAGTTGCAGTTTCAGGTATAATCGGGATTACATTCCTCTGCACATTCTTACCACCAAGTGCAGATATAACTTTTTCTGCCCTTGCTTTTAAGTTGTAAACCCTGTTAAGAGCCTGCTCAAATTCGTTTTCCGTTATAAGGTAAGGATGAATCTTTAATCCAGTGATAAGCCTTGCGTCTTCAAGAACTTCAGGGTTTATAGGGGGAACACAGGCTACTTCCAGAACTCCGTCTCTTTTTCTCAAAGGGATTATAAAGTTATCTCTGATAAATTTTTCCGGAAGAAGTGAAACTATGTTTGGATCTATTGAAAATTCCTCAATATTTATTGATGGAATATTTGTTTGCAAAGAAAGTACATTTGAAAGTTCGGAAGGGGAAATAATGCCCTTTTGAATAAGAATTTGCCCGAGCTTTTCACCTGTTTTTTTCTGCTCTTCAAGGGCTTCCCTCAACTGTTCTTCAGTAATAAGCCCTTTTTGAAGAAGTAAATCACCAAGTCTGCTTTCAGTTGCCATATTGTATTTTACATTTATCTTATGTTTTTTTCAAGATGGTTTTCAGTATATTGAAAATAATTTTCAAAATTTATGCTAAAAAGTATTGAAAATTTTCAAAAATCTGATATAAATCCACCGATAAGGTAATTCATTACCTTACTAATTCTTTGGAAGGGGGTGGCTGAAATGCGCACTGAAGGTAAACACATTATTATGGATGCTTCGGGCTGCAACCCGGAAATCCTGAACAACCTTGAAGTGTTAAAGCAGATCCTGACGGATGCTGCGCAGAGAGCTAATGCAACTGTTTTAGATGTTGCATTTCACCACTTTACTCCTCAGGGAGTTAGTGGGGTGGTGGTAATTTCTGAATCTCATCTCTCTATACACACATGGCCGGAGCACGGATATGCCGCGCTTGACTTTTACACATGCGGAGATGCAGACCCTAAACTCGCCTGCGAATATGTCGCAGAAAAACTCGGGGCAACGCATATCCACACGACCGAGATACTGAGAGGAGAGGAAACGGAAGGAAAATACCTCCACAGAGTATTAAACACTAAGGAAGCCGAAAATGGGCAAAAAGTATCTGTACTTTCATGATTACTTTGCCGACGGCGAAGAACATCTGCACGGTATAGAGAGTATATTAGCGGAAGCAAAAACTCCCTATCAATTTATGCAGATCGTGGAGAGCGCTTTCTTCGGAAAGATGCTCATCATTGATGGGGACGTGCAGTCGTCCGAAAAGGATGAATATATCTACCATGAAGCGCTTGTTCATCCGGCAATGCTTTTACATCCAAATCCAAAAAAAGTTTTTATTTTTGGTGGAGGAGAAGGCGCAACTTTGCGTGAAGTGTTAAAGCATAAAACGGTAGAAAAAGCCATCATGATAGATATAGATGAACGGGAGATCGAACTTAACAAAAAATTCCTTCCCGAATGGCACAAGGGATCCTTTGACAACCCGAAAACAACTTTACTCAACACAGATGCAAGAAAGTTTATGGAATCAGGCGTATCGTCAGGATCCTGTGATGTAATAATAAGTGATTTAACAGAACCGTTTGAAGCGGGCCCTTCATACAAACTGTTCACCAAAGAATTTTTCGAAATTCTTTATGACAGACTCACGGAAGACGGCATATTCGTACTCCAGGCTTCACTTTTAAGGAATGTTACTTTTAGAATGCATAGGGCAATAAGGAATACACTTTCTAAAGTATTTCCAGTGATAAGAAGTTACTATGCATACGTTCCAAGTTTTGATACAACCTGGAGTTTCGTGCTCGCTTCAAAGCAATTCGACCCAAAGAGCCTATCTATAGAGAAAGTAAACTCTCTTATAAAAGAACGGATAGATGGCGAATTAAAATTTTACGATGGGGAAACACATTTAAGGATGTTCTCCATTCCAAAGGATATTAGAAAGATTTTATCAGAGGATACTGAAGAGATAATAAGCGATGAACATCCCTTAGTGTTAACCCGAAAAGAAGAAGTATGATCCTTGTAAAAGGCGGAACAATAATTACTGAAAACGAAATTATTGATTCGGGGGTTGTCGTAATAAACAACTCCCGAATTTCTTATGTTGGAAAAAGCAACAAATTTGTAGAAGATGCTGACGAAGTAATAGATGCCTCAAACTTTCTGGTAATGCCCGGACTCGTAAATACCCATACTCACCTTGCAATGACCTTGATGAGAGGAATATCTGACGATGTTCCACTTCAAAAATGGTTGAGTGAAATTATTTTTCCAATTGAGGCAAAACTCACACCCAACGAAGTGTACATTGGGACACTACTCGCCACAATTGAGTCAATAAAAAGCGGTGTTACAACAGTGGCAGATTTTTATTTCCACATGGATGCCTCAGCAAAAGCAGTAAAAGAATCTGGAATAAGGGCAAACCTTGGTTTTGGTCTTGCTTCAAAATTTGATATGGACACGTTAAAATTAAAAATCGCTGAAAAATTTGTAGAAAAATACAATAACACCGAAGACGGAAGAATACTTGCAAGTTTTGCACCACATGCACCGTACACCTGCACGTTAAATTTCATGAAAGCAATAAGCGAACGTGCTCGCAGAATGGAAGTTATTGTGCATACCCATCTCCACGAAACAAAAAAAGAAGTTCTGGACTTCAAAAGCAAATACGGAACAACACCAATTCAGAAATTAGAAGAACTTGGCTTTTTTAAGGCAAAGGTTAACGCAGCACACTGTGTCCATATGGAAAAAAAGGATTACGAAATTCTAAAACAACACAACACAGGCATAGCACTAAACCCACAGAGCAATTTAAAACTCGGCTCTGGCATACCTAATATTCCAGAAATGCTTAAATACGAATTGAACCCTGGTATAGGAACAGATGGAGCATCATCAAACAATAACCTTGCATTGATAGAAGATATGCGGCTCACCTCATTTCTCGCAAAAGGAATTTCAGAGAACCCGGAGATACTTCCTGCAAAGAAACTTCTGGAGATGGCTACTTCAATTGGAGCAAAAAATATAGGATTTGAAGATGTAGGAATTATCAAAGAAGGATACAGAGCAGATATAATTCTCGTTGACAAAAATGCACCCAATATGACGCCGTTCACCGATCCATATTCTATGATTGCCTATTCAATGGAACCCGGAAATGTCAATACAGCAATAATTAATGGAAAAATTGTTATGAGAAATCGCAAAGTTCTCACAGTTGATGAAGAGGAAGTAAAAAAAGAAGCGGTAAAATCTATTAAAAAACTATTAAGATAATTCTTCTGCGGTTTTCTGTATTCTCTCAGCAGCAATTTTCAGGTTTTCAAGTGAATTAGCATAAGAAATTCTGATGAAACCTTCTCCATATTTTCCAAATGTATTTCCGGGGATTGTTGCAACACCGTTTTGAAGAAGTTTCATAACAAATTCCCTGGAGGAAATACCCAGACCCGTTATGTTCGGAAATACGTAAAACGCTCCCTTCGGCTTAACTACCCGTATTCCTCTTATTTCGTTCAGTGCATCTACGATAAAATCTCTTCGCCTTTTATACTCTGCAACCATTTCATCTACGGTATCCTGCGGGCCTCTTAAAGCCTCTAACCCAGCGATCTGTGTGAATGTCGCAGTGCATGAATTGGAAGAAACAAGGAACTTGTTAAAAATATCAGAAATATTTTTTGGCGCAATACTATAACCAAGCCTCCAACCAGTCATAGCATACGTTTTAGAAAATCCATCAAGAATAATTGTTCTTTCTCTCATACCAGGAACAGAAGCAATACTGAAAAATTCTCCTTCGTAAACAATTCGTGAATAGATCTCGTCTGAGAGAACATAAAAATCGTTTTTCATCGCTTGTTCAGAGATGAATTCAATATCCTCCTTTGAAAAAATGTTACCCGTAGGGTTTGCCGGGGAAATAAACACAAAGAGTTTTGTTTTCTCACTAACAATTTTCTTAAAATAATCCCTATCAAAAGAAAAACCGTTCTCTTCCCGCAATGGAAGGGGAACGATTTTTGCACCAAACAAACTTGCATCAATTTCGTACGGATAGTATCCCGGGCTTTGAACAATAACTTCATCACCTTTTTCTAAAAGTGCCATCATCGTGTAAAAAATAACATTCTTTCCTCCCGGCACTATAACAACCTCATTCGGAGAAACACTGATTTTTCTCGTAACAGAAACATATTTCGCAACTTCTTCTCTTAACTCTAAAAGCCCACGTGAAGGTGCATAATGAGTAAAGCCATTTTCTATCGCCTCAATCCCCGCACGCTTTATGTGTTCAGGCGTATCGAAATCTGGTTCACCTATTTCAAGATGAATGATATCCTTTCCTTTGCTTTCCAGATCCCTTGTGATAACTTTCATATCAAAAGGTGTAATAATTTCATTGTTTCTGGATTGCTCAGTAAAAAACCTGGCAAATTTAGAAAAAGTTTTCATTCTATCCTCCTTCAAAATAAAAAGCCCCCTTTTTAAAGGGGGCAATTTCACAATATTAAAGCCTTAACGCTTACGGTACTGACGCGCCTTTCTTGCACGATGCAAACCGTACTTTTTACGCTCTTTCTCTCTTGGATCTCTTGTAAGATACCCTTCTTTTTTAAGTAGCGGCCTTAAAGACTCTTCATACTGCAACAATGCCCTGGCAATTCCATGTCTAATTGCCTCTGCCTGTCCCCTGAAACCGCCACCGTCAACATTAACAAATACGTCAAATTTTCCTTCAGTTTCAGTGATTTTAAAAGGATCAAATATCTCTTTTACAACGGTTTTTACCGCAAAATATTCTTCGGCAGGTTTGCCGTTAACTCTTACTTTCCCGGATCCGGGAACAAGCCTCACTCTTGCAACAGATCTTTTTCTTCTTCCTGTTGCTGCATAAACTAAATTTGCCACTTAAACCTCCTTATCCGACTTTTTCCGCTTTGATGCTCTCGGGGTATTTATCATCTGCATATACCCTTAATCCCTTAAACATCTTTCTCCCGAGTTTGTTTTTCGGAAGCATCAATCTTACAGCGTGTTGTATGGCATATTCCGGCTTAGAACTCAGAATGTCGGCAAGCGGAGTTTTTTTCATATTACCTACATAACCGGAATGCCTGTAATAAATTTTCTGGCTTAATTTCCTGCCTGTTACTTTAACTTTTGCCGCATTAATAATTATCACATTGTCTCCCATATTTACATGTGGAGAAAAAGTAGGCTTATTTTTTCCTCTTAAAATCATTGCCGCCTGCACGGCAACCCTACCAATGGATTTGCCGGATGCGTCAATCAAATACCATTTCTTATTTACCTCATCAGGCTTAACAAACTTCGTAATCCGCATCATATAAACTCCTCCTAAAAATAGTTATCTCCGTTAATCTAAACTTTAACGGTTGAATAATAGCATATTTTACATTTTAGTCAATAAATATTTCAAATGTCCGGGCCTTCTTATTTTACAAAATATGAGGAAATTTTCAAAATCGCACTAAAAGGCAGTGCTTTTGCAAGGAAAGCAAGTATCTTATTCTGTTTTCCCGTAATTACAAGTGGTTTTCCGTTAAAAAGTCCTTTTAGTCCTTCTTCTGCAACAAAGCGAGGATTAGCAAGTCCCGCAGGATTAAACATCTTTGTTCCATGTGTTTCCGCCGTTTCTCCAAAGTTTGTTTTTGTAGGACCGGGGCAAAGCACAGTAACGGTTACTCCATACTTTGCAAATTCATAATGCAATGCTTCAGATAAACTCAAAACATAAGCCTTAGTAGCAGCATAAACGGAAAAACGTGGAAGAGGTTGAAATGCAGCAGTTGATGAAACATTAAGAATTTTCCCATGTTTCCTTTTAGCCATTTTTTCTCCAAACAGCCTTGTAAGAATCGTGAGTGTAAGTATATTTAAATTAACCATTTTTCTATAAGTATCTGCATCAAAATTTAAAAAATCTCCGTACTTGCCAAATCCAGCATTGTTTATAACGATATCTATATCTTCCCCTTTTAACAGTTCAAAAAGTTCAAAAGATGATTTCTCTTCAGAAAGATCCTTCACTATAACGTTTACTGAGATGTTAAATGTTTCCTTTAAGGAAGACGCAATTTTATCCAGTTTGTCCTTGCTTCTTGCAACAATGAATAGATCAAAACCCTTTTCTGCAAGAATGTAGGCAAATTCTTTACCTATCCCACTTGATGCTCCAGTTATTAATGCTTTATTCATTGAGCCTCCTTATATTATGATTGTAATAAACATCAATCAAAAACAGAGGTTCCGGTGGAAGAACCTGTCTTGTAAAAGGTGTTTCATCTAAAAATGGGTTTTCAATAAACTCTTTTCTTACATTGCCAGTTCCTGCCTTTATGAGGAAGTAAACAAGCCTTCTTACCATATGGTAAAGGAATCTATTTCCGTAAAAGTACAAAATATTTAAACCGCCTCTTCTTATAACTCCGATATCATAAATCGTGCAAATTGTACTTTTCAAGGGTTGAGATCTGTCTTTGTTAGCAAAATTAGAAAAGTCATGCGTTCCTTTTAAAGAGTTCATTGCCTGCTCAAGCAAATTAAAATTCATTTTCCCATTGTAAAAATAAATTCTCGGTAGAAGAAACATGCCTGTTTCCATTTTCTCTGAGATGATGTAAGCATAAACTTTTCCCTTTACATCCTTTCTTGGATGGAATAAAAGGTCCGTTTTAAAGAAATCTTTTATAAAAATCCATTTATTGAACAACATAGAATTGAGTTTCCTTCGAAGTCTCTCCGTGTCAAGATCTCTGTCAAAATAAAAATTCAGGTACTGATTTAATGCATTAACTCCTCTATCTGTTCTCGCTGCTCCATTTGTTCTTATATTTTTTCTAAGAACAAGAGACAACGCTTTCTCTATCTCTCCCTGAACGGTAGGCACATTTGCCTGCTTCTGAAAACCGTAGAGTTTATCGCCAAGATACCGGACTTTTAACACGTAATTTTTCATACAATCTCCCTTACCATCAATGCAACAATAAAAACAAAGATCGTTGTAATTATGGCTACATAATCAAGTTTTGAGAGTTTCATCTCCCTGTATTTTGTCCGCTTTTTTCCTATAACAAAACCCCTTGATTCCATTGCAATTGCAAGCCTGTCCGCACGGGAAAGTGCGTTAAGTAAAAGGGGTAAAAGAAGTGGTAAAAAACTCTTTGCCCTCTTCACTAAACTCCCTCTGTTGAATTCAGCACCTCTGGAAATTTGCGCCTTCATTATTCTTTCAGCCTCTTCAAAAAGAACAGGCACAAACCTCAAAGATATAGAAATCATAAGAGAAACCTCTTCTGCTGGAAACCGAAACACCTTTAAAGGAGAAATCAATGCCTCAAATCCATCTGTAAGTTCAATTCCAGATGTTGTGGAAGTGAGAATAAAAGTAAAGAACGATAGTAAAATAAGCCTTATCGAAATATATGCAGCAAGTTTCAACCCTTCCCCTGTGATCTTAACAAACCGCCAATGAAAAATTACCGTTCCTGGAGTAAAAAAGATTTGAAATACAGCAGTAAAAACAAGGAGAATCAAAATTGGTCTTAACGAACGAAAAACTGCATAAATGGAATTCTTTGAGAGAAAGACAAGCATACAAGCAAACGCAAAAAGCACAAGATAACCACTTATTGTTTTAATAAAAAACAAAAAGATTACAACAGTAAAAACAAGGGATATTTTAACTCTTGGGTCAAGTCTATGTAAAATAGAATTCGTATAGTTGTACTGGCCCAAAGCAAACTTTGTTTTCAATGAACACTCTCCTTAACCGCCATTACAAGACTATCTGGAGTTCTGCAAAAAGGAAGATCAGGAAACCGCTTTTTCAATTTTTTCCACGCTTTCACAACAAATGGTACTTCAAGCCCTACACTATAAACAATAGATTCATTCAGAAAAAATTCCTCGCTCTTTCCATCAAACACCTTCTCGCCATCTTTCATTGCTATAATCCGCGAGGAAATCTGCAACGCTTCATCCATATTATGAGTAACAAACACAAGGGTTCTGCCTGACTCATTCTGGTTTTTCAAATAATCAAGCAGAAGTTTTCTACCATTGAAATCAAGTCCTGATGTTGGTTCGTCCAGAACAAGCACCTCAGGATTCATTGCAATTATGCTTGCAATGGCAACCCTTCTCTTTTCTCCTCCACTCAATTCAAAAGGAGAAAGATTTATAATCTTGTTAGGTTCAAATCCAAGCGATGAAAGTGCTTCAAACACAGCATTGCGTAATTTCTCACCTGTTAATCCCATATTGCCCGGGCCAAAAGCAACTTCTTCAAACACTGTTTCTGCAAAAAATTGTTCTTCTGGATATTGAAAAACAAGGCCTACTTTTTTTCGCACAAGTCTCAAATCCGTTTTCTTTGAGGTAAGATCTGCTCCGTCAACAAAAACTTTTCCTGAATCTGGCTTTATTAAACCATTGAAAAATTGCACAAGCGTAGATTTACCAGAACCTATTTTCCCAACAATTGATACAGACTCTCCCTTACCTATAAAAAGTGAAACATTTTTAATGGCAGTTTTTTGAAAAATTGTTCCATAATCATACGTAAGACTTACATCTTGCAAGCGAATCATAAAATTTCAAGAATCTCCTTTTCCGTGTATTCACGTTTTGGGATAACACCAAATTCTGAGAGTTTTTCTGCTATATACAGGGAATCTGGAATGGAAACCCCACAGGAACGAACCAAAGAAAAATTAGAAAAAACATTTTGAGGCGTACCTTCTGAGATCTTTTTACCTTGATGAATGAGTACAACCCTATCAGCATTTAACGCCTCATTGCTCATATGCGTTATATAGAGAACACCCATATTCTTTTCCTTTGCTATAGAAAAAACGAAATTAAAAATCTCCTTCCGACTAACTGGATCGAGGAGTGCAGTTATCTCATCAAGGATTAAGTACTCAGGTTGCATAACAAGAACCCCTGCTATTGCAACTTTTTGCTTTTCTCCGCCGGACAGCATCGACGGTGAAGAGCGAAGGTACTTTTTAATATCCAGAAGTTCTGCAATTTCCATTATCCTTCTTTTTGCTTCTTCCCTCTCAATGGCAAGGTTTTCTAAACCAAATGCAATATCTTCTTCAACGGTTGTTCCAACAAATTGGTCATCAGGATTCTGAAATACAAGCCCAACCTTCGCCTTTAACTCATCTCTTGCTTTGCTTGTTTCTTTACCATCTATAAAAATATTCCCTTTATCAGGTAAAAAAAGCCCGTTTGTTAAACGGGCTACCGTGGACTTACCGGAGCCGTTGCTTCCAAGCAAAGCAACAAACTCCCCCTTTTTTATTTTCAGATTAAAATCTTCAACTGCCCATCCATTACCATATGAAAAATATACATTATCAAATTCAATCATTCCTTAACAAGTTCTAATATAACAATTTTGGCTCCGTCACCTCTCCGTTGCCCAAGTTTCAAAATACGTGTATAACCACCGTTTCTATCTGCATAATCATTCTTGGCAAGTTCAAAAAGTTTTTGAACTGCATCTTTAACAAAAAGATAAGAATAGGCACGCCTTCTCGTATTGAGATTGTCTTCTTTCGCCATAGTAATCAACTTTTCCACTACTTTTCTAACTTCTTTGGCTTTCGCTTCTGTGGTTTTAATTCTGCCATGCAAAATCAAAGAAGTAGAGAGGTTTCTTAAAACACTTCTTCTATAACTGCTGTATAAACCCAATTTTCTCTGTCCTATCTTATGATACATAGATACCTCCTATTGTTCCTTTAACTTCAAATTCGCCTTTTCAAGAGACTCTTTCACTCTTTTGAGAGAAGTAGCACCAAAATGTTTTAGTTTCATCAGGTCTGCTTCACTCAAATCAACAAGTTGAGCAACAGTTTCGATGTTGTTGTTTTTCAAGGCATTAAGAGTTCTTTTATCTATTTCGAGATCCTCGATTTTTACGTTGCTTAAATCGTTCTCTTTATCATCATCTTTTCCATCAGAAATGAGAAGGTCCTTAAACCGTTTAGGATAGTTTATAGCAATGTCAACCGCCTCAATCAATGCAGTTCTTGGAGTTTTGTTTTTCTTCGTAGAAATACCTATAACAAGTTTGTCAAAATTAACTGACTCTTCAAACCGCATCGGCTCGACATGAAAATTTACTTTCAAAACAGGGGAAAAATATGCATCAATCGGAATAACAAGTTGAGAAAAATTCTCTGCCTCAGCAATTTCTTCTTCAAGCATATAACCTTTTCCTCTCTTTACGTAAATTTCACCTTTAAGCCTCGCTTTTGAAGAGGAAACTGTTGCAATATGTAATTCAGGGTTCAAAATCTTTACTTCGCTGGACACTTTTAAATCTCCAGCAGTTAACTCTTTCTCTCCCTTTACATCAAAGGAAAGAATTGCTTCGTCCTTTCCTTCCAGATCAATAACGAGTTTCTTAACGTTCAGTATGATTTCTTCAACGTCTTCCACAACACCATCTATTGTAGAAAATTCATGCACAACTCCATCAATTGTGATGCCTATTGGGGCTACCCCCACAATTGAGGATAGCAAAATTCTCCTCAAAGCCGTGCCAAATGTAAGTCCAAAGCCACTTTCAAGTGGCCCAAATGAATATTCTCCGTACGTATCACTCTCTTTTTCTATCGAAAAGCCTATAGCATTAAGATCCCACATTTATCATCACTTCCTATTTGGAGTAAAGTTCTACAATAAGGGTTGGGTTAATGCCCAGTGAAAGTTCTGGAATGTTTGGAATTTGTTTCACTGTGCCACGGAAAGATTCCGCACTAACCTCAAGCCACGAAGGAATTGCAGGGGATGACTCAATTGTCTGTTTAATAATAGGGATTTGCCTGCTGGATTCCTTAACCTCGATAACATCTCCTTCCTTGACAATGTAAGAAGGTATCGTTACCTTCTTTCCGTTAACAAGAAAATGACCATGAGAAACAAGTTGCCTTGCTGTTCTTCTGTTCGGCGCAAAACCCATTCTGAAAACAACATTGTCTAATCTTCTTTCAAGAAGTTCAAGCAACTTATCGCCAGTTGGTATTTTCTTCTGACTTGCTGCCTTTTCAAAATACCTTCTAAATTGCCTTTCAAGAATACCGTACATATGTTTTACTCTCTGTTTCTCCTGCAAATGTATTTTATAATCAGAAGGTTTACTGAAGTGAAGAACAACCTGCTTCTGCCCGGGAATACCTCTACCCCTTTCAAGTGGGCATTTATTTGTATAACATTTATCGCCCTTCAAAAAAAGCTTCTTACCATGTGCTCTACATATCCTGCATAAAGGATCGGTATATCTTGCCACATCAACCTCCTTACACTCTTCTCAATTTTCTCGGCCTGCAGCCGTTGTGAGGAATTGGAGTAATATCTTTAATTTCCTCAATTTCAAGTCCCGCAGACTGTAATGCTCTGATAGCAACTTCTCTACCTGAGCCTCCACCTTTAACAAGTACAGAAACTCTTTTTGCACCTAAATTCAAAGCCTGTTCAGCAGCTTTTTGAGCAGCAAGTTGAGCAGCAAAGGGTGTACCTTTCTTGGTTCCTTTGAATCCTACTGTGCCCGCTGATGCCCAGGTTGCAACGTTACCCTGTTCATCTGTAACTGTCACTATTGTATTATTAAAAGTCGAGTGAATGTAAACTTTGGCTTTACCGGTTATTTTACGACCCTTTTTCTTTGAACTTCTTCTATTTTTAGCCATCATACCTCCTTAAAATTACGATTTCCTCTTGGCACCAACAGTTTTCTTTGGTCCTTTACGAGTTCTCGCATTTGTTCTTGTTCTCTGGCCTCTCACTGGAAGACCCCTCTTGTGCCTGATGCCTCTGTAACAGTTTATTTCCATCAACTTTTTAATGTTTTGGGCAATCTGCTTTCTCAAATCACCTTCAACAACGTAATCCTTTCTGATTACATCTTCAATCGCCTTTATTTCCTCAGGCGTAAGGTCTTTAACTTTTTTTAAAGGAACATTTGCTTTTTCAAGAACATCTTTGCAATTGTGCTTGCCTATTCCAAAAATATAGGTAAGCGCAATATCAATCCTTTTATCTTTCGGTAAATCGACACCGCTAATTCTTGCCACTTTTTAACCTCCTACTTTTGTCTCTGCTTATGCTTGGGATTTTCACAAATCACCATTAATTTTCCTCTTCTCTTTACAATCTTACACTTAGGACACATCTTCTTAACAGACGCTCTTACTTTCATTTTGTTTACACTCCTTTCTATAATCTATAAACTATCCGTGCGGTAGAAAGGTCATACGGGGTAAATTCCAGCCTAACTCTATCACCGGGAAGAATTCTTATAAAATGAAGCCGCATCTTCCCGCTAACATGAGCAAGCACTATTTTACCATTAGCCAGCTTTACCCTGAACATCGTTCCGGGTAAAGTTTCTACCACAACTCCTTCAGTTTCTATAACCTGTTTTTTATTACTCATTTAATCACCTCTCTACTTTGTTAAAATCTCAGGTCCATTTCTCGTAATGGCAATAGTGTGCTCGAAGTGAGCGGCATTAGAATGATCAACTGTCTTTGCCGTCCACCCATCGTCCGCAGTGTACAACCTGTAATCTCCCGCACAAACCATCGGTTCAATAGCTAAACACATTCCTTCTTTTAATATCATTCCCGTACCTTTTTTACCATAATTAGGCACAGAAGGGTCTTCATGTAAATGCCTTCCTATGCCATGTCCAGTGTACTCCCGCACAAGCGAGAATCCATTTTTTTCTACAAAATTCTGTATTGCAGCAGAAATATCTCCCACTCTTCCACCGACAACCGCTTTCTCTATTCCCACATACAATGCCTGCTCAGTAACTTCCACTAATTTTTTATCATTCTCAGTTAATGGTTCTCCAACAATTACCGTTATCGCAGAGTCGGAATACCATCCGTCAAGCAACACACAAGAATCAAAGGAGACTACATCTCCCACTTTCAGTTTTCGGTTCCCCGGAATTCCATGAACAACCTCATCGTTCACTGAAATACACATTGTCCCGGGAAAACCCTCATACCCTTTGCAAGCAGGAATAGCTCCTTTGCTCCTTATAAATCTTTCTGCAATTTTGTCAAGCTCCCCTGTTGTAATACCAGGTTTAACGTGGCTTCTTACAAGCTCCAAAGCTTGACGTAAAATTTTACCAGATTTTTTAATTTTTTCAATCTCTTGCGGAGTTTTTATTTCAACCATTCAAAACAGCCTCGATTCTATTTTGTACAGCATCAACACTTCCTAACGCATCGATCCTGTACAGCAACCCAAGATTCCCATAGTAATCAACCAAGGGGTGGGTTCTATCTTTATATACTTTTATTCTATTCTTCACTACCTCTTCTCTATCGTCATCTCTTTGAATAAGTTTCGTTCCACAAATATCGCACTTTTCGTCCTCTTTAGGGGGGTTAAAATAAATGTTATACACTGCGCCACACTTTGGGCAAATTCTTCTTCCACTAATCCTCTTTATAATTTCATCGTCAGGAGCAACAAGATACAAGACAGCATCAATTGCAGTCCCACGTGATGTAAGGTAACCATTAATAAAACCTGCCTGATGAACAGTTCGTGGAAATCCATCAAAAATAAAACCTTTTTCAAGGTTATACTTCGAAAGCATATCTGCAATAAATTCTTCCACAATGCTGTCAGGAACAAGCAAACCAGCGTTCATATACTTCTCAAACTCTTTTGCTATATTTGTCCCTCTGGTAAGTTCACTCCTCAAAGCATCTCCAGAGGAGATAAAAGGGATTCCCATTCTGGAACTCAACAACTGCCCTTGAGTTCCCTTTCCAACCCCCGGAAGACCTAAAAGTACGATATGGGTTTTCATTTCAAGAATCCCTTGTAGTGTCTCATAAGGAGATATGCCTCAATCTCCTGCATCGTTTCAAGCGCAACACCAATTATAATGAGGATTGAAGTGCCACCAAAAACAAATGCTGTAACTGCCATCTTCCTGAAGATTAAATTAGGTATTACCGCAACAAACCCAAGGAAAATTGATGTAGGCAGTACAATTTTGTTCAAAACGCTTGCTATGTACTCAGCAGTTGGCTTTCCAGGTCGAATACCGGGAATAAAGCCCCCATACTTCTTCAAATCATCACTGAGTTGTATCGGATCATAGGTAAGTTCAGTATAGAAATACGTGAAGAACACGATAAGTAAGAAATAAATGATGTTATACCAAAGCCCTGTTGGAGTTCCAAAGTACGGCTTTGCGATATGCACGTTGAACCAGGAGTTGGGCCAGAATTGTCCAATTGTAACAGGGAACATCATCACAGAAACAGCAAAAATTATGGGAAGCACACCTGCCTGTACAAGCCTCAAAGGTATGTAAGTAGATTGTCCTCCGTAAACTTTCCTTCCGACAATTCTCTTCGCATACTGAACAGGTATCCTTCTTTCCGCCTGGTATGCATAGATAACACCAACTATAAGCACGAGCATTCCAAGAATTTCACCAACAATAGAGGCAATACTCAAAGAATGTGCAGAATACAATTGCCTAATTTCAACAAAACCAACAGGTAGCCTGCTCACTATTCCAGCAAAGATTATAAGCGATACACCATTACCTATACCTTTATCCGTCATTATTTCTCCAAGCCACAGAACGATATAAGAGCCAGCAATTAAACTCATGATAATAACGAGTTTCAAAAGAATACTGTTGCTAACAAGATAGTTTTTAAACATTATAAGGATAGATACAGCCTGCAACGCAGCAAGAAGAACGGTAAGTTGTCTCGTGTATGCAGCCATCTTCTTCTGGCCCTCTTCACCACCCTCTTTTGCAAGTTGTTCAAGTGAAGGAATAACAGCAGTAAGCAACTGCAAAATAATGGAAGCGTTAATGTACGGAATAACGCTCATTGCAAATATTGAAAAGTTTCCGAAACCGCCACCTGAGAAAAGGTCAAGTAATGCAAGGAAACCACCTTTTTGTAACAACCCTTGCAGAGCAGTTCTGTCAATACCCGGAACTGGAATATATGTTCCGAGCCTGAACAGAATAAACAGAATTAAAGTAACCCAGATTCTTTTTCTTAATTCTTTAAGTTTAAACGCTCTTTTTAGTGTTTCCCACATATTACACTACCTCTGCTTTTCCGTTTGCTTTCTCGATTTTTTCTTTTGCGGTTCCGGAAAATTTAGAAGCCTTAACAGTTATCGCTTTATTTATTTCACCTCTTCCAAGTACTTTAACTTCCCTGCCAAAGAATTCGTTTAAATTAACCTCACCTTTATCTCCTGCAAGTTTTTCTATAATCTCAACGTTAACTTCCACATATTCAGTTTTCTTTAATGGCTTGAATCCTCTCAACTTCGGAAGCCTTCTGTAAAGAGGCGTCTGGCCTCCTTCAAACCCTTTCTGCTTCGTGCCACCAGAACGCGCTTTCGCACCTTTGCACCCGTAAGTTGCGTACGTTCCTCTTCCGGAACCATCGCCTCTTCCAACAATTCTTTTACGCTTTCTGGAATGAGCCTTTGGTTTAAGTTCATTAAGCCTCATCTTTACCTCCGATTTTCGCTTTTTTTCTCGCTTCGTTCCTATTAATAACCGTGTTCATATCCTCAAATGCTTTAAGAGTTGCCCTGGCGATGTTCAAAGGATTTGAAGTACCAAGTGATTTAGAGAGAATATCCTGAATTCCAGCCTTTGTTGCAATTGCACGGATTACCCTACCTGCAACGATACCTGTTCCGGGAACTGCAGGAGCAAGAAATACATACGCAGCATCGAATTTTGCAGTGATACGAGTAGGTATTGTATTGTTCTTAATAGGAACATGAACGAGGTTCCTTTTTGCATCTGCAATACCTTTTGCTATTGCAGAAGGAATTTCCCTTGCTTTTCCAACACCAATTCCAACTCTGCCTTTTTTATCGCCAATAACCATAATAACTCTAAACTTTAAGATCTTTCCACCTTTTACTACTTTTGTTACCCTGTCTATTTGAAGAATTTCTTCTTCGAACTCTTTCTTTTCAACAGGTCTGCGCCTTCTTGTATTCACATTCACCTCCTAAAACTTGAGCCCTTTTTCTCTTGCAGCTTCCGCAAGGGCTTTAACCCTACCATGATAGAGGAAGCCACCCCTGTCAAAGGCAACATTCTTAATCCCTTTCCCAAGCGCTCTTTCTGCTATGAGTGCACCAACCAATTTTGCAGCCTCTACATTCTTTCCGCTTTTAACCTTATCACGAAGGTCTTTATCCAGAGTAGAAGCAGAAACAAGCGTGATTCCTTTTGTATCATCAATTATTTGCGCATAGATGTTCTTTAAACTTATAAAAACAGAGAGACGAGGACGTTCCGAAGTACCAGACAAACGTTTTCTTATTCTTAAATGCCTCATTCTTCTTAATTCTTTTCTGTTTTCCTTCTTAATCATATTCCACACTCCTTACTTTGCACCAGATGCAAGAGCCTTTCCGGCCTTTCTTCTGATCTTCTCGCCTTCATAAATAATTCCTTTAACCTTATACGGATCAACTTTCCTGAGGTGTCTGATCTTTTGAGAAAATTGTCCTACAAGTTCTTTATCTATTCCTGAAACCGTAATGAGTTGTTTTTCAATCGTTACAGTCAATCCATCAGGGATATCTACAATTACAGGATGGCTAAACCCAAGCGAAAATTCAATTTTATTGCCTTTAACGACACCTTTATAAGTTTTTTCGTTTATTACAAGCCTTTTAGAAAATCCTTTCGTTACACCTATTACCATGTTGTTAATTAAAGCCCTCGTTGTTCCATGAAGTGCCCTGTAAAAAGGCTTATCTGATGGCCTCTCTACTTTTATAACGTTTCCTTCCTGAACTATCTTTATCTCAGGGTGAAATGTTCTTTTTAATTCCCCTTTAGGGCCTTTCACGATAACAGTATTATCTTTTTCTATTTTTACAGTAACACCTGAAGGAATTTCAACCGGTTTTCTACCTATTCTCGACATAACCTACACCTCCGTTACCAGATAAAGCAAATTACTTCGCCGCCCTGTCCGGCTTTTCTTGCTTCCCTATCGGTCATAAGCCCTCTGGGCGTTGAAATAATTGCAGTTCCAAACCCATCAAGAACCCTTGGTAAATTGTCTTTTCCCACATAGATCCTTCTACCAGGCTTGCTTACTCTCTTAACACCCAGGATATAACTTTCCTTGTTTGGGCCATACCTCAGATAGATTCTTAACATCTTTTTGTTATCGATAAGTTGCTCTTCGAAATCCTCTATATACCCTTCTCTTTTCATAATGGAAAGTATTTCTTTTCCCATTTTACTGAAAGGTATAGTAAGGGATTTATGCCGCATATTACTTGCATTCTTAATTCTTATTAACATATCGGAAATTGGATCATTAACCATTTTCTTCTCCTCCTCACCAGCTTGCTTTCTTTACACCGGGCAATTTACCCTCGAGAGCAAGTTTTCTAAGGCAGTGCCTGCACAAGCCAAATTTACTATAAACAGCCCTTGGCCTGCCACATATCTTGCACCTGTTATGTTTTCTTACTTTGAATTTCGGCTCTTTTTTAGCCTTTTCAATCATTGCCTTTCTTGCCATATCACACCTACCTTTCTCTGAACGGGAAGCCCATAAACTCTAAAAGGGCTTTTGCTTCTTCATCCGTTTTGGCAGTTGTCGTGATCGTAATATTAAAACCACGGACTTTATCAATCATATCGTAATCAATTTCCGGGAATATAAGTTGTTCCCTGATTCCGAAAGTATAATTTCCCCTTCCGTCAAATGCATTTGGAGAAAGTCCTTTAAAGTCTCTTATTCTTGGAAGAGCAGTGTTAATAAGTTTTTCCATAAAAGCATACATATTGTTTCCACGCAAAGTTACTCTGCACCCAACAGGTGCGCCTTCCCTGATTTTAAAGGAAGCAATAGATCTCTTTGCACGGGTAACAACAGGTCTTTGATGCGTAATTAAAACAAATTCCTGAATTGTTTTTTCCATAGCCTTCGGATCATCATTTGCATCACCAACACCACGATTCACCGAAATTTTCACAATTTTGGGAACCTGCATAACGTTATCGTATCCAAATTTTTCCATCATCCTCTTTTTCACTTCGTTTTCATACTTATCTTTAAGAGGGGATGGTGGAAGTTTTTCTTTTAGTAAGTTTTCAAACTTTTTATCCAGTTTGAATACGCCTTTCTTACCAGTTGTTTTCTTAGCCATACTCACCTCACCTAAATTTTATCAATTACTTCGTGACAGTTCTTACACACCCGCACGCTTTTTCCGTTATCCAGAATTTTATGCGCAATACGAGTTCTCTCATGACAATGCGGGCATATAAGTTGCACTTTGCTTGCATATATCGGACCTTCCCTCCTGGTAATCTTTCCCTGAGGCATGTCCTGTGTAGGACGCAAAAAATGAGTTTGCATGTTTACACCTTCAACAACAACCATGCCTTTTTCAGGAATAGCCCTTATAACTTTTCCCTTTATTCCTTTATCTTTTCCGGAGATCACAATAACTGTGTCTCCCTTTTTAATTTCAAGCGGTTTAGCTTTTTTCTTCAAAACCTTCATCATTACCTCCTACAGGACTTCAGGAGCAAGGGAAACAATTTTAAGGTATCCCTTCTTTCGAAGTTCTCTTGATACAGGACCAAAAACTCTTGTTCCCTTTGGATTTCCCTCGTCATCAATAATCACGGCAGCATTATCGCTAAAACGAATGATGCTACCATCTTCTCTCTTAATCGGATACTTTGTTCTTACTATAACGGCTTTAACAACCGTTCCTTTTGGAATGGCACTATTCGGAGCCGCTTTCTTAACAGTTGCAACTATTCTGTCTCCAACGGTACCTGTATCCCTCTTTCCAACTCTAAGCACCGTAATGCAGGAAATTTCCTTTGCTCCAGTGTTATCAGCAACAACCAACCTGGAATACTGCCTAATCATTTCTGCTCACCTCCACCGAGAATCTCTACCACTCTCCATCTTTTAAGTTTACTCAGCGGGCGTGTTTCCTTTATGCGCACCATGTCGCCCACTTTTGCTTTCATCTCTTCATCATGAGCGTAAAACTTGGTGGATCTTTTAATTCTTTTAAGATAAAGCGGATGAGGAAGATTCCTGTCCACCTGAACAACAACAGTTTTTTGATAAGCACTTACCACTTTACCTATTAATTCTTTTTTCGCCATCCTACACCTCTCTGTTCAACTCACGTTCTCTTTTAATAGTAAGAAGTCTTGCAATGTCTTTTCTTACAAGTTTCATCCGAGCAGTGTTATGCAACTGGTGTGTTGCAAGTTGAAACCTCAAATTAAATAATTCTTTTCTGAGGTTTTTTAACTGCTGCTCGATCTCTTGATCAGTCATATCTCTAATCTTTTCAGCCTTCATAATTATATAACCTCCTCACGCTCCACAAGCCTGACTCTAATGGGGAGTTTAAACCCAACCTGTTTTGTAAGTTCTTCCGCCTTTTCCCTCGGTACACCGGATATTTCGAAAAGAATTCTACCGGGTTTAACAACTGCAACCCAGTGATCCACATCACCTTTTCCGCTTCCCATTCTTGTTTCTGCCGGTTTCTTAGTAACAGGTTTATCTGGAAATACTCTTATCCAGAGTTTTCCAACTTTTCTTACAGATTGAATAAGAACAAGCCTCGATGCCTCTATCTGCCTTGCAGTAATCCATGCAGGCTCAAGTGCTTGAATTCCATAGTCACCGAACGCAACGTATGTTCCGCCCTTAGCCTTACCCTTCATTCTACCTCTGTGCTGCTTTCTATGTTTAACTCTTTCGGGCATTAACATATTTATTCACCTCCACTATCTTTCGAGCGTAAAGAAAGTGCGCTTTTTGGCATCTCCCTTGTACACCCAAACTTTTACGCCAATTCTTCCAAACTTAATCAATGCTGGCTCTTCAGCGTAATCAATATCTGCATTAATGGTTTGGAGAGGAACTCTTCCGTCTCTGTACCATTCTGTTCTTGCAATTTCTGCACCATCAAGACGACCGGACACTTGAATTTTAATTCCCTTCGCACCTGCTCGCATTGCCCTCCCTATTGCCTGTTTTATTGCTCTCTTGTAAGAAATTTTCTGCTCTATTTTGCCAACAATATTCTGTGCAATGAGTTCAGCATCCAACTCAGGACGTTTCACTTCTTTAACTTCAACGCGAAGATTTTCTTCTGGATTTGAGAGTACCCGCTTCAACCTTTCCTGGAGTTTTGAAATCTCAGAACCCTTTTTACCAATAATCATTCCTGGGCGAGCACTGTGAATAATAACTCTTACTTCTCCAGCAGCAGGGTTTCCTTTTCTGATAATTTCCACATGGGAAACCGCAGCAGTAGGTCCAAGTGCTTTGATCTCTTTTCTTATTGCAAAATCTTCAAGCGCAAGACGTGAATAATTTTTCTTATCGGCATACCATTTGCTGAGCCAATCTTTGGTTATGCCAAGCCTAAATCCATAAGGATGTACTTTTTGTCCCACTCTATACCTCCTCTTTCTCTCTTACCACTATTGTAATTTGACTCACAGGTTTTCTCTGAATATCAGCCCTGCCCATTCCTCTAATATAGAGCCTTTTCAATGGGCCTTCTGCATCAATGAAAACTCTGTGCACATACAAAGAATCTTTATCCATTTCAAAATTATTCTCAGCATTCGCAACAGCAGATTTAAGCGTTTTTTCAAGAAAACGCGCTGCTTTCTGAGGCATCACTTTTAATATGGCAAATGCTTCGTCAACCTGCTTACCTTTTATAAGTTCTGCAACAAGCCTTGCTTTAGTTGCGGATAACCTGAGATGTTTGGATTTCGCATAAGCTTCCATAAACCGTTAGCCTCCTATGTCTTCGTAATAATTCTTGCGGTAGGTACCTTATGGCCGTGGAATGTTCTTGTTAAAGCAAATTCCCCAAGCCTGTGCCCTACCATATCCTTGGTTATATAAACAGGTATATGCGTTTTGCCATTGTGAATGGCAATAGTATGGCCTACCATTTCTTCAGTTATTGCAGATCTCCTGCACCATACTTTGATAACCTTTTTTTCACCCTTTTCATTCATTTTTCTTATTTTCGCCAAAAGCTTTGGGTCTACATACAGCCTTTTTTTACTCATTTATGATTCCTCCTTCTGATTATGTACTTGTCGGAAGGTTTATTCTTCTTTCTCGTCTTATAACCAAGCGTAGGTTTACCCCACGGAGTTAATGGCCCAGGATGTCCAACAGGTGCTTTTCCTTCACCACCACCATGCGGGTGATCAACAGGGTTCATAGCAGCACCTCTTACAGAAGGACGGAATCCCTTGTGCCTCTTAATTCCTGCTTTTCCCAGGTTCACATTTTCGTGATCCACGTTGCTCAACTGTCCAATCGTTGCCCTGCAATTCAAATGAATCATTCTCACTTCACCAGACGGCATTCTTATGTGTGCATAATTCCCTTCCTTTGCAAGAATCTGCGCAGATGCTCCTGCTGCTCTTACGAGTATCCCGCCTTTTCCAGGAATCAGTTCAATATTATGAATAAGCGTTCCGAGTGGAATGTTCTTTAAAGGCATTGCATTGCCAGGTTTAACTTCAGTAACCTCATCAGATATTACAGTATCACCAACCTTTATTCCAAGAGGGGCAAGAATGTACCGCTTCTCGCCATCTGCATAAGTGAGTAAGGCAATGTATGCAGATCTATTAGGATCATATTCAATTGCTTTAACTTTAGCAGGGACACCTAACTTATTCCTTTTAAAATCAATAATTCTATAAAGACGTTTGTTTCCGCCTCCTCTATGCCTTACTGTAATTTTACCTGTATTATTTCTTCCGCCCTTCTTCTTCAAGCCAACGGTAAGAGATTTTTCAGGTCTTTTCTTTGTTATAACCTCGGAATGCTTAACAACGGATCTTCCGCGCATTCCCGGAGTTGTAGGTTTATAAACTTTAATCGCCATCTTTTACCTCCATTACACGTGGTGCATCAGGTCAATTTTGTACCCGGGATAGAGCGTTACAATTGCTTTCTTGTATGTAGGAGTTTTCGTGTAGTTGTATCTCACTCTCTTTTTCTTCCCGAATACTTTGCCTATATTCACCTTCTTTACCTTTACGGAAAAGAATTCCTCAACTGCCTCTTTGATCATCTGAGCATTAGCCCTTTTGTCCACAAGAAAAACATACTTTCCTTGCTCTGCAAGGGCAGTAGATTTTTCAGTTACAATGGGTCTTACAAGAACCTCTATTCTACTCATTTTTCCACCATCCTTCCATTCCTTTAATCGCTTCCTCAGTAAAGAGAATAGAGTCATACACCACAAGGTCATATGCATTGAGGAAACGATAATCCAATGGTTTGCAGTATGGAATATTCCTTGAAGCACGTTCCACTTCTCCGTTTTCCTCAGAGTAAACAAGCAGAACTGTACCAAGTTCTTTTTCACTATTTAAACTATTAAGCATATCTGCAATTTCTTTTGTTTTACCACTTGCTTTAACACCTTTTAAGATGCGCACATCTCCATCTCTGAAACGCGAGGATAATGCAGAGAAAATAGCAGTTCTCAATTCTTTTTTGTTCATTTTTAAACTGTAATCCCTTGGATGTGGGCCAAAAACAACGGCTCCACCCTTCCAGATGTTAGAAGTCCGGGCACCCTGTCTTGAACGGCCAGAACCTTTCTGTGCTCTCATCTTCCGGGTACTATAACTAACATCCGCTCTTTCCTGCGTATCCGCTGTTCCTCTTCTTCTGTTATTTAAATATCTGCGAACAGCCATATAAACAAGGTGCTTTTTTTCCGGAACAGCAAAGAAACGATCCGGAAGTTCCATTTCACCTAAACTATTGTTTTTTATATCAATAACATTACCCTTCATAACAAACCTCCTAAGCCCTTATTATCAAAAGGCTCTTTTCCGAACCGGGCACATTCCCTTTGATAAGAATAATATTCTTTTCAGGGATAATCTTAATAACTTCAAGATTACTAACCGTAGTCCAATATGTGCCAGAATGTCCAGCCATATGATGTCCTTTGAGAACTTTTCCCGGAGTTGAGCCAGCACCAATGGAACCCGGCCTTCTCAAAGCCTCAGAGCCATGAGTTTTGGGCCAACCATGAAAACCCCAGCGTTTCACAACACCAGAGAATCCCTTTCCTTTGGAATAGCCGGAAACTTTCACTTTTTTATCGTCTTTAAAAATTTCAACAGTCACCTTATCTCCGACTTCCCCTTCCATATCCCTTATCTCTCTAACAAACTTAAACGCAGGCACATTATTTTTCTTGAAAACTCCTGCCTGGGGTTTGTTTAATTTCTCAGGTTTCACTTCTTCAAATCCCAACTGGACAGCGTTGTACCCATCTTTTTCAGTTGTCTTTTTTCCAACAACTGTGCAAGGTCCTGCTTTAATCACAGTAACTGGAACGAGTTTGTCGCCTACGTAAACAGAAGTCATTCCTATTTTATAACCCAACAATCCCTTTGCCATATCGTCCTCCATTAAATCTTAATCTCCACTTCAACTCCCTGAGGAATATCCATATTGGCAAGTTTTTGTGTAATCTCGGGAGTAGCATTTTTAATCTCTATTAACCTCTTGTGTACACAAATTTCAAATTCCTCCTGCGAGTCTTTATCAACATGGGGCGAACGAAGTACGTTAAATACTGTTCTCTTTGTGGGTAATGGAATAGGACCCACAACATTCGCTCCACTACTCTTCGCCATCTGAACAATCTTAGTCGCCCAGATATCGAGAATTTCATGATCAAATGCTTTAAGTTTAATTCTCAATCTCTCCTTCTCCATTTGTTATCTCTCCTTAAATATATTATTCAATCACCTCTGTGATAACTCCAGCACCAACAGTTCTTCCACCTTCACGGATAGCAAATCTCTGAGTTTCTTCAAGTGCTACAGGGTAGATGAGTTCTACTTCCATATCTACGTTATCACCGGGCATTGCCATCTGAACACCTTCAGGAAGTTTAATTGTTCCGGTAACATCGGTTGTTCTGAGATAGAACTGAGGTTTGTATCCTGTGAAGAAGGGTTTGTGCCTTCCGCCTTCTTCTTTGGAAAGGATGTAAACTCTTGCTTTGAATTTTTTGTAGGGATGAATGGAACCGGGTTTTGCAAGAACCTGTCCTCTTTTCACTTCATCATGGCCAATACCTCTGAGAAGGACACCGACGTTGTCTCCTGCTCTTCCTTCATCAAGGATCTTTCTGAACATTTCAAGAGATGTTGCAACGGTTTTCTTCTTTTCAAAGGAAAGGCCTACAATTTCAACTGGATCACCGGGGTGGATAATTCCTCTTTCAACTCTTCCGGTAACAACTGTTCCTCTTCCTGTGATGGTGAAGACGTCTTCAATGGGAAGAAGGAATGGTTTGTCAATGGGCCTTTCAGGTGTGGGAATGTATTCATCAACTGCATCCATAAGTTCCCAGATTGCATCGGTCCATTTGTTCTTTCCTCTGGAGATATCGCCTTCTGCTTCAAGGGCTTTGAGTGCTGAACCTCTTATTACTGGAACTTCATCACCTGGGAATCCATACTTGCTGAGAAGTTCCCTTGTTTCCATTTCAACGAGATCAATGAGTTCTGGATCATCAACCATATCTATCTTGTTGATGAACACTACAATACGGGGAACGTTAACCTGACGAGCAAGAAGGATGTGTTCCCTTGTTTGAGGCATAGGACCATCAGTTGCTGCAACAACAAGAATTGCTCCGTCCATCTGTGCTGCACCTGTAATCATGTTTTTGATATAGTCTGCATGGCCGGGGCAGTCTATGTGAGCATAATGCCTCTTTTCTGTTTCATACTCTGCATGGTGAACGTTGATCGTTACACCTCTTGCTCTTTCTTCAGGTGCGTTATCTATTTCTTCAAATTTCTTTGCTTCTGTCTTACCGAGTGTTGCAAGCACTTTTGTGATTGCAGCGGTAAGAGTCGTTTTACCATGGTCAATGTGACCAATGGTACCGATGTTTACATGCGGTTTTGTTCTTTCAAATTTTTCTTTTGCCATGGTTACCTCCTTAA
>CAYXJW010000055.1:0-29124 GCA_964465465.1 uncultured Caldisericales bacterium
GGGTTTATTGAATTATAACCTTTAACATCATAAATCAACAAATCCTTTATTTATCCCATTCTCATTTTTCAACTTTTCCACACTCAAATTAAACCTTTCAAAAAACATCAAACAAACGGCATAAGTTCGTAGAAAGATAGGTTTTATCTATAATCCAACACGTGCTAAGTTGTTTTTCTGTAGCCTTTTTATATATCACATTAAATATGCTTCTGATTTTTCAACCTGCTATTATCTTAGTACTCCCGGAAATAAATTAAAGATGAATTACTCAAGTTTTCAGTTTTGCTTTTAGAAGATTGAGAGCCTTTGATAAGTCGTTTGCAGAAGGGAGTTCGGCAAAGGCAAATGACTTTTTGGAAATACCTTTTCCGTTTAACGTGTTGAAAATTTCTTCAAAGGTTTTATTCAAATCAGTATCTGCACCTTCTCCGCTGGATATTCCTATCAGTTTATGTTTTTCAGAATAGATCACGAAGAGTTTATTTGTTTTTTCACGTGAAAGCATTGCAAGGAGTGTCATAAAATCACCTTTATCAAGATCAAATTTTCTAAATGGGATTTTTTCTTTACAAGACAGGAGACTGTTCACATTATCTTTTAAGATTTTTATTTTCAAATTTTTATTTTCCTTTTTTAACGATTTTATTTCTGAAAGCATTTTATTTGTCTTTTCGTAAAGTTCAGAAACTCCACAGGTTAAAAGCGTTGAAACAGAATTTGCAATGCTGGAAATCTCTCTTAAATAGGAAAGGGTTCTCTTTTCTGCTGCGAAGTAAAGCCTGAGGTACTGTTTTTTGACTTTTTCTTTTTTCACAATTTTTATAAGTCCTATTTCTCCAGTAAACTCCACATGGGTGCCTCCACACATTGAAATATCAACTGTGGGAATTTCCACGATGCGGATTTTACCACTTACCTCATGTTTGCTCCTCAAATGTAATTTTTCAATTTCCTCTTTCTCTGCATAGTACTTTTTCACTGGAAGATTTGAGAAAACGATTTCATTTGCCATATCCTCAACAACTTGCAATTTTTCATCTGAAATGTTTGCCTGCGAAACGTCAATTGTGCAGGTCGTTTCACTCATATGAAATGCCTCAGTTTTTATCCCGAACCTATCTTCAAGAACTGCTGATAGAATGTGTTGTGCTGTGTGTAGTGCAGAAATGGTGTGCCTTCTGTTTCCATCAATCCGACACTCTACAATTTCCGAATCAGGGTATTTATCAACATAGAGTATGGTTTTTTCATTTTTCTCTTCTGAGAAAAGCACATTTGCGTTTTGAATTGTCCCTCTGTCTCCTATCTGTCCGCCTTTCCCGTCTGGATAAAATCTGTTCTCTTCAAGAACAACAAATTTGCCTTTTTCATTCTCGCCTTTTTCCAGTATTCTTGAACGAAACTCTATATCCTTCAATTCACACCTCCGAATAAACCTTCATCGTTTTTTCATAAACAGGGGGTAATTCTTCGCCATCTATGGGCATTGTTGAAAGGGCTGGCTTGTCTGATACTCCAAAAACAAGCGTTCCTCGTTTTTTCAAGTCCTCTGCAACATCAAATACCTCTCCTGTTATCATAATTTCTTCAGAGAGAAGAGTGGAAATGGGTGTTTCATCTGGAAGAAAATCGCTCCTTGCAATTGTTTTTTGAAACTCCTTTTTTCTGAATGATGGAAACGCTGTAGGGTTTCCGCTTTTAATGTTTTCTAAAACTTTCATTACGTAGTGAGTAAGTTTTTCGTTTTTGGAATGCGATTTTTCAAGAAGTTCTATAACAGTATTAAATTTTCCTCCTTCAATTTCTGAAACAGAAACGGTACCGTCATACAAAAGAAAACTCAGTATTGAAATAATATCCTGATTGTCCTCTGTAATATAGAAAAATTCCCTTCTATTTGCAGTTCTGTACGCATCTGAAAATCTTTCTTCCTCCACTTTTCCAAAAATTTCTGAAGCAAGTTCTCTTATTGCATCAATGCGTGCCTTATCAATTGCTTTGTCGTTCCTTCCTCTCCCTCCAATCGCTGTTTTATCAATATCAATGATGAGAACAGTTTTATCATCAATACGAAAAATCTTCTCCTCACAAAGAGTGATTGCTTCTCTTAAATTTGCCCATCTGCCGTTCATAAGAAAATTTTCTTTCAACTCAAAACCGTTCATTTCTCCTTCTCTTGTAATCACACCAAACACCTTAAACCCGGGAATTCTGGCAAAGTTTTTAATCACTGAAAGATCACTCATCAGGGTATCACCTATGTAAAACACCTTTTCAAACTTTCTTATGCTTGAGAATATATAAGAGAGTGCTTCTGCGTATTCTTTATCCTTTTTCCTTGGTAGTTTTTTTAATGAAAGTGCTGCTTTTATCTTTTCAAAATCTGGAAGTTCCTTTTTAACGGGATTTAGTTCTCTGAATACGATGTATTCACCGAAAATGTTTGAAAGTTTTGCTCTTTTATAGGTCAAGTTTCCCATCTCTGTAAAAAAGTTCTGCATTTAACACACTTCCACCGGCTGCTCCTCTTAACGTATTGTGAGAAAGCACGGTGAGTGTGAAATCAAAAATGTCCGTCTTCCTTATGTTGCCCACAGTAACCGCCATTCCCTTTCCTGCATTTCTGTCAAGGATCGGTTGAGGCCTGAACCTGTCTTCTTTTATGATAATTGGCTGTTCTGGAGCAGTTGGTAAACCGTACTTTTGAGGCAATCCAGAAAAGTTTTGCAGTACTTCCTTCAATTCTTCCACTTTCGGTCTCGTTTCCGTTTGAACAAAAAGTATCTCTGTATGTCCATCACGCACAGCAACTCTATTGCATCGTGCTTCTGCTTCAAAATTTGCATACTCAAATTTTCCGTTAAATTTCCCGAGTATCTTTCTGCTCTCGGTTTTTATTTTTTCTTCCTCTTTTTCAATGTGAGGAATTATGTTATCCGTTATATTAAGAGAAGGAACTCCTGGATAGCCTGCACCTGAAAGTGCCTGCATCGTAAAAACAATTATCTTCTTCAATCCAAATGCATCTTTTATCGCTTTGAGTGGCATCACAATACCCGCTGTTGAGCAGTTTGGATTTGTTATTATAAAGCCTTTCGTTTTTTGATATTTTACTGCTTTAAAGTGTTCTGGATTTACCTCGGGTACGATAATTGGAACAAATTCATCGTATCTGTGCGCACTTGCATTGCTGAAAACGTAATACCCCTTTTCTGCAAGTTCTCTTTCAATATTTCCGGCAACACTGGAAGGAAGTGCTGAAAACACAATTTTTGTTGGTACTTCATCACGGAACGTGCTTAATCTGATATTCCTCACGTTTTCAGGAATATCGCTTGCAAGTACCCAATTTACCGTGTCTCCATATTTTAACCCTTTTCTCTTTTCCGTTGCAAACAGTGCAACAACTTTGAAAATTGGGTGATTTGCAAGAAGGCTCACAAATCTCTGCCCAACCATTCCCGTTGCACCGAGTATGGAAACCTCAATCATAGTTCCCTCCCTATCTCAATAATATCATTCAGCACACCCGATGCAGTAATTTCTGCCCCCGCTCCTTTACCCTTTATAACAATTGGCACTTCTCCGTATCGTTCCGTGTAAATCTCAAATATGTTCTCACCTGGAAGCAGCGAAGAGAATGCTGAATTTTCAGGCATCGCCTTTATTTTAACCGTGGCTCTGTGTTCTGTAATTTCAAGAACAGGGTAAACAACGCCTTCTTTTGCAATTTCGTTTATTGATTTTTCGAATTCTGCAAGTTCATTTTTCTCAAACTCTTCCAGTGTATTGGAACTTACAAATTCTTCAAAAGCAATTTCTTCATCTCTATCCATAAGGTTAAGCAGAATTTTACCTTTTCTATAAATGTCAGTTCCCTTTAAATCGTCCATAGGATTTGGCTCGGTGTATCCGCTTTCTTTCGCTTTACGGATTGCGTCAATAAGGCTCTGCCCTTCCCTGAGTTTTCCAAAGACAAATGAAAGTGAGCCACTGGGAAGTGCCGTGATTTTGATAATTTTGTCTCCAGTTTCAATGAGGCTCTTCACGGTTTTGATAACAGGTAGCGCTGCTCCAACCGTTGTTTCAAATTTGAAAATGCCTTTTAACGATGTAAGTTTTTTGAAGTTCTCAAACTCTGTTATGTTCTTTTTGTTTGAGGTTGCTACGTTAATTCCTTTCTTTAACGCTTTTTCGAGGAGTGAAAAAATCGAATCGCTGTTTGTTACATCAACAAGGATTGTGTTTTCGGGCAACGAGAGTATCCGTTCTTCTGGAACAGTTCCACTCTTCAAGTTAAAACCGTTTTTCTCCACATATTCAAACAAATTTTCAGAAAAAATGTACTCCTTGCTTCTTACAAGCCCTAAATATCTTATATCTATTTTAGTTCTTTCAATAATTTCTTCTCTTCTCTTTTTTATTATGTTGAAAAGTGCGCTTCCCACAGTTCCAGTGCCAAACTGAACGAGGTTTACAATTTTCACTGGTTTATGCATTTTATTTGCAAGCCCAAGTTCTCTGTGAAGTATGCGGATCACTTCCTTTGAGTGTCTTTGCTTTACGGCAAACGAAATGTTATAGTCAGATGAACCTTGCGCAATTGCAATGATGTTGATTCCGTTTCTTCCAAGAGAAGAGAAAATCTTACCGGAAACGTTAGGTGCGCTTTTAATTCCAGATCCCACTGCAGAAACAATTGCTATGCTGTTATCCCTTTGAATTCCTTCCACTGCTCCCTCTTTTAATTCTATCTCAAACTCCTTTTTTAATTCTTTCACAAGTTTTTCTGAATCTTTTTTCTGAACTGCAAAGCAGATGTTCTGTTCAGATGAGGATTGAGAAATCATAAGGACATTGGATTTTGTTTTCGCCGCAGATTTGAATACACGCTCTGCAATCCCCGGAACTCCAAGCATTCCTTTTCCACCAACCGTTATAAGGGAAACATCTTTTATGGTAGTGATTGCTTTCACGTATCCAGTTCCGACTTCTCTATCAGTGATTAGTGTACCCTTAAATGACGGATTAAAAGTGTTTAAAATCCTTATCGGGATCTTTTTATCGTAAACTGGAAGTATCGCTTTTGGATGAATGACCTTTGCGCCAAAGTATGAAAGTTCACTCGCCTCGTTGTACGAAATCTCTTCTAATGAGTGGGCATCTTCCACTATTCCTGGATCAGCGCTCATTACACCGTCAACGTCTGTCCATATCCACACTTCCCTTGCATCAAGAAGTCTTCCCAGAATCGTTGCAGAGAAATCGCTTCCTCCTCTCCCAAGAGTTGTTATCTTTCCATTTTTCGTTGCTCCAATGAAACCCGTTATTATGGGAACAACGCCTTCTTTAAAAAGGCGTGAGAAAAGTTTTTTTGCCCTGATCTCTGAATCCTTGAAATCTGGAAATGCATTCCCAAATTCTTCATTTGTTATGAGAAATTTCATTGCATCAACTGCAACGGATTTTACAGAGGATTCTTTTAGCACCTCTGCCACTATGCGGGCTGATATTCTCTCACCAAAGGATTTTACCGTGTCAGAAGCACGTGGTGTTAGTTCACCAATGAGAAAAATTCCGTTCAGTATGTTGGAAAGTTCGGTGAGCAAAATATTAACGTCTGCAAGTTCCTTATTAAAAAGTTCCTTCATTGCATCTTTTTCTTTTTTTACAATCAGAGAAAGCGGTTCTTTGTAAGTTTCGTCGCCTTTACCTGCTCTTTCTGCGGAGTCTATCAAAAGATCCGTTATACCGCTCATTGCAGAAACGACAACTGCCTTCTGTTCATTTGTGCTATTTATCAAACTTGCTGTTTGTAAAATCATTTTCGGAGTACCAACAGAGGTTCCTCCGAATTTCATTACAATCATCTCACTCCCCCAAAATTTCCTTTATTTTCTCTTCAATTTTTCCTTTATCGTTTTCTATTTTCTCAGGTGCATTTTTTAGCGAACTTTCAATATCTGTGTTGCCAAGGTGAAAATCTGTTGTTGAAGAGGGATCTTTAAGAATATTTCCTGTAAGCAAGATAACAGCAGTATCATCTTTTTTGATTATTCCTTTTTTAAAGAGTTTCTTTGCCCCTGCAAGTGATGCTGCTGAAGCAGGCTCACAACCTATTCCTGCTCTGTCAAGTTGTGCCTTGGCAATCATTATTTCTTCATCACTCACTTCCTCCACAACCCCGTTGGTGAATTCTATACTCCGCTTCGCCTTCTCATAGTTTACAGGATTTCCTATTCGAATTGCCGTTGCAATCGTTTCTGCCTTTACAGGTAAAAACTCTTCAAAGCCCCGCTTATACGCAAGGTAAAACGGATTTGCATTTTCTGCTTGAATTACGGCGAGTCGTGGCACCTTTTCTATTATTCCAAACTTTTTGAGTTCATAAAGTGCTTTTCCAAATGCTGTCGTGTTGCCAAGATTTCCACCGGGAAGAATGAACCAATCTGGTATGTTCCAATCGAGTTGCTCAAGTGTATGGATCATAATCGTTTTTTGTCCTTCAAGTCGTATTGGATTCAGAGAGTTGAGAAGGTAAATTTTATGCTTTGAGGCAATTTCTTGAACCGCCTTCATTGCGTCATCAAAATCGCCTTTTATTTGCAATGTTTTTGCACCATAGGCAAGTGCCTGTGAGAGTTTGCCGTAAGCGATTTTACCATCCGGTATAAACACCACTGCTTTAAGCCCGGCGCGTGCTGCATACGCTGCAAGTGATGCAGAGGTATTGCCAGTGGAAGCGCATATTACCATTTTGTACCCCAATTTTTTTGCAAATGAAATACCAATTGTCATTCCCCTGTCTTTAAACGAACCCGTTGGATTTTCCCCTTCATGTTTTGCATAGAGTTTCTTTATTCCAACCATCTCTCCTGGCAATTCGTAGAGATTTGTTTTTCCTTCAGGAAATGTAACTATTTCACTTTCGTTAAAATCGTAAACAAACTCTCTGAACCGCCATACTCCGCTTTCGTTGACTGCTCCGCCTTCACATTTTCTTTTTCTCCACAGATCCTTTAACGTGGAGAAATCATCGCCTTCCTCTTTTTTAATTTCAACGTCAAGCAGTCCTCCGCAATCACACCTATAACGAGGAACGTCAATCGGGTATTCTTTTCCACACCTTACGCATTTCAATATTCTTTTCATATTAAGTTTGATTATAAAAAATTTCGCACTTTTTACAAATTGCCTCCGTTTGTTCGTTTGGATTTGAGGCGTATAATGAAAATATGAGAAGTGGATACGCAGATCTTCCCCTCCACGGAGGAAAAGCCCCTAAATGGCTATTTAACAGAATGAAGAAACTTGCAAGAGAAATTTCGCTTGTTATCATCTCTCAATACGGAAAAGATGAGTTTTTAAGGCGAATATCTGATCCTGTATGGTTTCAGTCGCTTGGGTGTGTGCTTGGTTTTGATTGGCACAGTTCAGGCGTCACCACCACCGTTACAGGTGCCATTGCAGAAGGATTAAAAAATGAGCAAAGAAACCTTGGGCTGTTTTTCGCCGGTGGAAAAGGAAGGAGGGGTTTAAATACACCACATGATATTGAAATATGGGGAGAGAAAGGAGCAATTTCTTTTGAAAAAGTGAGGAAGTTTCAGGAAACATCGAGGCTTGTTGCAAAAGTTGATGCCGATGCACTCCAGGATGGTTTCAGAATTTACCATCACTTTTTTGTGTTCACAAAAGAGGGCAAATGGGCTGTTATTCAGCAGGGAATGAAAGGAGAAACAGGACGTGCACGTAGGTATCACTGGATCTCTGACAATGTGAAGAGTTTTGTATCAAATCCGCATTCAGGAATAGTTGCTGTAAAAAAAGAAAGTGTTTTAAATCTTGTTGACAGAGACACTCCTGAGATAAGAGCAAAAATAACAGAACTTTCACATGAAAAGCCAGAGACCGTTTTAAAGGAACTAAAGCACATTGAGATGCCATTTCACCACCCAATTTTCAGAACTGATTTTAACGAAAAGCGACTGATGAAAATTTTGAAAAAAACTAATGAAGTTTCGGTTTCCGACTTTCAAGAACTATTGCTTGTGCGTGGAGTTGGTGAAAAAACGTTGAGAGCACTTTCTCTTGTTGCACACATCGTATTTGGTAGCCCTCTCTCTTTCAAAGATCCTGCACTATTCTCATTTGCACACGGAGGAAAAGATGGATACCCCTTTCCGGTTGATAGAGAAACGTATGATCTCTCAATTTACATTTTAAAAGAAGCAGTACGAAAAGCTAAAATTGGAGAATACGAGAAACTAAAAGCCCTCAAAAAACTTGCCACATTTTAGTATTCTAATTTTTGTTTTCCGTTTCTTCCACTCTGGTTGTAAGTGGAAATTTCTTTTTCAATACCTGTTCAGAAACAAATGCAAAAACAAAGAGCCCTATTGCACTCCATTGGTTTGGTGTGAGATGCAAGAACCGTGTAGGTATGTACCGTGCATATTCCACAATAAAGAGAAGCGGAGTAAATACGTATATAAATTTTATAAACATTTCTCCTGAATATCTCCTTTTGTGTTTGTTAAAATACAGAATAATAAAAGCAAACGAAATCCATCCCGCCAGGGAATCCATAAGTTGCGCAGGAAGAAGTGGAGTGTTCAGCATACCACATTCCGATTGAGGATTTGTAAAAACGTTTACGAACGGGAAAACATGAGGCCACCATTTTGGTGCGGGCAACCCATAGCAGCATCCGTTAAAAAAGCAAGCAAACTTACCCACTCCGTACCCTATTGCAACTCCCGGCGCCACAATGTCGAGGAAATCCCAGAACCGCACTTTGTAAATTTTCAATACTATAGCAAGCGTTAAAAGTCCGCCAAAAACTGTACCCTCAAAAGACATTCCCCCTTCCCATATTGCAAGAATGTGTTGAGGGTTATGCAGATAGAACGATAGATCTGGAGAAACAAGGATCCAGAATATTCTTGCACCAAGTATTCCACCTATGATTGTCCAGATTGAGATTGAAAGAAACGTATCTTCATCTGTCACTTTGAATTTCTCTGCATAATGCATTGCAATGAGAAGCCCTACAATGAGAGCAGTTGCAACAATTACTCCGTATGTCCTGATTGTAAATTTCCCTATGTGAATAAAAATTGGATACATATTGTTGCCTCCTTAATAAAGATCTTTTTCTCCTTCCTCTATTGCAGGAGAAGAAGTATTCCGCATTTCTTTGAAAAACTCTTCCCCATACTCCCTTACTCTTATTGCTATTGGCATTGGGAGTGCATAACCAAAGAGAAGTGCCTCTCTTGGTTGAAGAGTTCTGAGAATTTTCTTAAGTTTGCTTCCTCCACCTACTCCCTGGAAAACAGCGTTCATATCCTTTTCGTCCATAAGTTGCAGAACGAAACGCGTTCCCACCTGTGAGAGAACTTCAGCATCAATCTCCGATGGCCTTTGATCAACAACAAAGAGAGTAACATTGAATTTTCTCATTTCGCGAGCAATTGTGCCAAAGATGTTTTTCTCCTTTGATTCAGTGGATAAAAGTTTATGTGCCTCTTCGATAACGATCATTACACGTGTCTTTTTGCGAACCTCTTCATCCATATTCACAAACTCCTCGTGGATCCTTCTTGAAATTACGTTTGCAACTGTGAAATAAGCAAGTGGACTACTTGCCGCTTTTCCAGAAAACTGCACAACAACGGAAATGCCATTTTTTAAATACATTAAAATCTTTTCTATGCTGCTTTCCTCGTTGGTATTCTTTATAAAGCCAAGTTTTTTAAATTTCAAAAGGTGTCTTATTAGCGCACCAAGCGATGAGGCATTCACCCCAACCTTTTCTGCTTCTTCTGCAAGTTCCTTTTCCCCAAGCCCTTCCAGGGAGAATACGTACTCTAACCAACCTGTACTCTTTTTCCTCTCTATAATGAAAGCAGTTTCTGAAGACTTGTCAGAAAAATTGAGAATAGAAGAAAGCATCTCAACATCTGCTGCTTTTATATCTTTGTAAGGGATTGTTATCCATTCATCAGCATCTCTGTTTTCTTTTGCCACATCAAAAACTTTCACTTTATCAGGAAACAATGCCTTTAAACCTTTTGTCCCACCTTTTTCACTTTTTGCAGACTGTCCATACTCATTGTGCATATCAAATATTAGAAGAGAAGAAACATTCTGCTTTATCATTCCTGAAAAGATGATACGTGCAAGGAACGTTTTTCCTGATCCTGTAATCCCGAAGATTGCGTTGTTTCTTTCTGAAAGTTTTTTCAAGGAAATATAAACAGGCTCCTCCATTGTTAGCGGTGTTCCAATTGAAAAAGATTTTTCTTTGCTCTTTCCAAAAATTTTAGCAAGATCTTCTCCCAACGCACGCTTTACTCTTGAGAAGTGTTGAGGGATCGTTTTTACTGAAACAACATTGCCAGTTGCTTTTTCAACCATAAGGTACGGGGTGACAGCGGCTTCAGAGAATATAAATGTGCCTTTGAGCGCCTCTTTTTGCCAATCAAGGTCAGGAGGATCAAAGAACACATCTTCAGTTGAAGAAGAAATTGAAAGGTCTTCTATTATACCAAAGTAATCGTAAAGATTCCCTTCTATCACAACGAAATCCCCTATTCTCAATGTTTCAGTGTTAACATCGCTGAGAAGTCTTACAACGAAGCCACTTTCCAGTGAACCTGATTTTAAAAAGCCTATCATATTTTCACACCTTCCATAAGTTTTTTAAGTGATGGGTAGTCATTCCTTAGAATTTTTGAAAGGTTCGAAAAAACTTTAACGCGCTCTTTTTTCTTCTCTTCCTCTGGAACAGTCTTGAAATAATCGCGCAAGAGCCTCAATATTATCTCATTTCTCTGTGGGAACAGGTTCTCATCTGCATTGAACACAAAATTAAAGAAAGATTTTCCATCTATGAGTTTTTTAACGATACCTATATCTGCTGGGAAAACCAGAGAGTGGATTTCCACAGATTTTTCTGGCAGGGAAACCTCCGGGTTTCCATTTTCCTCAGTTCCAAAAACCACCATTTGAAAAAGCCAACGCATAAGTTCAAATGTTTGTGGCTGCTCATTTTCAAGTTCTCTGGCAGTTTTCCAGTAGGCAATGGGTGTTCTTCCCGGGATTTTACTCTCCACAGAGTGGGAAACCACTATTGCAAGAAAATTGGAATCCGTTTTCACAATGCTTCCAAGGGGCGGTAAATTCCCCTTTTTACCTTCTGCTATAACAATTGGAAAATTTATAATAATAATTTCTCCTATTTGTTCCATACTCGAATTATATCATTTTTGCAGAAAATTAGTATAATATTTCAAAAAAGATAGGAGGTGCAAGATTAATAAAATAATAGACGGAAACAGAATTGCAATGGAGATTGATGGAGAACTTGCCCAGGAGATTGACAACTTAAAAAGAAAAGGCATTACTCCTTCACTCACCATCGTTCAGGTGGGAGACAATAAGGCAAGTACTACCTATGCACGAAGCATAAGGAAACATGCTGAAAAGCGAGGGATTTATGCAGAGCATTATAAACTATCTGGAGAAGTTACAGAAAAGGAAATTCTTGATGTAATAGAAAAGTTGAACAACAGAAAAGAGATTAATGGAATACTGTTGGAACTTCCGCTTCCGGAAGGCATCGACGCAAAGAAGATGCTTGATGCTATTGATCCGGTAAAGGATATTGATGGTTTTCACCCTGTAAATATGGGTAAATTGCTTGAAGGAACACCAAACTTCATTCCAGCAACTGCCCAAAGTGTTATTGAAACCATTAAACGCACCGTTCAAATCGATGGGAAAAGGGCAGTTGTTATCGGAAGAAGCAACATTGTGGGAAAACCTGCAGCCTTACTCCTCTTAAAGGAAAATGCAACCGTTACAATTTGTCACTCCCATACAAAGAACCTTCCCGGAGTTGCAAAAACTGCAGACATACTTGTTGTATCCACAGGCAAGCCAAAGATGGTAAATAGTAACTATGTAAAGCCAGGAGCAGTAGTTATCGATGTTGGAATTAACAGAGTTAATGGAAAACTCGTGGGGGATGTAGATTTTGAAGACGTCGTGCGAGTTGCAGGAGCCATTACGCCTGTTCCCGGTGGTATAGGTGTTTTAACCACACTGATGCTTCTTAAAAATACTGTTCAGGCAGCAAAAATCCAGCACAATTTGTAAATTGATTAATTAACTTTGACACAAGGGGCTTAACCTTCCGCGCCCCTTGTGTCAAGCAACATTCTCCAGAAGATCTTTCAAGACTTAAATATCACACAAAAAGTTTTTACTTGTTTGCATAAAACAAATTATACATTTCGACTTTATTATATTTCTCTCATTAGATCTATTAACAAAACACACACTATCAATACAACAAAAACAGTCAGGGTAACATAGATAACATTTAATAATTTACCCTTAAAGGACGGATATGGCTTTGTGCTAATAATAGGTCCTTCTACATACTCAAAACCGTAAATTAATTGAAAATCCTGTTCCAATTTTGATTTCTTATCGTGCAGATAGTTATTCAACATTGATAGGTTAGAATATGTATTCAGGGCATTCAAATAGATATTTCCACTTGTAGTGTTTATTTCAGTTTTAATTCTTTCTAAGTTTGAAGAAATTTCATTCAACTGAATTTGTATAGATTCAATTTCAGATTTTAATAATTTTTGTTTTTCCAGTGCTAACTGCTCGCATTTTAGAGTTTCAGAATTCTCAAGAAACAGGTCAAAAAAGGTTTTCACAGCACTTCTGTTATAAGACGAAAATTTCACCTGAATGAGATTTTGTTTATTTGCGATAGATGGATTTACAGGAAGATACTCACTCCCAAGAATATAAATCTTTGTTTCTTTTTTAAGTGTTTCTACATTAATGCCCATCCTTTTCCCTATTTTATCAAGAAACTCATTAGATTGTAATATTCCAACAATGTCGTTTACATTGCATAAGTTCCCAACGCTATAATTAAAATTTTTAGAAACATCCGATGGAACAGACGGAATGCATAAGATTGCGCTTCCCTCGTATACTGGGGTTATAAGAAATACGTTCCAGATTAGAGCCACAAGAAATGTTCCGGCAGTAAATAATACGACAAACAAATTTCTTCTGCTTCTTATATTTTTCCTTACCATATCATTTTGTAATCTTTATTAAGTCTTCCCCAAATGAAATCCATTTCTGCTCTAAATTATACATAAGTTTTTCATTAAAAGCATAAACCCTGATTATATATGTACCAGGCTTTATATTGTCAGGTAAATTAGTTTTGAAAAGAGGCTTTTTCGTAGTCCCAAGGTAGTACTTCTCAGTATTGCCCTGGAACAAATAAACTTTGTAATATTCCACGACTTTCGGATTTGTAAGTGCCCAGCTAATAGTGATTGGCTCCCCGGCCCTAAACACAGTCTCAGCTCTCGGATTCATTATCCTTATGAATGTAGAGAGTTTTTCAAATTCCTTCTGCGCATCTGTTAAATTTGGATTGTAATAAACCGCATAGAACAAATTTTTTATAGCCTCTGCAGTATTTCCAAGTTTCTCATAAAGAACACCTAACCTATAATACGAATAGGCGTTTCTTTTATTATACTTTAAAGCAGTCTTGTACTCTTCTATTGCTTTTAATTTGTCACCCATTTTTTCATAAAGCCTT
This sequence comes from uncultured Caldisericales bacterium, assembly GCA_964465465.1. Taxonomy (GTDB): domain Bacteria; phylum Caldisericota; class Caldisericia; order Caldisericales; family Caldisericaceae; genus AUK232. Next base: position 13,658 of record CAYXJW010000055.1, read on the forward strand.
CCCATCCCAAGGTGGGCATCAGAATTCTTTGGATTAAGCTTTAAGGCTTCTTCAAGTTGTATTCTTGCAAGTTGGAGATCTCCCCCGAGTTGAAGTATAGCAAATCCTAATGCAGCATGTCCTCCCGGGTCTATAGGATTTAAAGAAACTGCTTTTTCAAACTCATCTATCGCCTGCTTATTGTTTGTTTGCAAGTATAGCTGTGCAAGTTCATAATGATACAAGAAAAATTCAGGGCAATATTTTATTGCAAGTTTGTATTCATTCTCTGCCTGAGATATATACGCTTCTATTTTATTCACATTCCTCGCCCTGGGCAACAGTTCCTTACTATACAAATGGGCAAGGTCGAAGTGGTACTCTGCACATATTGGATCAAGCCCAGTAGCACTATTAAAAAGCAATTCCTTTTGATTTACTGCAGAAGAAGGTAATGACTTTCCTTCAATATCTGATTTACCCGCCAAAAATGGAAATAAGAAAAGAAAAACAAGTATCACGGAAATTATTGTAGAAGTAGTAACGCTTCTTACCTTACGCTCTCCAAATTCTGATTTTCTCCTTACAGTTTTTTTCTCGTCGCTATTTTTTCTTTTTAAAACTGCGAAAGAATCGAAAAATTTAAATTCAGACCGTGAAAACAGCACAGCAAAACCAACAAAAAATATAAAAGGCATAAACATAAGAGACCAATCGAAATCCATCAAGGCATGCAAAACAATTCCAAAGAGTGCAGATACTAATCCAATAAGAAGAACATTATATTTATTTCTTACTGTTCTAACACCATTCTTAAATAAAGCAAAAATTAAATAAATAAACGCAGCACCACCTACAATACCAAGTTCGTCAAGTATTTGAAAAAATATACTGTGAGGAAACTTAGAAAAGTAATATGCAGACCTATATTTCATATACACATACTGATATGTTCCATTTCCAGTACCCAAGATAGGATGTGCTCTTAACATTTTTATGCTATCTTTTACCATAAGAGTTCTTGTGCCAAGTGACTTTGTATGGCTTCCCCCTAAAAATCTAAATAACACTATCATTCTATTTCTAAAAGAGGAAATTATAGTAGCAAAAATATTTCCTCTAATAAAGATGAGTAAACCAATTATCAAAACTGCTGCACCCATGATCAGAAGAAATTTTTTCTTATCTCTACCATTCAGGAAAACAAAATATACCACAAGTGAGAGAAGAAGCGCAATGAAACCTCCTCTTGATTGTGTCAAAATTAGTGCTGCAAACATTATTAAGAGCAAAATAAGGTAAAGTATCCTGACTTTTATCTTTTTTTCACTAATAAAAAAAGATATTCCCAGTAAAACAGGGAGAATAAGGAACGCTGCAAACGTATTTGCATATTGTAAAGTAGAAGCAAGTCTATATCCTTCGATAAAACCGTTAGTCTGCATAAATTTGAATACACTGCCGTGAAAATTTAATTTATATCCTATAAACGCAAACAATCCTATGATAGAAAGTATCGACCCCAAAACTACAATTGAGTTTAATACAAATCTAAAGGAGAACTCGTTTCTTACACTATCTAAAACAATATAAAACATTGTTATATAAAGTAAAACTTTATAAAACTCAGTTAGCGTGGCGTGGAAGTACACAGTAAAGAACATAGAGACGAAAGCCACTAAAAGGTAGAAGAAAAGTCCCACATCTACCCCTGATTTCCTTATTTTTTCTCTATTTTTTATTTTAAGATAGACAAAATAAAAAATTGCTGGAATGGCAAGAAGAAGTGCGCAGTATATTTCCCATTTGAAGTAACCACCCTGGAAAAATCCTGTGAAAAACAATGGAATTAAGCTAAGAATTAATACTATTAAGTTCTCGTTTTTATTATTGGTAATCAATTTCTGCTCTAAGCGCTTATTTTTTAACTTCCTGTTTGTTTTCTCTTTCCTTTTCATAAAAATAATTATATTGTTTTACAATGAATTTGCAAAAGATTCTCCATGATGTAAAATTTCTTGTATCTCTTGAATATGGAGGTAAAAACTTGAACTTTAAAAAGGTTAAAGATTTACGTATTTTAAGATGGCAATCCGTTACGGAAGCATCAGCAATTTTGATTGTAATTACGCTCTTAAGTAAATTTATAGGTTACATCAGAACAATGCTGATCGCATATTATTTCGGCGTTACCGCCCAGGTAGACGCCTTTGTAATAGCCATATTAATTCCGTCATTAATTTTAGGGATTATAGGGAACGGTCTGCAAATTGTTATTATCCCATTCTACACTGAAAGAAAGCAAAAAAACACAAAGAAGGCAAGAATATTTGTAAATCACATATTTCTATCGAGCCTTCTTATTTTTTCAACTTTGAGCATATTAATATTTCTCTTTCCAAACTTTTTCGTGAAGTTAGTAGCATATGGGTTTAAAAGTGATAGATTAAACCTTGCCTCTCATTACCTGAGAATACTTGTAATATTTGGCTTCTTCAATATTTTCATAGCACTGTTCATTGGACTATTTCAAGCTGAAAAGCAGTTCTTATACCCGGCTGCTGTTACACTCTTCGCAAATATGCTTATCCCAGCATCTATAATCTTATTCCATAATGCTTTTGGAATATTGAGTTGGGCACTTGGAGAAATCGCATTCGCAATCACTGGATTCACATTAATGTTTATTTTTCTGTACAAACGAAAACAATTTTTTCATATCAATGATTTTCTTGCAAAAATTGATTGGAAAGAACTACGAGAATTCTTCATATTAGTACTACCTGTGATCTTAACATCCGGGATAGGCATACTTTATGAAATAGTAGATAAAACAGTCGCTTCTTCTTTAAGATATGGTTCAGTTGCCTCATTAAACTATGCCCAACTTATTTACAGACTCCCAATAAGTTTACTTGTCGTTCCAATAGTTTATGCCGCATATCCTTCATTTTCCACTTTCGTTATAAGGGAAAAATTTGAGAATTACAGGACAATGACTGGAAAGATACTTTCGTTTCTGTTCTTTTTAATACTCCCCGTATCTATACTTATTGGGGTATTTTCCCCACAAATTATTAAACTCGTATTTCAGCACGGGAAATTTAGTTTCAACGCAATATTCGAAACCTCTCTTGCGGTTGCAATGTATGCAATCGGATTAGTTCCACTCGCTTTTAATTCATTATTCAGAAATATTTTCTTTTCTTTTAGAGATACTAAAATGCCTCTCATTGTAACAATAATCGCTGTAGTATTAAATGCAATTGGAGATGTAGTATTGTCAAAATTTTATGGTATTGGTGGAATTGCTCTTACTACTTCACTTGTTACAGGTATGGGTTTTTTCCTTTATGTAGGCATCTTATCTCACAAAAAATATATTCCCCAATTTTCACTCGGATTCATATTTTCAAAAATAATTAAAGATGTAATTGCCGGATCTATAATGTTTTTCACTGCAATTGTAGCTAAACAATATGTGGATATACATCTAAATTTTTATACTCTTTTGCTCCGCTTTATAATAATCTCTTTGGCTCTCATATCAATCTATTTATTTACTGCTGGTTTACTAAAATCAGATGGTTTTGATATACTAATTACAAAACTGGAAAAGTTCAAAATCAATTTTATAGGAGGAAAATGTAAATGAAAGGTGTTATACTTGCAGGTGGGACAGGGAGTAGACTACTCCCCTTAACAAGGGTTACCAATAAACATCTCTTGCCTGTAGGAAAATATCCTATGATTTTTTATCCAATCTTTAAATTGAAGCAGGCTGGAATTACTGACATTATGGTAGTAACAGGCAGGGAACACATGGGCGATGTAATGGAATTACTTGGAAGTGGTTTGGAGTATGGAGTTTCTTTTACATTCAAAGTTCAAGATAGGGCTGGAGGGATTGCAGAAGCACTTGGTCTTGTTGAGAATTTTTCAAACAGAGAAAAAATCGTTGTAATTCTAGGCGACAATATATTCGAGGACAGCATAAAAACGTTCGTTGAAAATTTTGAAAAGCAAGATGCTGGAGCTAAAATTTTACTAAAATCTGTACCTAATCCAAATAGATTTGGAGTAGCAGAAATTAATAGAAATAAGATAGTCAGAATAGAAGAAAAGCCCGAACATCCTAAAAGCAATTATGCAGTAACTGGAATCTATATGTATGATAAGGATGTATTCAGCATAATAAAGACACTCAAACCATCACGCAGAGGAGAACTTGAAATTACTGATGTAAATAACGAGTATATAAAAAGAAACAGTTTAACATTTGATGTTTTAAAGGGGTGGTGGACTGATGCTGGAACACCTCAATCCTTACTTAAAGCAAACATGTTAACAAAAGATATAGAGTTAAACTTTAAGGGTTAATTATGGGTAAATTTCAAATTGTAGAAACAGGGATTAGAGACTTAGTTATAATAAAATTCTCTGTGTTCAGTGATACAAGGGGCTACTTTGCAGAAACTTTTAACGAAAATAACTTTAAAGAACTTGGTATAAAAACTAGATTTGTTCAAGATAACGAATCAGTGTCCAGAAGAAACGTCCTCAGAGGATTACATTTTCAAATAAAGCACCCCCAAGGAAAACTTGTAAGAGTAAATAGGGGGAAAGTTTTTGACGTAGCCGTTGATTTAAGATTCTCGTCAGATACATTTGGCAAATGGTTTGGGCTGGAACTAAGTGAATCCGATAACAAGATGTTTTACATACCACCTGGTTTCGCTCACGGTTTCGTCTCCCTTGAAGAAAATACTCACTTTCTTTACAAGTGTACAGAATTTTACTATCCAGAAGATGAGGGAGGAATTAAATGGAATGATGCCTTTTTATCAATCAATTGGCCAGTAAAAAATATGAAAGAACTGATAATATCCAGGAAAGATAAAAGTTGGCCCACGTTTAAAGAAGCCATCAAAAAATACTTCGGGAGAAATATCAAATAATGAAGGTAGTAGTACTTGGTGCGAATGGACAACTTGGCTCAGAGTTTGCAAAGTTTTTAAAAAACAAAAGAGACATAAAATTATTTTTATTAACACATAAAGAGCTGGATATTAAAAACATCGAGTTATTGTATGAGAAGTTTAGTAGAATTTCTCCAGACGTAGTGATAAACTGCGCAGCATACACAAATGTAGAAAAAGCAGAAAAGGAACAAGACAAAGCATTTTTAGTGAACGCTATTGGTGCTAAAAATGCCGCAATTGCAGCATACAAGTATAATGCTAAAATTGTTTACTTTAGTACTGATTACGTTTTTGACGGGCAAAAAAAATCACCATATACAGAATTCGACAGAACAAATCCCATTTCAGTTTATGGACTTTCAAAACTAGAAGGAGAAATTTTAACAAAAGAAGTAAATCCAAATCATCTCATATTAAGAATTTCATGGCTGTATGGAAAGAATGGAAAGAATTTCTTAAGAACAATTAATAAAGTTGCGAAATCAAACAAAATTCTAAAGATCGTATCCGATCAAATCGGCACTCCTACCTATACAAGTGACGTAGTTAAACAAACATGGTTTTTAATAAAAAAAGATGTTTCCGGCTTATATCACAGTTCTAATGAAGGAAAAACAACATGGTTTGAGTTTGCCAAAAAATTTTTTGAACTGACAAATTTAAATGTTGAAATATTGCCAATAAAAGCATCGGAGTTTAAAGCTTTGGCAAAACGTCCAGAATACTCGGTTTTAGATAACTACTTGCTTAAATTAGAAGGTTTAAACATAATGAGAAAATGGGAAAAGGCATTAGAAGATTTTATTTCTAACGAATGGGAGGAGTAAATGAAAGACGTGATTCTTGTTACTGGCGGAGCAGGTTTTATAGGATCCAATTTTATTCGATATATGCTTAAAAAGTATAACAAATATCTAATTGTAAATTTAGATAAACTAACCTATGCAGGCAATTTAGAAAATCTATCAGATATACAGAACAATCCAAATTATAGATTTATAAAAGGTGATATATCAGACACAAGTCTCATATATTCAATATTTAATGATCTAATACCCAGATATGTAGTAAACTTTGCTGCTGAATCTCACGTAGACAGGAGCATAAAGAAGCCTTCCATTTTTATAAAAACCAACATACTGGGAACTCAAACCTTATTAAATGCTGCTAAGAATATTTGGCTTAAAAATGATAAATGGAAAGATAATGTAAAATTCTTGCAGATCTCTACTGACGAAGTATATGGCTCACTTGGTCCAAAGGGTTTATTTACTGAAAGCAGTTGTTTATCTCCGCACAGTCCATACTCAGCATCGAAAGCATCAGCAGATCTCATTGTACAATCTTATTATCATACCTTCGGAATGCCTATTAATATAACAAGATGCTCAAATAATTACGGCCCTTATCAATTCCCAGAAAAGTTAATTCCACTGATGATTAATAACGCTCTGCACCACAAAAAACTCCCTGTCTACGGAGATGGAAAGCAGATAAGAGATTGGCTCTATGTCGAAGATCATTGTAGAGCAATAGACCGTGTTTTACATTTCGGCAGAATAGGAGAAATTTATAACATAGGGGGCAATAATGAAAGAGAAAATATATATGTAGTAAAAGAAATTATTAAGATTCTCAGAAAGATAACCGGAGATAAGCAAATTAACGATTCATTGATACAATTCGTAAAAGACAGACCTGGACATGATAGAAGATATGGTATTGATGCAACAAAGATCAAAAAAGAATTAAACTGGCAACCTAAAATTAATTTCGAGACTGGATTAAAACTTACCATAAATTGGTACTTGTCGCACAAAGAGTGGATTAATAAAGTAACTTCAAAAGGAGAGGTAGATTATAACATATGAGTAAAGAAAACATACTTCTACTCAATGATTTTTACTATGATGAAAAATACAAAATTTATAGAAATAAATCCCCATATTGTACAATCAACTATTCAGATGGATACAAAGCAGAAAAATATATTTTAGAATCAATAAAAGCAGCTAGTGACGTAAGTTCTCAATCAGAGGAGTTAACAAACTATATTAAGAATTGGGCTAGTTGTTATCACTTCAATGTTAATAGACCTAACATTATACGTGCTTTGGATTTATCAAATGATTTAAATGTTCTGGAAATAGGTTCCGGTTGTGGTGCCATCACTAGATATCTTGGAGAACACTTTAAAAGCGTAGATGCTGTGGAAGGAAGCAAATATAGAGCTATTATAACAAGAGAGCGATGTCGAGATTTAAACAATGTAAGTGTATATAACACAAATATAGAATGTATGAGTCTTCCTTCAAGCTATTATGATATAATAACTCTTATTGGTGTTTTAGAGTATTCTCCAATGTATATGAGAAATACCCCCCCCAGAGAAGCATTCAAAAAACTGCTTTACTTAACTCAACACGCTTTAAAAGACAATGGTATGTTAATTGTAGCAATTGAAAACAAAATAGGCTTAAAATATTGGGAAGGTGACTTAGAAGATCATACCGGTAAAGCGTTTGAAGGAATTAACGATTACCCAAACAACTATGGACCAGTTACTTTTACCAGATTTGAACTCACTAATTTGTTAAAAGAAAGCGGATTCGAAGCGATTAAATTTTTTAGTTGCTTCCCTGACTACAAGTTAGCCACTACAATTATTAACAATGAAAAAGTCAAAATGGAACATCGCATTTACAACTGGGTAGAATTTCCTACTGTCAGGTTTGCAAACCATAGATTGTTTCACGAGGGACTTGCACTAAAAACCTTGTACAAAGGTAAAATCTTTAATGAATTTGCAAATTCATTTTTAGTGGTAGCCTCAAAGCATAAATTACCTTCGAGTTTTTTTAATGCAAATTGGATAGCAAAGAAGTTTTCATTAAAAAGACGTCCAGAATTTAGAACAATAACCATACTCACAGACCATAACAAAACAACGCAAAAAATAAGAACTTCTGCTGAAAATAAGGAAACTATTTCTATCTATTCCAATGGCTTAACAATTAAACACATTGTCTCTACCGAAAGATGGATAGAAGGAGATCTATTGGTCTTTGAAATTTCTAAACTAATTTTCAGAAAAGATTTTAAAGAAAAATTTTTAGCACTGTTGAAAGAATATAATAACAAACTGCTTAATGTACACTCTTTAGGAAAGTTCGACAAAGAAGGCTATCCGATAGTTTCAGGTAAAGCATTTGACTTCATTTTTAGAAATATAATTAGAAGTTTAAATGGTAATCTTGAACAAATAGATAAAGAATGGGATATCTCTCCAATCACAGCTGAATTTGTTGTTTATAGAACAATCAAAAATGATATTCTGATAAGTCAATGGCCTTGGATTCAAAACATTGTAAAAAATAGAAAGAGATTTATTATTGAAACTATACAATACCTATACCCTCAGTACAATGCAAAACGATACTTAAAAAACTTAGTTTTAGATAAGAAAATAGGAAGTTTAATCACGAATCACGTAAACTATTATTGCCCACAATCTAATTCTTCGAGAAAAAACGATACAATTATCGCAAAAATCTGGCATATACTTCCCTTGGGGATGAGAAAACAAATTCTGCACATACTAAAAGGAGTTTAATTATGCGCAAAAAAACATCTAAAACCGTTTCCATTGCCATGTGTACATACAATGGAGAAAAATTTATTCGAGATCAGTTAAACAGTATAATCAATCAAACTTTTCTTCCAGATGAGGTAGTTATCTGTGATGATGGCTCTACTGACAGCACAATTAGAATAGCAAAAGAGATTTTAAAAAAAGTTCCCTTTCAAGTAAGAATATTTAGAAATACGGAAAGGTTAGGCTATATAAAAAATTTCGAAAAAGCAGTAAGTCTAGCCAGGGGAGACATAATATTTCTTAGCGACCAAGATGATATTTTCTACCCAAATAAAATTAAGAGTCTTTACAATGAATTGATTTTTAACGAAAATGCCTATTTAATATTCTCAAACGCCAATTTGATTGACGAAAATGGATCAAAACTAAATAAAAATTTATGGGAATCTGTACGATTTACTGAAAACGAACAAAAAAAGTTCATAGTTGATCCTATGAAAATTTTACTAAAACACAATGTAGTGACAGGGGCAACTATTGCATTCAAAAAAGAACTTCTTCAATATGCTTTACCTTTCTATGATTTGTGTCCTCACGATACATGGATTGCACTTGTAACTGCTGTGATACACAAAAAAATATTGTTGCACTCAGAACCATTGATGGGTTACAGAATTCATTCTCATCAAACAATAGGGTTGCCCAAATCTAATCCTATATCCAATTTACTAAGATTACCACAAGCAAATGAATCACTTAAAAAGAAACTAAACAACCGAATAAAATGTATTGAGAAACTAATAAGCATAAACCCAGAATACCATATATGTAATGTTTACGTGCAACATATTAAGAACAGGTTCAAAATTTACTCCAAAAAATACTCTGCATACAGAAAAATTTTAATTATCGAAAAAGAAATATTTAATTTACGGTATTTTAAATTTTCTAACGGCATAAGAAATATATTGCGAGATTTAATCTCAATACTTGTTAAATAGTCGTATTAAATTTTAAAAATTTACTGAAAGCAGACAAAAATACACCTTGTAATATTTGTTTATATACATAGAATATTGTAAGATGAAAGCAAAATTAAATCCAAGAAAGTTGAGAAACAATTCTAAAAAATTTAGGCTCCTCGTGGTTGTTCAAAATAAAAATTTGCCAAGCGCAAGATTTAGAATATTACAATATATAACACCGTTCTTGAAACAAAATTTTGAAGTAGATGTTTTTGATATGGAACTAAACTTTAAGAAATTAAAAGAACCGTTATTACACAAATTTAGATTCTATACCATGATATTAACAAAATTACTTAAACTTTTATTTAAACTTAGACAGTATGAAATTGTTTTTCTGCAACGCGAAATAATTCCCACCAAATATACGATTGAGAAACTTATTAGCTCAACGTTAATATTTGATGTAGACGACGCAATATGGATAAAAGGAAAAGGTGTTGATAAGATTGCAGCAAAATCGCATTTAGTAATTACCGGTAATAAATTTTTGCAAGATCACTATAAGTTTAAAAAGGAAACTGTAGTTATACCCACTGCCGTAGACCTAAATTATTGGAAACCCTTTCCTGAGAAACATACCTATTTCACCATTGGATGGAGTGGTAGTGGTGGAGAAAATACTCTTAGAGAATTATACGCTTTAGAACCAGCCTTTACGCATTTTTTAGAAAGACACCAGGATTCAATAGTTTCTATCATGACTAATGCTGATAAAATTAATTTTTCATTGCTTTCAAAATTCAGAGAAAGAATAATTATACACAAATGGGATTATAGTATAGAAAAGAAATTCTTTAATAGTATAGATATTGGCATTATGCCGCTCGAGAATACAAAATGGAATAAAGGAAAATGTGGGTATAAAATGTTATTATATATGGCAATGAAAAAGCCGGTTATAGCTTCTCCTGTAGGAATAAATTCAGAAATCATAGAAAAAAGTGAAGCTGGATTACTTGCCAATAATATAAACGAATGGGAAAAAGCATTAGAATTCCTATATAAAAGACCGGGAGAAAGGAATTTGATGGGATTAAATGGACGCAATTATGTTGCTAAATATTTTAATAAAAACTACTGGGGAAGTGTATTAGTAGAAACCATACTGAAGGTGCACAATGACAAAAAGCAAAATCATTAGATACACAAAATTTCTTTTATTAATCACTATAGGAATCACGGCTAATACGATTATGCACAAGAGTTTTATAAATTTTACACTCTTCTTAGTCTCCATCTTTATAGTTCTTGGAACAATACTTTTAATTAAGACAAAAGAAAAACAAGTTTTACTTATGATAGTCGTTCCAGGCATACTATTAAGATTATTTCTTTTGCAATTGGAAACAGCTGGAATTATATTACCAGGTGGTGGGTCAGATGCCATAATGTTTAAAAAAATAGCTGATTATTATGCAAATATCTGGACGCATAAATTAATCTTTATCTCATCAGCACCAAACTACTATTATTCAAAATTTATTGCTGTTATAGAGATGTTATTTGGCACCGAAACACTGATGCCTGTACTAATAAACATTATTTGTTCTACTTTAACTGCGTATATAATTTATAAGATAACAATGATGATTTTTCACAATAACGAAATTTCCTTCACTGCTTCTCTTATTTTCTACTATTTTCCCAGCATTATACTATACTCCGTACTTACATTAAGAGAAACAGTTACTATATTCCTACTTTCATTATTTTTCTTATTATCAATTGCATTTATAAAGTATAAAAATTTGGAGTATTTCTTACCTGCAATAGGTATTTTGTACCTGGCTAACCTTTTTGACAATGTAACAATTATTGTGGATTTTTCGTTCTTTATCTGGATAATTATCTTTATGCTATACAAACTAATTAAAATTTCTTTAAAAGAAAAAATTATCTCTGTACTTATAGTATCTATTAGCTTTGTTGCTTTCGTTGCAATGATTAGAAAATACCCAATAATTTTAGGTAAAATTCCTTACAAAAATATCAGTAGTCTATTCTCTATTCACTATATAACAATGAAGCTGAATGTGGCAGCACGAGGTAAAACTGCTTACCTCGTTAACTTTTTACCACATTCATATTTATCATTTATATTACAAACTCCAATTAGAATGTTATATTTTCTTTTTTCTCCATTTTTATGGCAACTCCACTCCCTGAAGGATATGGTGGGGCTATTTGACTCGATAATGTATCTTGTTTTAATTCTATCCTTCGTTTTAGAAATGAAAAATTTCAAAAAATTTAATAATAAATACAAAGAAATTTTAATTTTCTCAGCAATATTGTTATTTTTCATGATTTTTTTCTTCGCCTGGGGTGTTTCCAATACTGGAACTGCGTTAAGACACAGGACATTCCTGCTTTTCGTATTAATTCCTGTGGCAACACACAACCTCGTAAACGTTGCTAATAAAATCTTTAAATTTAAATTAAAACTTATAAGTAACAAGGGGTGTGATATAGCAAATGTGTAGGATTGTTGGCTTTAAATATTTCAATAGCAATAATTTTACCAACTCGGAGAATATTATTCACAACATGAGAGACACCATGACTAAAGGTGGCCCCGACGATAGCGGTTTATTTATCGATAAAAATGATAAAGTTGCACTTGGGCACAGACGCTTATCTATTATAGACCTGTCTTATGCAGGTCATCAACCAATGATTACCAAAGATAGCAAAATAGCAATCGTTTTTAATGGAGAAATATACAACTTCCTTGAACTCAAAAAGGATTTATCATTAAAAGGATACAAGTTTTTTTCTAATACTGATACGGAAGTTCTCCTTTATATGTACAGAGAATTTGGAGTGAACATGTTAAAAAAACTCCGTGGAATGTTTGCATTTACAATTTTTGATAAAGAAAAAGATTTATTACTCCTGGCCAGAGACAGGATAGGCATAAAACCGTTGTACTATTATTATGAAAATGGGGTCTTTATTTTCTCTTCACAACTGAAAGCCCTTTTAAAGCACCCATTATTTAGCAAAAGAATAAACAGAAAAGCACTTAACCTTTATCTACGCTTCGGTTATATACCAAGTCCATACTCTATATTTAAGAACACGTTTAAATTATTGCCCGGACACTATCTTACACTTAATCACAACGGGGACCTAAAAATCTATCCCTATTTTGAAATTCACAATCCAAAGGAGAAAAATATTGAAACAGCAGAAGCAATCGAGAGGCTCGAAAATCTATTAATAAATAGCCTAAAATATAGACTTATCGCTGATGTTCCAGTTGGTGTTTTCTTAAGTGGAGGAATTGATTCGACTTTAATCACTGTATTGCTTCAAAAAATCACTACAGATATCAAGACTTTTACTATAGGCTTTAACGAAAGTAAATTTGATGAGTCTGTCTATGCAAAAAACATAGCAAACTATCTTGGAACTGACCATAATGAGTTAATTGTAAATTCACACAACATTATTGAACTATTCAAAGAATTTCCCACAATATTTGATGAACCATTTGCAGATACATCGGGAATTCCTACATTTTTAGTTTCAAAAATGGCTTCTAAAAAGGTAAAAGTAGTTCTCTCTGCCGATGGAGGGGATGAATTATTTGCCGGTTATAACAATTATTACACAATGAAAAAAATTGAAAATTTTGCAGTATTTTTTAAATTACTTCCTAAAAACTTAAAAATACCATTCAAGGAGGATGCTACACAAAAGATTAAAAAAATTAGAGAAGTACTGAACTATAATAGCGATTGGGAAAGATTTCTTTCCCTTGAATCATTTTTTTCTATTGAAGAATTAACAAGATTAACTCAAGAGAAATCCCACTATGATTTACGTTTTATGTTTGAAAAAATCAACTTCCTAAAAAATTTTAAGTCAGAGAATAAAATAGAGATTTACGAATTGCTCGATCTTAAAAATTATCTTCCAGATGATATATTAGTCAAAGTTGATAGAGCTACAATGGAAAATAGCATAGAAGGAAGAGAACCACTTCTTGATTTGGATGTACTTAAATTTGCAACAAAGCTACCTTTTTCATTAAAATACAAAAACGGAATTACTAAGTACATACTGAAAAAACTCTTATCAAAACACCTTCCAAATGACCTATTTATGAGGCCCAAACACGGTTTTTCTATTCCACTTAATAAATGGTTTAGAGAAGAGGATTCTCTAAAAAAATTAGCTGAGTTCTACATGTCTAAAGATGCCACTAAAAAGTTCTCTTTGCTAAACCCAAACTCTGTTGGCCTTCTATACAAAAACTTCAAACTATATAAAAATGTATCTGCAAATAAAATTTGGATAATAATCTCATTACACTTATGGGCCGAGAGGTGGTTGAGTTGATTAAGCACAGAAAGATCGCTCTATTCATAAATTCAATGGGTCCTGGGGGAGCAGAAAGAGTTATTTCAATTCTCCTCAAGAATTCCTTCTCAGACAAAGAAAAGTTTTTAATCCTTTTGGAAGATAACATATTTTATAGCATTCCTTCAAATATTACCGTAATAAAACTGCATAAAAATCTAAAATCCACATTTAAAAAGATGCTTTCATTAGTGATTGATCCTTTTGTAGTAGGTATTATACTGAGAAAGTACGAAATTGACTGTGTAATCAGTTTTCTTGAAAGGCCAAATATAATAAATTTTTTTGCAAACTTAATCAAGAAGCACAAGACAATTGTAAGTGTTCGTAGTGTTTTAAGCCAACACTATAAAAAACTGCCATCTGGCAAACTCATGAGTTTCATGCATAGACTAGTCTTCAAACACGTAGATCTAATAGTAGTAAATTCAAGAAGCATCTACGATGATCTAATAAAAAATTTTGGAGTTAACAAGAACAAAATTAAAATAATCTTCAACCCTGTCGATACAGAAATCATAAATACTCTCAAAGTAAAAGATGTAAAAGATATTCAGTTCAATTTCCCAACTATTGTTTCTGTAGGACGTTTTTATCCCGTAAAGAATCATTTACTATTACTTAAATCCTTTGCTGAAGTATTAAAGCAATCTAAGGCACAACTTATCCTTATAGGAGATGGCCCATTGAGACATAGAATATCAAAAGAGTGTAAATTACTGGGAATTGAAAAATATGTTAAGTTTTTAGGATTTTTAAAAAATCCCTTTAAATATATGTCCAAAAGCGATATTTTTGTTCTCTCGTCTAATACAGAAGGGTTTCCAAACGTTTTAGTTGAAGCACTCGCATGTAATCTATCTGTTATATCAACTTTATCCTCAAATAGTGTATGCGAAATATTAAATGGAAATCTTAAATGTGAATTCGATTCGGGAAAGAAAATCATTTTCGGAAAATACGGAATAATAGTAGAAAAGAACTCAGTTTCAGCATTATCAACTGCTATTTTAAAGTTATTGAAGGACAAGAAGCTAATGAGATATTATAAATGCAACTCTACAAAAGCAATCGAAAGATTTTCTGTAGTGAAAATATCTGCAGAATGGAATTCACTGGTAAGATAAAAATCTATTTTTCGCAAATTTTAATACCAACAAACACATTGTATGGAAAAAAGACTGAAACTGTGTATACTAAATATATATAGAGAATATAGAATAAAATAAATTTTTAATGGTGTAATAAAAAAATTTTATTTCATAAAAGATATTGAAGATACAATGCGGAGGCGGATAAATGACAAAAGATAATAAAATTAAAAAAGCAGTGATACCTGTTGCAGGTTTTGGAACAAGATTGCTTCCTGCAACAAAAGCACAACCAAAGGAAATGCTTCCAATTGTAGATAAACCTGCTGTTCAATATGTGGTGGAAGAAGCAGTACATTCAGGAATAGAAGACATTTTACTTGTAACAGGAAGGAATAAACGAGCAATAGAGGATTATTTTGAT
>CAYXJW010000056.1:0-32538 GCA_964465465.1 uncultured Caldisericales bacterium
AGCAAACGAGTTAATGGTAGTAGAAACCAGATCTGAGAATGAGGAATTCAGGATTTTCTTTGATACATCTTCATACCTGTATGAGAATGAAGAAGAGTTTGAAGATGCACTAATAAGGATTACTTCATTTGTTTACAACTGCTTTGTAAAACGTATACCCATTTCTTTTACGCTAAATTCAAAATTACTCGGAAATTCCTCTAACAGATTTTTTTATCAAAAGATTTTTAACCTTCTTGCAACAGTAAAACCGACAGAAACACCCCCTTTAAAAATTCCAGATAATTTTATAACCTACGAGGACATAATCTATGTTTAAAGACGTAAAGATCAAATTTTCAACACTATTTATCCTAACATCTATCCTTTTTATATCAGCGTCAGACTATAAATTTTTAACATATCTTCCGTTAATAGTAACTACACCATTAATAAGAAAGAAATATGGGAAAATTATCGCAAAAGGAAGTGCAGAAAAGCTAATTGAATCCTTTCCTCTCGCGTATTTTATCTTTTCGCTTATCTTCGGGGTTAATCTTTTTTACACACTCTCCAACTTACTCGTTATAATTCTTTTTGCAAAACAAATTTTACCATGCAAAGAAAAGGATTACTATGAAATTTTCCTCGTTGGTATACTACTTATCCTGCTTTCCTCTGTATCAACAATTTCATTGACTTTTGGTATATTCCTCTTTGCATTCCTCGTATCTGGAACTTTAATGCTGACTTTTTCAGGAATTGAATCAAATAACATAAAGATTCCCAGAGCCTTTTACCACAAAGTAGTTATCTTTTCTGTCATCTCTATGCTTTTTTCATTTGTTTTATTCTTTTCTTTTCCAAGACTATCACTTGGATATTTCCACGGCATAAGGTTAAGTCCTGAATCACAAAGTGGATTTAGTACAAACGTTGTTATTGAAAAAGGAGCAGTAAAACTGAACAACCGAATAGTAATGAGAGTCGAAGGAAAATCTCTCCTTCCTCCACTATATCTAAGTGGAATGCATTATGCCTATTTCACCGGTTCAAAATGGATTAAAACGCAACAAATTTCAAAATTATTTCCATATGACAGCAACAACGATTTTGGACTTACGTTTGGCCTTGTAAAAAGCACTATTTTCTTGGAACCAAATGGTACAGATGTGCTGTTTGGCCCAGAAAAATTGCTTGGAATACATGGAGAGTTCTTATACCTGAGAAAAAATAAGTTTGGCGATTTTTTAACAGATCAGATATACTATAAAACAATAAAATATGATGCATTCAGTAGCATTACAGGAAAGAGTAATATTTTGATTAGAGAATCACTTAGCAGAAGTGAAAAAGAAAAATACCTCCAACTCCCAAAGTTACCTGAAACATTTAAAGAAATAGCAAAAGAAGCTGCAGGAAACGGAAAGACTGCAGAGGACAAAGCAAAAAACATTGCAGATTATTTAAGAAAGAATTATCAATATTCCCTTAACCCTTCATCAGCGAATATAGAAGACTTTGTGATTAACAAAAAAACTGGCTATTGCCAGCACTTTGCAACTGCATTTGTACTTTTTGCAAGAATAAATGGCATCCCTGCAAGACTTGTCTCTGGATTCGTAACAAGAGAGTACAATCCAGACGGAGAATACTTCATTGTAAGGGCAAAGGATGCACATACATGGGCTGAAGTTTATATTACAGGCAAAGGGTGGATAAGAATTGACCCGACGCCTCCGTCCGCTCCTCCAAAACTCTCACATCTTGAAATGCTTATTGATAATATAAAAATGTCCTGGTACAGAAATGTAATTACTTACAACAGCGCAAAACAGATCCAAATGCTTCATGGAATAAGATCACATATATCAAACCTGAGTTTATCCGTACTTAATTCAGTAAACATTACCAAAAACTTGTTTAAAAAGTTTAAAAATATCCTGATCTTAATTCTGATTGCATTTTTACTCTTTATAATCCTGCGAAAAAGAAAACCAACCAGCAAAGAAATTGCAGTTTTAAACATGCTTGAAAAAAGGATAGGAGAAGACAGGAAAAAGTCAGAAACCTTACTTGAATTTGCTGCAAGAAAAGGCAAATTAAGCAAACTGAAAGAGCCAATAATGTTATATTACAAACTCAGGTATTCAAAAGAAACTGAAAATTTAGAGGAAAGTGAAATCATTAAAAAGATAAAAATTTTAGTAAAAGAAATCACTTGACCTAACAAAGTTTAGCAGGTATAATTACAATATATTAAAGTTAACGGAAGGAGTGAATATGAAGAAAAAAATATTGATTGCAATCCTGATAGTATTGCTTACTGTTCCTATATTTGTAGGATGTAGTTCTAATAATGACGGAAATTCTGAAAGGCAGGTTGCACCAGACTTCTCCTGGCAAACACCAGATGGAAAGGTGGTACATCTCTCTGATTTAAAAGGAAAGGTTGTTTTACTTGACTTCTGGGCAACTTGGTGCGGACCATGCAGAATGACTATCCCCCACGTAGAATCACTTTACGAAAAATTCAAAGACAAGGGGCTTGTTGTGATAGGAATAAATCTTGATGGCCCAGGAAAACGAGAAACAGTTTCAAAATTTATAAAAGAACATGGGATCACTTACACTGTAGTGGGAGACAATGGCACAGTTGCACAGGAGTACGGTGTGAGCGGAATACCCAGATTCTTCTTTATAGATAAACATGGTAGAATAGCAAAAACAGTAGTAGGGTATGATCCTAATATGGAAGAGACCTTTGCAAAAGAAATTACAACACTGCTTTCAGAAAAATAAACGGAGGTAATATGGACGTAAATGAAACTAACTTTAAACAGGAAGTTCTTGATTCACCAATACCAGTCCTGGTAGATTTTTGGGCAGATTGGTGTGTACCATGCAAAATGATTGAACCCATAGTAGAGGAATTAGGAAAAGAATATGCTGGAAAATTAAAAGTAGTGCGCGTAAATGTAGATGACAACCAGAATATTGCCATTCAATATGGCATAATGAGTATTCCAAGTTTGCTTTTATTTGTAAATGGTAAAGTAGAAGAACAGATTATAGGCGCAGTACCTAAGAGAGTAATCCTTTCGAAAATTCAGAAATTCATCACAGTTAACTAAAAATCATAAAAGCCTCCCAACGTTGGGAGGCTTTTATTTATCTCTCAATGATTCAAAAAACTTTTTAACAAAATCAAAGTCGTTCTTAAAAAAGAAACTCCCGGTAACAAGGATATCTGCACCTGCATTTAGTACAGATTCAGCAGTTTTATCGTTAATCCCTCCATCAACAGAAATGAGGTAATTAAGATTCCTTTTTTCTCTAAATTCAACTGCACGCTTTATTTTGTCAACTGAAAAAGGAATAAAACTCTGCCCTGAAAAACCAGGTTCAACACTCATAATAAGCAAAATATCCACATAGGGTAAAATTCCAGTTAGTGCATCAAAAGGAGTAGCAGGATTTAGAGATACACCTACTTTCATGTTATATTTTTTAATTTTTTTAATAAGGCGCAACGGAAAATGCGTTTCTTCCACATGAAAAGTAATAGCATTTGTTCCAGCATTAGCAAAATCTTCGATCAAATTCTCTGGATTATCTACCATAAGGTGAGCATCAAAGAAAAGATCTGTCTTCCTGCGCAATGATGATACAACACACGCCCCAAATGTAAGATTTGGTACAAAATGTCCATCCATAACGTCAATGTGAACCCAACTATTCGGAACTTCTTCTATCTTTTTAATCTCAGAAGAAAGATTAGAGAAATCAGCAGAAAGAATTGACGGAGATAGGATAAATTTCTTCATTTTGAAATCCTGAGCCTAACTTCCACACCAGGCCTAACTTTAAGCCCGGGCATTGGGTATTGATACAAAACAACCTTTCCCGAAACTTTTACAATATCAGTCGTGTCAATTTCAGTTACCCTGAAACCCTGTGATTCAAGTAAAGATTTTGCTTTATCAACATTCATTCCAATAACATTGGGCATGGTAACAAATTTCCCTATGCTGACAGTAAGTTTAACTCTATGTCCAGGTTCAACAACCGTCCCGGAAGCCGGATCCTGGGAAATAACAGTTCCCACAGGGCTGTTATCTTCCTTTTCAGAAATATCTCCGAGATTTAAATCTTTGCTCTGCAAAATGGAAACAGCGTCTTCAAATGATTTACCGGTAAGATCCGGTACAACTGTATTCTCTGAACCTCCACTTATCACTGCTTTCACAATCGTGCCTTCTTTTACCTTTTCCCCTGGTGCAGGATTTTGAGAAATTATACAATCAATAGGAACAGTAGATGAATATTGGGATTTTACAACCTGAAGGATTAATCCTTCCTTTTCGAGAACTTTTTCTGCATCATCAATTTTCAAATTAATCACAGACGGCACTTTCACCGTTTTCGCCTTATTTTGCGATGCACAGCCAAATGAAAAAGTGCTCAAAATTAAAATAATAAATATCGCTACCAATAACTTTAAATTTCTATTCATCGCTGTTATTTTATCCAAAATCGTTCGTTTTGCAACAACAAAACAAAACGATATAATTAAGTATGAAAAAAATAGCAGTTTATCCGGGAACATTTGATCCAATAACAAAAGGCCATCTTGACGTTATAAAGAGAGGAGCCGAAATTTTCGATACATTAATAGTTCTTGTTGCGATAAGAAAAGAAAAAAATACTTTATTTAGTCTTAATGAACGTGTAGAACTCGTAAAATGCTCAACGAAAAATATCAAAAATGTAAGAGTGGATACGCTGAGTAAACTTCTTGCAGACTATTTAAAGGAAAACAAAATACGGTTTGTTTTAAGAGGTTTAAGGGCAGTCTCAGATTTTGACTACGAGTTTCAAATGGCACTTACAAATTCGGTGCTTTATCCACAAATAGAAACCGTGTTTGTAATGAGTAGTGGGCAGTACATATTTTTGAGTTCAAGCCTCGTTAGAGAAATTGCTTCTTATGGTGGAGATGTATCCCGGTTCGTTCCGGGTTGCGTAAGCAAAAAATTAAGGGAGAAGGTGAAAAAATGAATGAAAATTCAGTAATAGAAGAACTTAAAAAATTAAAAGAGATGATAAAAAATGCAAAAAGAATGCCTTTTTCAAAACTTGTAAGTGTTGATAGAGATGAAATTTTAAAAAGAATTGAAAGAATTGAAAACATAATGCCTAACGAAATGAAAAAGGCATTTTTTATTGATAAAAAAAGGGAAGAAATAATAGAATCAGCGTACAGAGAAAGGGAGGAAATCATTGAAAAAGCAAATGAGGAAAGAAAAAAAATCCTGTCAGAATCTGATATATTGCAGGAAGCAAATAAACAAAAAGAAGAAATCTTAAAGAGTGCGCGAGAAGAAGCAAACTCAATCATAGCCGAAGCAGAAACTTACAGTGCAAGACTTCTTGCAAAGGTGGAAACTGTTTTAGATAAAGCAAAACTCCTTATACAAGAAGGAAAGGAGAGTCTTTTAAATGAAAATACAACTTCAGAATCTGATAACCAATAAGAAAATATCAATAAAGGAAGAAATTCCACAAAACAAAATTGACCCTGGAGATAACGCAAAACTTATCTCACCAGTAAGCATTACCGGTTTTATGGAATATGCGGGAAAAGAAGAAATTTACTTTGAAGGCACATTAAATGCAAGAGTAATGCTTACTTGCGTTAGATGTCTTTCAAAATTCGAACAGGAATTCGAAATCCCATTTTCGGAATCGTATATTCCAGAAAAATTTGCATCATCTAAAAATGTAAAAGAGAATAGAGAACTTGAAGAACTATACACATATACATACAACGGAGTGTTTATAGACACAGTAGAAATTGCAAGGCAGATTTTAATAGAAAATCTGCCACCATACCCACTTTGTCCAATTTGCAGGGCAAAATCAGGTTAAAATTTATTGACTTTTGTTCGCTGAGTTGTAAAATTTCCAAAAGAATATTTTTAAAATTTCAAGGAGGTGACCCTTTAAGGGAGAGAAATGTATATAAACGAGGCAAAAGACTATGTTGGGAAAGAAGTTGAGATAAAAGGATGGATCTACAACACACGGTCGAGTGGAAAAATTTTATTCCTCTTGATAAGAGATGGAACAGGTATAATACAATCCGTTGTTTCAAAAAATGATGTTCCTGAAGATGTTTTTGAAAGAGCAAAAAAAGTTACCCAGGAATCCTCCGTAATTGTAAAAGGAACAATAAGAGAGGACAAAAGAGCGCCCGGAGGATATGAAATTCTTCTTAAAGACCTTCAAATCGTTCAATTAACAAAAGACTACCCGATAACACCAAAGGAACACGGTGTTGGATTCCTTATGGAACACAGACATCTCTGGCTGAGATCCAAAAGACAGTGGGCAATACTGAGAATAAGGCATCGAATAGAAAAATCCCTGAGAGACTTTTTTGATAATAGGGGATTTACACTTGTTGATGCTCCAATACTTACACCAAACGCTTGCGAAGGTTCAACAACTCTATTTGAAACAGACTATTTTGGCAAACCGGCATTTCTTTCACAAAGCGGACAACTCTATATGGAAGCAGCTGCAATGGCATTTGGTAAAGTTTACTGCTTCGGACCTACATTTAGAGCAGAGAAATCTAAAACGAGAAGACATCTCATGGAGTTCTGGATGCTCGAGCCTGAAATTGCTTACATTACATTTGAAGAGAACATGAAACTCCAGGAAGAGATGGTAACGTACGTTGTTCAAGAGGTATTAAAGAACTGTAAAGAAGAACTTAAAATCATCGGAAGAGATACCACGGTACTTGAGAAAGTAAAACCACCATTTCCCAGAATCTCATACAAAGAGGCACTTGAGATTCTTGAAAAACACGGAAAACATCTTGAATGGGGTGACGACTTCGGTGGGGACGAAGAAACGATTCTTGCAGCTCAATTCGAAAAACCTGTTTTCGTTCACCACTTTCCCGTAGAATCAAAAGCGTTCTATATGAAACCTGATCCAGATGATCCCAAAACAGTTCTGGCAGCTGATCTGCTTGCACCTGAAGGATATGGAGAAATAATAGGTGGAAGTCAAAGAATAGATGATTATGATCTATTACTCAAAAGAATAAAGGAAAACAATCTCTCAGAAGAAGATTACAAATGGTATCTCGATTTAAGAAAATACGGAAGCGTACCACACGGAGGGTTTGGAATAGGACTTGAAAGAACCGTTGCGTGGATAGCAAAACTGCCCCACGTAAGAGAAACAATTCCGTTCCCAAGACTTCTTGAAAAGATTTATCCATGACAGAAAAAACGGCAATTGAAATTTTACAAGAAATACAGAAAGGCGAGGTACACAAGTTGTACCTCCTTTTCGGGAATAACGGGGATTATCTCAAACTCCAGATCGTAAAAAGTATAAAAGAAAAATCCTTAACCCGGGAAACGGAAATCTTTGATTATACTGAATTAAGCGGCAATTCTTCATCTGCAAGCGAAATAATCAGAATGCTTGAATCTCCGCCATTTGGAAATAAGAGGGTTGTTGTATTAAAAGACGGAGAGCAACTTAAAAAATCAGAACTCAAAAAAATCTTCTCAATAACTGTACCTGCATTTTCCGTTCTTGTGATAATGAGTACTTCACAAACAAAACCTTCTTCTTTAACTGAAAAAGATGCTGTTTTTATAAATCAATACTCCCTAACTCTTCCCATTCTTCGCAAATGGATTAAAAACAAAACAAAGAGTTTCAATAAAAAAATTCAGAAAGATGCCATAGAGGAAATTATAGAGCGATTGGATCATAATTTATTTACAATATCGACAGAGATAGAAAAACTTTCTCTTTATGCAGGTGAAAGAGATACAATTACAAAAGAAGATGTTCAAAACGTCGTGGAGGCAATGCCTCAAGCAAAAATATTTACGCTAACTGATGAAATCATTTACCACAAAAGAAATTCTGCATTGAAAACATTTTCAGAGATAGTATCAAAAGAAAACGTGGCACCTGAACAACTTCTATCTCTTTTGCTAAAAACACTGTCGCAAATGGTAATGATAAAAGAACTTTCTCAGAAAGGACTTAACCAAAAAGAAATAGCCCAAAAAACAGGTATTTATCCCACCTTTGTTGTAGGAAAACTCTTAAAAACAACAAGAAGAACTTCTTTAAAAGACATCATTAGCGATTTTCACAAACTTGAACTTGCAGATGTGAAAAGCAAAAAAGGGGAAATAGATCTTCCCCTTGCATTGAAACTCTTTATAGAAGAACTTTAATCTTTATCAGGCTTCTTTCTTTGCCGCATTGAATTTCATCATAAGTTTTGATTTCTTTCTTGCAGCAGTGTTTTTATGAAGTATGCCTTTTGCTTCAAGTTTATCAATTATCTTAACTGCTTCCTTTACTTTCTCTTCAGAATAATTACTCTTGCGCGCAAAATCAAGCGCACGCTTTAAAGCAGTTTTATAATATTCATTTCTTTCTCTTCTTTTTGCATCTTTTCTAACGGATTTTTTAGACGCTTTTAATATCGGCATTTATCAACCTCCTATTAAATAAATTCCTATATATAGTAGCAACTTTCGACTTTCTGTCAAGTACAAATTATTTTTGACAATTCGGGCAATAAAAAGAAGCCCTACCGTTTATTTTAACTGACTTTATCGGTGTTCCGCACACAAAACAGAGCTTACCTTCGCGTTTGTGTACTTTGAAATGTTTGTGAAACTCACCTTTTTTCCCATTCAAATGCACAAATGTAAGTTCGCTTGCCCCACCGTACTTTTCCGCTTCTTTGAATACACTTTTCATTGCTTCAATGATTTTTCTGGCATCATCACGTGTCAGTTCATTACACTTTCTCTCAGGATTAATCCCTGCATGAAAAAGTATCTCATCTGAATAAGCATTACCAATCCCGGATATTAGCGACTGGTCCATAAGAATCTGTTTTATCTTTTTCCGCGGGTTCTTTGAAAAAATTTCAAAAAGTTTTTCCGCTGTAAATTCAGGGCTCATTGCATCTATTCCAAGTTTTCTCAAAGAAGGATCTTCAAAAATTTCCTCAGATTTCAGAAGTTTTACAAATCCTCCACGCATTATACCATTAATAGAAAGACAAGTTCCGTCATTAAAAATAAAGCCCACCTGTACCTTTTTCTTATCACACTCTCTAACAATTTTCATATACCCTGTGAGCAAAAAATGAATAATAATGGAAACAGAATTAGAAAAATCGATAATAAGAACCTTGCCTTTCCTCCTCGCCCCAATAATTTTCTTTCCGATAATGAGCGAGGAAAATTCCTCCTCGCTCATATTTAAAAGTGTTTCTTTATTTATTACAACATCCTTTACAACTTTTCCTTTTAAATTATCAAGAACTTCTTTTCTTAAAATTTCTATTTCAACTATTTCAGGCATAACTATTTAACGATTAGAAAAATTCCTGTAAATATCCTTTCCTGCAAATCTTGCAGCAGTGCCAAGTTCCTCTTCAATTCTCATAAGTTGATTGTATTTTTCAACTCTCTCAATTCTGCATGGAGCACCACTCTTGATTTGCCCAATATTCATTCCAACAACAAAATCAGAAATGAATGTATCTGCAGTTTCACCAGATCTGTGCGAAACTACCTGAGTAAATCCAGCACTCTTCGCAAGGTTTACTGTCTCCATAGTTTCCGTTAAAGTACCAATCTGGTTAAGTTTTATAAGTACGGAATTGGAGGCTTTCAGCTCAATCCCTCTTTGAAGACGCTTAATGTTTGTAACATAAATATCGTCTCCAACAAGTTGGATTTTTTTGCCAAGCCTTTCCTGAAGTTTCACCCAACCATCCCAGTCTTCCTCAAACAAACCGTCTTCAATTGAGATCATTGGATACTTTTCAACAAGCATTTCGTAATAATCAATCATCTCTTCAGAGGTTCTCTCTTTACCTTCAAAAACATACTTTCCTTTTTTCTCATCGTAGAAATAAGAAGGCGCAGCATCAATTCCTATATAAACGTCTTCTTTTGGTTTATAGCCCGCTTCTTCAATTGCCTTTACGATATATTTTATTGCATCTTCACTCGTCTTTAAATGAGGTGCAAATCCACCTTCATCACCTACACTCACAACGAAACCGTCTTTTTTCAATAAGCCCTTGAGCGTATGATAAATTTCGGCTCCATACCTTAATGCTTCTCTAAAATTGGGAGCGCCTGCTGGAATTAAAAGAAATTCCTGAATATCAATACCTGAATCGGAATGTTTACCCCCATTTAAAACGTTAAACTGAGGGACTGGAAGTAGTGTTCCATTAATTCCACCTATATACCTATAAAGAGGAATGCCATACTCTTCTGCAGTAGCACGAGCAACTGCAAGAGAAACACCAAGAATGGCATTTGCACCAAGTTTAGATTTGTTTGGAGTACCGTCAAGTTCAATCATTGCCTCGTCAATTGCAGCCTGTTCCTCTGAAAGCATTCCAACAATTTTTTCTGCAATAGTGCCGTTTACATTTTCAACTGCTTTTAAAACGCCTTTTCCTCCAAATCGAGATTTATCACCATCTCTCAACTCAACTGCTTCATGTTCACCAGTAGATGCTCCAGAAGGTACATCTGCTCTTGCCGTGATTCCGCTTTCAAGGGTTACTTCAACTTCAACAGTAGGATTTCCCCTCGAATCTAAAATTTCTCTTCCGTGAATTGCTATTATCTCACTCATATTTACCTCCTATTGTGCAAATATATTTTCGCTACTCTTTGCAATTTTAACATTATAGCATTTTTTGTAAAAATGTTAACAAAATCTCAGGTAATTTCTTTTCTGTCTTTTATTGCCATCGTCAAAGTTACAGAATCTACAAAGTCGATTTCCGTTCCTTTTGGCAAACCCGTTGCTATGCGCGTAATCTTAACCTTATATGGCTTTAAAAGTTTCGATATGTACAAACTCGTAATATCTCCATTAAAATTTGGATTTGTTGCCAAAATAACCTCTTTTATCCCGCCTTTTGCAACTCTTTCTACAAGTTCTTTTATTCTCAAATCCTCAACAGAAACATGATTCATAGGATCAATTCTTCCATGCAAAACATGATAAACACCTCTATATTCCCCACTCTTTTCAATCGCATATAAGTCTCTAACCTCTTCCACAACGCATACAACAGAATGATCCCTTTCAGGATCTGAACAGATATTACAAAGGTCTTTGTCCGTAAGATTAAAACAAACAGGGCATAAATGAAGATTCTCTTTTGCCTCGTTAATTGCATTAACAAGCCTATCTACCCTGTTTTTATCCATTGATACAATGTGTAGAGCAATACGCTCGGCACTTTTTGGGCCTATGCCTGGCAATTTCTGGATTTCTTCAATTAAACGCTCAACCTTTTTAGGAAAACCACTCATTTAATTGGGAAAACCAAGACCCGGAACAGTTCCGAGCCCACCTAATGCAGCAAATTTCTCCTGCGCTATTTTTTTGGCTTTTTCCTGTGCTTCTCTTATTGCTGCAACAATCATATCTTCAAGCATCTCTTTCTCTTCTTTGTCTATTACTTCCTCGGATAATTCCACAGAAACAACGTCCAACTTTCCAGTAACAACCGCTTTTACTGCACCGCCACCTGCAAAACCTTCTACTTTTGTTTCCGCAAGTTCCTTTTCTATTTCTTCCATCTTTTTTTGAAGTTCTTGAGCCTTTCTCATTAAATCATTAAGATTTCTCACTTTCTTTGCCCTCCTCATCTATTTTTTTTACATTTGCTATACTTCCACCAAAAAGAGTAAGAATTTCTTTCACAGTCTTCTGTTTTTTCAATTCTTCTATTTCCTTTTCTTTATTCTCCTCCTGCTCTTCATCTTCTTTTTCAATATATCTAATGGACAAATTTTTTCTTGTGACGATTTCAATAGCATTCCGCAAAATATCTATATTTTCAGGTTTTTTAAGCATTTCAATATAAAACTTCTTTTCAGCAATAAGGAATAGAGTTCCGTTTTTAAGTTCAACCGGGCGAACCCTTTCCAATAAAGCATGGAGAGGTTTGCTGGCGTTTTTAACTTCACTGAGTATATTACCCCATTGCGCTTTTATAAATTCCAGCCCATCTGAAGGAATTTCCACATTTCCGCTTACAGATTTCATCTCTTCTTTCGCTTTGCTTTCGTTATTTGTAACTTCCATAGAAGGTTTTAATGGTTTAGCCTTTTCTGCAAACTCCTCATCAGAAAGAATCGGGGGTTTTTCCTTCTCTTTATATGATATTTTCTCCTCAACAGCAGCACTTTCTGATTGAATAGCATCCATACATTGCAAAGCAGTAAGTTCCACTGCAAAGAACGGATCCGGGAAAAATCTCATGCTGTTCAGGACATCGGCAAATTTCCATGAAATATCGATAAGTTTTTTAGTGGAAACGTACTTTGCCTGTTCTTTCAAGAGGTTGGCAGTTTCTTCACCTATTTCATCTTTTACTGCATCAAAACCTAAAACCTTTAAATTGATGAGTTCTTGAAGATAAGAAAGAAATTCATTAACAAAAACTTTGCTGTCTTTCCCACCACTTTCTGTATTTCTAATAATAGAAACTGCTCTTGCCTCATTATTTTCAAGAATTGATTTGAGTAATTCATACAGTACTTCTTCTCCCGGCATACCAAGTAAAGAACGAACATTTTCTTCTGTAATTTCTTCAAACATTACAGATGCTTGATCAAGCAAACTCAAAGCATTACGAAGAGATCCTGTAGAAAATCTTGCAATAAGCATAGCAGCAGCGTCTTCGAGTTTGAAGTTTTCTTTTTTTGCAATTTCTTTTATCTTGCTAATCAAACCTGGGAGAGAAATTCTCTTAAAATAGAATCTCTCGCATCGTGAGAGAATTGTAGGTGGAATTTTTTCAGGTTCAGTTGTTGCAAGAATAAAAACTACATTTTCAGGAGGCTCTTCAAGAGTTTTTAGCAAAGCATTAAACGCCTGCATGGTGAGCATATGCGCCTCGTCAATTATATAAACCTTATAGCGAGCAGAGACTGGAGCATATTTAACCTTTTCTTTTAAATCTCTGATTTCGTCTATACCACGGTTTGATGCAGCATCAATTTCTATTACATCAAGGTTTGTTCCATTTGTTATTGAAATGCATTGATCACATTTCATACATGGATGCGGAGTAGGACCATTTTCACAATTCAATCCTTTTGCAAATATCCTTGCGATAGAGGTTTTTCCCGTTCCTTTGGGGCCAGCAAAAAGATATGCATGGGCAATTTTCTTTTGCCTTAACGCCTCCTGTAGAATCTTTACGACGGTTTGCTGTTCTACAACATCTTCAAATACCTGCGGCCTGTATTTTCTGTATAAAGCAATATATTTCATAGTAATATTATAGTTTAAACAACCAATATGAAAAAATTGTAGATTACAGACAATCCTTTACTTATCTTTTTTATCTGAGTCATTTACGTTGTTTAAATAAATAACCTGAGTAGGGTAGGCAAAACTTATTCCTTCTTTGGAGAACTGCTCAGCAAGTTTAAGATTTATCTCTTGATGAATGTTCATATAATGAAGATAGTCACTATCGTTTACGTAGTAAACCGTTTCAAAATCCAGACTGAAATCTCCAAAATTTACGAAATGACATCTATCAAAGCGTACACCTTCAATTCCGTCTATTATCTCTTTCATAATTTGAGGAATTTTCTTAAGTTTTTCAAGAGGAGTTTCATATATCACACCGATTTTGAACACAACTCTTCTTTCCCTCATTCTCTTGTAATTCTGCACCTTTTCGTTGAGTAAATTTGAATTTGACACAATAATCTGCTCTCCACTGAGGCTTCTTATCCTCGTAGATTTAAGTCCTATAAACTCCACAGTGCCTGCAAAATCACCAAAAACAATGAAATCTCCCTCCTCAAAAGGTTTATCTAAAATAATAACAAAATAATTAAACAAATCTTCAAGGATTTTTTGTGCAGCAAGCGCAACTGCAACCCCACTAATTCCAAGCCCGGTTATCAGTGCAGTAACGTTAAGCCCGAGGTTACCTAAAATGAGGACAATTCCAAAAGAATAAATAACAACTTTAATAATTTTATCAATTCCTCGGAGCGAGCGAATTTTTAAGCCTGATGTTTCCCTGTTGATGTAAAGGTTGGTAAACCAATCTGTGCTAACCACTAAAATAAAAATTACATAAATAGAAGCAACAACCTTTAAGGATACATTGATAGCGCTGAGATATCCGGGATTTCCTGTAAGAAATTTTAACCGGTAAACACCAGCATACAACGCACCTATATATAGAAATGGAACAGTCTTTTTAATGAGAAAAACAACAAAATCGTCAACTTTGTTGCGTGTTTTTTGAGCAAACTTCCCCCACTTTTTAACAATAATAATTTCCACAAGTTTGATTACAAGGATTCCGAATACAAAAACAGAAAGCCCCTTTAATAAATCATTTACAAAATCGTTAAATGCTACTTTGCTTGAATAAATTATTCCAGCAACTAAAACAATGATTAAAATAAAAGTAAAAATCAACCAGCGGATCGTTATTACACTAAGTTCTTTTTTCTTCATTCACTCACACCTCGATATGAAAAACTTTCCTTGCAATTGTTCCTATAAGGAAAGAGATTAATGCAACAGACCCGGTGATTAAAATCATTTCCAAAAAAATTTTCACAAATCGTTTTTCTTGAATTACCGATTCAAACACTGAAAAAAACAGAATCACCACAACTCCCATAGCAATGGAGAGCAAAAAGGCAAAATAAAAATTCTTCAATAAAAAATAAGGGAAAACAAGCATTAATACAACGATAATATACGCAACAAATGTGTAAAAAGAAGCACGAGCAGGATTTTTAACTTCTTTTTCTGCCTTTTGCGAAAGGTATTCAGAAGCAGCCATTGAAAGCGAAGCCGCAGAACCTGTGATAAGACCTGCAACGCCAATTGTAATAGAATTCCTTAAAGCAAAAGTCAAACCTGCCAATGTTCCTGTAATCTCAACAAGTGCATCATTCAAACCAAGTACTATGGAACTTAAATATCCAAGTTTTTCCTCTTCAATCATATTCACAAGAAGGTTCTCATGCTCAACTTCATCTTTTCCAATATCGTTGGCAATAGAATAAACACTTGCAACCGCAGTATATGCTTCTTCTGCGCTCTCCTCACCGTTTTCCATAAGTTTCACAGCAAAAGTTATCCCGAACAAGTATGAAAGAAAAACATACTTAAAAATCTTAAATCTGTTTTCTTTAACATCTTTTCCGGTTATTTTTTTCCAAAGAAGGTAATGTTTTAATTCCTCTGCACCTATGCGACGAAGGATTTCCGCATTTTTACCTTTAGATCTTTTCGCAAGAATTTTGTATATTTTATGCTCAGTTATTTCATTACGCTGAAATTCAAGAACTTTCTCAATCATTTTATCTTTCATATATTCCTCCGTATCTAATTATATAGATAAATTCCTTCTCAAAAAACTATTTCTAAAAGAAAAATTTTCTGATATTATATTTTTGCAATGAGAGAAAAAATTACAACAAGAAACGAACAAGAAACTTTAAACCTTGCAAAAGAAATTACGGAAAAACTACTTAAAATTCCGAAACATGCAAAAGTAATTTTCCTTAAAGGAAATCTTGGAGCCGGAAAAACGGTTTTTGCTAAGGGAGTTGCCAAAGCAATTGGGATCAAAAAAAATATAGAAAGCCCGACGTTTGTGTTCCTCCGAGAATACGAAGACGGCAAAGTGCCTTTTTACCATTTTGATTTGTATAGAATTAATAATCCTGATGAACTTGATGAACTCGGCATTTTTGAATACCTATCAAAAGAAGGTATAATTCTCATAGAATGGGCTGAAAAGATAGAAAACTACGCAATCCCATTAATTGAAATAAAAATAACAAAAACAGGAAAAACAGAAAGGGAGATAGAGATCAACTATGCGGAAGATTTTAATAATAAATAATTCTTTCATTCCGGTACAGATAGTACTTGGAAATGAAAAAGGTGTTTTATTCAGTATAAAAGAAAATCCACCTTCCAAATATCCGAACAACATCATTTTCATCATTCAACAGTTTTTTAATGCCTTCCATATGAAACCCGGCGAAATTTCAGAAGTAGCAGTTGCTGTTGGACCCGGAAGTTTTACAGGAACAAGGATAAGTGTAGTAGAAGGAAAAATCCTTGCCTTTGCCTTAAATATCCCCCTGATTACAATAAACTCTCTGGATATAATCGGAAAAGAAATTAAAAAGGGCTTTGCTGCAATCTTTGCAGGAAGAATGGAAGTTTTTATAGCCGAATTCGAAGATGGAAAAAGAAAATCAGAGGACAGATGTGTACCTTTAAATGAAGCCATAAAAATTGAAAATCTATTCTTCCCATCAAGAGAAGAGGCGGAAAAATCAAAGATACCCAATGCAAAATTTGTCGAAATTTCAGCAAACACTTTGCTTACAATTGCTTATGAAAAGATAGAAAAGGGAAATTTTACAAAAGATCCATTATCCGCTAATCCAGTATACTTACGATCAACAGACATTATTTTTAGAAAGAGAAAATGAAAATAAAAGTAAAAATTGAAAAAGCCACAACAAGAGATCTTCCTGAAATGTACAAAATAGAACTTGCAAGTTATGACACTCCCTGGCCCAAAGAAATGTTTTATCTCGACTACTTATTTGATGGTAAAGCCCATTATTACGTTGCCCGTTGGATGAAAAAAATAGTGGGATTTCTTGGAGTGTGGAGTGAAGATGAGAAACTTCACATAGTAAACATAGCTGTTCATCCTTCGTACAGAAAAAGAGGAGTAGGAAGTGAACTTATGAAATTTGCAGTTTCACTTGCAAAGAAAAGCGGAAAAAAGGAAATCTACCTTGAAGTTAGAAAAACAAATTTCATTGCTCAAAAACTTTATAAAAAATTTGGCTTTGAAGAAAAAGGCAAATTGCCTAAATATTATCTTGACGGAGAAGATGGAATAATTATGGGGAGGAACTTAAATGAATATACTGGGAATTGAGACCTCGTGCGACGATACAGCAATTGCTGTAATAGATGAAAAGGGGAACGTAAAAAGCAACGTTCTTTCCTCACAAACACAATTCTACAAGGACTACGGCGGAATTGTGCCAGAAATAGCATCAAGAAAACATGCCGAACTAATTGGATATGTTTTAGAAGAAGCACTTAAACTTGCGAAAATTACACTTGATGATTTAAACCTTATCTCGGTAACCTACGGTCCAGGACTTGTAGGTTCTCTCCTTGTTGGAGTGGAAACGGCAAAAGCACTTTCATTTGCAAAGAAAATTCCACTAATTGGAGTAAACCACCTCGAAGGTCACATCTATTCATTATTCATCAATGAGAAACCACTTAACCTGAAAAATCCTCCTTTCCCAATGCTCTTTCTTATTGTTTCCGGAGGACACACAGAACTTGTTCTTATTGAGAAACACCTTAACTATAAAGTACTTGGAGAAACAAGAGATGACGCCGCAGGTGAAGCACTTGATAAATTCGCCCGTGCCCTTGGATATGGATACCCCGGAGGCCCAATTATTCAAAAACTTGGAGAAAAGGGAAACCCTAACTTTTACAAATTCCCACGTTTATCGCTTAAATCACCGTTTGAATTCAGTTTCAGCGGATTAAAAACAGCAGGAGTTTATTATATTGAGAAGCATAAAGAAGAAATTAAAACTCACCTGAACGATGTATGTGCAAGTTTTGAAGAAGCACTTACTGACATACTCGTGAGCAGAACCGTGAAAGCAGCAGAAAAATTTAAAGTGAAAGCAATTGGCGTGGTGGGAGGAGTTTCAGCAAATAAAAGACTTAGAGAAAAGTTTAAAAAGAAGTCTAAAATTCCAGTTTACTTTCCTGAAAGAGGATTTTCCACAGATAACGCAGCAATGATAGCCATTGCAGGAATGTTGCATTTTAAAAGAGGGAAACAAAGTGATCTTCTCCTTGACGCAGTATCCACACTGCCTCTCAAATAATAAAACCAAATAAATACTGCGTTTCTTAAAATTGTTTAATTGGTATTGCAATTAAATCCGCTACTAAATTCATAATTTGCAAAGAAGTTAAATATATAGTTTATACCCATTTTGTTTGAGCCACTCTCTCCTCCTGAAAAAATCTGGCATTATTGAAGACACTAAATTCCAGAATTTTTCTGAATGATTCATACAAACAGTGTGGGAAAGTTCATGCACAACGACATAATCAATTATCGAAAGCGGTGCCATAACGAGCCGAAACGAAAAACTCAAATTCTTTTTATTAGAACAAGATCCCCACCTTTTTTGTGCACCTGTAATTTTAATTCTGTTGTAAGAAAAACCTGAAACTCTGGAAAAGTATTCTACACGTTTTGTTAAAATATTGAAAGCAGTTTTCTTATACCAGATTACGAATTCTCTCCTTGCATTTGAGTGCAACTCATAAGGAAGTATAAATTTTCCATTAAATTTAAGGTGCGGTTCACTGCTTTTGACTATATACAAAGTGTAATACTTTCCCAGATACAAAAATTTTTCTCCTGAAACGAAATTTCTTGAAGGTGTTTCCTTTTTTATTTGATTCATACGGTTAAAATTCTTTTCAATCCACTTCGTATGACGAGATACAATACCCTTAATTTCATTTTCAGACATAAAAATTGGAACACGAAGCACAATTGCTGGCTCTGGTGTAATTTTCAATTCTACAGTTCTTCTTTTTCTGCTACGAATTATTTTTATATAATTTTCAAAATTTGACATTGAGTAGTATAAAAACCAGGGCGAACACAATAACAATTGACGCACCCAACGAGAATACGAGTTTAAACACACTCTTTTTTCTAAAACCTTTTATCAAAGCAACAACTGTAAAAATTATAGAGTCAAACAGTAAAAATAGAACAAGAACAAGACCAAAAATACAACCTGCACCAGTGCAACTTCTTTTAACGGCAAAAAGCAGAAGCAAAGTCACAATCAAAAACCCATAACTTAGTTCAATGTCAAGATTCTCACGAAAAAACTTTTTAATGTTCAACAATTCCGCCCCCTTAAAACGATATCCTATAAAAAACTATAAAAATATACAAAAAATTTATTTCCTTCTAAATAATACATAAATAGAATAAATTCCTTTATTATCTAATTTATGATAGTAAAGTTTACTAGCATTGATAGAGATACAAGGAGCCTCAACAATTGCTTTTTTATCATTTTGAAACGGTGCTAGTATTGAAAGCGGCTTATTAAATTCTGTATATTTACCAGTTCTCTCTGCATGGAGGAGTTTAAACTCAGGAGGAGTGCTCAAAGTAACTTCTGAATAAAAAAGTTCAAGTTTATTTGCGGAAAGATGTGCTGAATATTCTATTGCGTATCTTTTATTTATATTTTTTAATATAAAATTATTGTTACTCAAAATATCAAATTTACTTCCATTCTTGGTGGCAATTATTATGTTTCCAAATATAGGAAAGCTCCCACCCTTACGAAACTTGGCTCTAGACACGAGTAAGGTTTTTCCATCTGGTGTAATCTTAACACCCATATTCACCCATCCAGGTGGCAAGTTATTTATTGTACCTTTTATCTGATGAATATTGTAAACAACCCCATTGTTAAATTTACCACAAAATATTGTATTTCTGTTTTTTGGAAAATTTCTCATAGAGACAAAGTAAAAATTATTTGCCTCATCCATCGTAGGTGTTGCATCAACATATTGTGTATTGACTCCTTTTATTTCTCCCTCAAATTGAAAAACAGTATCGCTTATTCTTTTTGCATAATAAATATCTTTATTGTTAGGTCCTTTAAGATTGTTGAAAAAAAGATATTTACTATCATAAGAGATAAATGGCTCCATTGCATTTTTGTTGTATCCTATTATTAAGACTTTTTTCTCCTTAGTAAAACCAAAATCAGGCTCATACAAATTCTGCTTAGTAATATCACAACCAAACAACACAAAAGATAATACAATAATTAACACTATTGAAATTTTTTTTCTCATGACTTTATAATACTATAACTATACAATTAATAAAAGTAAAAAATAAAATTCTAAGTATCATTTCCAAAACTAATTTTGTGAATATTTCAAAAACTCGATCGCCTCTCTATATTTTCATTAGAGACAAAAGCAAGTTCTGTTTTTCATGGGGTAATTTTTTCATTCCATCTTTAATGATTTGTCTGGTGTTCTTATCGGTTGTTTTTATCTGCTTTAATAAGAAGTTAAAAACTGCATCTGGATTTTTCTTCGCTATCTCTCTAAGCGCCCAACCAATTGCTTTTTTCACATCCCTATCAGATTCATTCATAAGACCCTTTAAGAAATTTAAACAAATCTCAAAGTCATCCGGTTTTGCACGTATGTATGGTGGAATTACGGCAACAGATAATCTCCTTGTCCACTTACTTTTCGACTTTTTCCAACTCTCCATAATAGAAAACATTTCATCACGATTCTGAACCAATAAATGAACAACGGCTTTCAGAGCCAACTGATCGCAAATTTCCCAATCTAAAATATCTTTCACTACCCTTAAAACAAATTCTTTTGTGCCTTTATAATCTTTTTTACCAATTACTCCAACCGCATTTATTACTATTAACTTTTCATCTCTACCACCGTTCTTCCACAATTCAAGAAGTTTTTCAAAATTCCAATCGTCGTTGAGCAATAATTTACCAAGTTTTTGCCCCACAGAATTAAGCAAAGTTGTTTTTGTAAATTTTGCTTTATTTGTTTTTTCATTTACAAAAACACTTCTTATTAATTCAATAACCTTGCTGGGATTTTCGCTTTTAATATCTTCATAAATTTCTGCTGCAATTTCTTTACTGTCCACAATCCATTCCTCCTTTATGATATCTTCTTATATACAAAATTAGGGCGCAAACCGAAAAAATAAACCTTATTTCAAGAAAAAGCGCAAATATTTTGCTTCCAAACGGTGCAAGTAAACACCACCAGAGTGGCTCTTCTGACACAAGATAAGCCAAAAGTATGGCAAAAATATCCCTGTTCTCAGAATACGAGTATGAAAAACCAAGTCCGTAAAACAAAATATCCCAGGGGTTCCAATATCCAGAAATAAGAGGAACATTGTAGTTTAAAGTAAACAGAACTGCTGATACAAAAATGCCGAAAAGTTTTCCATTTTTAGAAAACAAATTATAAGTTAGCGCGTGGTAAAAATAGGCAACGATTACTCCATTAATCAACCAATACACAACCCCAAAAAGTAAAATGTTGGGCGTCCATAAATTAATAAATACCGGTTTCGCATTAATATAAACTTGATCTGCTCCCATAAGAACAATTATGATAACGGGAAATGCATATCCGACAGAAAGAATTGAAAAAACATGAATTATCGATTTCTGAAAAGTAAATTCAGGCTTTAACGACGGAAGTTTTACACGGAAAACAAAATACAACACGCTAAACAACAAAAGAACAGCAAGTATTCTTTGCAATAGATTTGGCTCAGGAAATAAATGCGCAACGGTAAACGAAACAGAATAAACTATGCAAGTAAAAATCAAGAAATATGCAATCAACTTTAAAAACAAAGTTCTACCATTCATAAAACCTCACACAGAATTATACTTCTGTAAAAATAAAAATCAAGTTGAAAAATATAAATACATTGCCTACACATTAATTCTAAATTGCATTTTAATAAAAAATTTACAGGAGTTTTATATGTTTCAGAATTCATCTAACGTAAAAGAAAGAAATAATTTTGTAATCTCCTTTTACTATCAGGTTTTACCTTTTATACTCTATTTATATATTTAATCTTGCTGCACAGGAAAACCTGAATCATTGCAACATCAAATTTGGTTTCAAAATTTTTATTACGTCTTACCTAAATGGAACAACTTTTACTGTTAAAGGAAATTTAATCATTTATGCTTAAAGCAATTTAATCGGGCATAACAATCTGATAAATCCTGTCGCAATATTTTAGGGAGGGAAACTTACAGAATTATTTAGCTTTCTTATGCAATAACAGTGGTTATTGCATTTTACTAATAAAAACGGATCAACAGAAAACAATTTTGCTTGTTTTTTCTTTTATTGAATTGGAAAATGTTTCAAGTAAGTCCTCATTTATCAGTAAAGTTAAGCAAACGCTTTCTCCATAATCTTCATTTATTACTTTTGCGCCAAATTTGTGTATAAAGTACATTGCAAGACGGATTTCTTCATACGGAAAGCAAATTTTTACGGTTGTTTTTACATCAATTTCCTTAACTCCACCTGCCTCTATCGCAGCCTTTGCCACAGAATGATACGCTCTTATTAAGCCACCCACTCCAAGTTTAATTCCACCAAAAAAACGTGTGACAACCACCGCACAGTTAGTAACTTCCATACTTTTCATTGCATTAAAAACAGGAAGTCCTGCACTTCCAGAGGGTTCACCATTGTCACTGTAATAAATTTGTTCACTCTTTCCTGCACCTATTCTGTACGCTGGAACATTATGCGTAGCTTTTTTAAATTCGTTAGAGATCTCTTTGAAAAAATTCTCTGCTTCATCTCTATTTTCAATAGGTTTCGCAGTAGCAATAAATTTTGACTTCTTAACCGTTTGCTCTGCACGTGCCCATTTTTCTATACTCTTATATTTCATAATGCAAAAGTGTGATAAGCTTTCGGGAATGGATATACAAAACGCATAAAAACATGCTCTATTTCAATATCAGAGGCATAAAACACAAAGTGAAACTCTTTAGCAAGGTTTTCACTAAAAAGTACAAGTGGAGAAAATTCAGAAGGTGCATAACCAGATGCAAACACACGAATTTCTTTTTTGTCTTGATATGATTTAAGTTTTTTTGCAACACTTATTATCCAATCAAGATCACTTTTATCAAACACTTCATACTGCTTATCGCTAAAATTATAGTACGTTCCAAAATCTTCAAAAAGTACACCCTGGATACCGTCAGCAACGTCGTCTAATATAGAAAAACCTCTGTTCATTATAAAAAATTTGTCTGGATATTTCTTATGAAGCATTTTAATAAAATCAATCGTGCCTGATTTTAACTCAGGGTAAATATCAACATTGTCAACCGTATCTAAAAACACTCCTTGCGCGCCGCTATCGAAAACATCCTGAATTTTGTCGAGTAAATACTTTTGATAGTTCTTATCATTTATGTTCATAATAAGTGAGTTCCAATTTTCATTCTTTCCAATAACTGCGTCTTTCAATTTATACTTTTCAAAATCTGCTTTTCCCCCATCAAACTCCAACACGGACACATACCCAGCAACAAGAGTTTTTTGAGCCAGATTAGAAACAAAATCCGGGGGAAGAAATCTTGTCTGAATCACAATTAGATCAAGATGCGATGCAAGATTTTTAATGTAAGTTGTATTCTCAGAATAGCAAGCCGCAGCGGAGTTTACCGCAATGAGCGGGTTTTTAAAATCCTTATTTTCAGAACACGCAAAGAACTTTTTAATTACCTCCTCAGCAGGCTTATTGAAAAATGCATAATCATACCTGTAATAATTCTCAAAATCTTCGTTATACTCATCAAAAGACGGTGGTGCATACCACAAAAAAATCCCTTTGATAAAATTCTCTTTATAAACCGTATTTAAGAAAGCTTCGTAGAGTTCTGCTTGCATTTTGAAATCAGCAATTCCCTTTTTATTGTAATTCCAGGGATCAATATACGCAGTGTTTATGGATCTATATCCTACTTCGGAAATAATAATTGGTTTTTTATATTGTAGATAAAGTTGCCTTAACTCTGGAACGTACTCCTTTCTTAATGTTTCCTCGAAATCTGTCTCGGTTGGATTGCTTTTTTCTGAAAGAGTATAGTAAAAATCAAGACTTATAAAATCAAGTTTATCGAAAAACTTTACGTTCTTTTCGTTTCCTGAATTTGCACCGTAAAGTATTTTTCCCTTATAAATTTTTCTTACATCGTTTATAACCTTTTCCCAATTTTCTATCTGGCTTACCGTTCCTTCAAGTTCTGCTCCAACTGAAAAGAGTTCCACATTCTCTTTTGAAGCAATAGAGGCATAATGGAGTATGAACTTTTCATAGTTTTTAAACCACTTATTCCAGAGATAAACATTGCTACCAAAGTTAATTTCTCCCTCCCAGCTATCTCCCGTCTTGATGTTTATGTACGGACGTAGCATTACACTCATACCTCTTTTATGGGCTTCCCTTATCAAGTATATTACCTCGTCGTCAGTTGGGGACATATTTTCGTCTGGTTTTATTTCTGTACTCGTTTTTGTTTGTTGATACCAAATTACACACACGGAAATATAATTAAATCCATCAGATTTAAGCCTATTCAAAACTGGAACTACATTGTCCCAATCGCCCTTCCAATAATACACTATATTAACACCATTAACTTTCTTACAACTTTCAGCAGTAATTGTAATGGACTGCATCAAAAAAACAGAAATAAAAATAAATGTAGTTAATAGAACTGCTGTAATAGTTTTACCTATTTTCATACTTTTATTTGTATTTATTTTGTTCCTCATTTGCATATATTATATAGTAAAAATAATTAATCGCGAAAGGAGGCTAAAATGAGCCTTAAAGATAAAATAATGGAAGCCTTAAAGAAAGTTGAGGATCCTGAAGTACGAACCGATGTTGTTTCACTAAAACTCGTTTACGATTTTGACATAGATGAGGAAAACGGTATTGTAAAATTTAAATTTATGCCAACAACTCCGAGTTGTCCGATAGGTGTACAACTTGCACTTATGATAAGAGGTGCTGTAAAAGAAGTTCCAGGAGTGAAAAAAGTAATACTTCGAGTGGAGAACTTTATATATCAGGATCAACTAAACAGTTACCTTGAAGAGATAGAAAAAGAAGAGGAAGAAGGAGAGCATATTGCAATTGCAACCGACAAAAATGGAAATATCTGGGAAGAAGCATG
Organism: uncultured Caldisericales bacterium; assembly: GCA_964465465.1. Taxonomy (GTDB): domain Bacteria; phylum Caldisericota; class Caldisericia; order Caldisericales; family Caldisericaceae; genus AUK232. The sequence goes on from CAYXJW010000056.1 coordinate 24,993, forward strand.
CAATAAGGCAGAATTCTTTATGATCTACACGAAATATGGAAACTTCATTTCAGCACGTGAGAACACTCTTTTAAAAGAACGCAAAGAAAACGATGTAATAAAATTCGTTAATTTGCTTGCTGATATAAAGTATTTGATATGTAAAAATATTTCAGATGAGTTAAAAGATAAACTGGAAAAACATTACGGTATCAATATTTTTAAAACAACAAAAACCACTCAAAAAGAAGCCCTTGCTGAATTCTTTAATAGATAATCCCCGCAGGCGGTTAAACTGCGGGGATTTCAGAGGAGTGAAACAAGGAAAGCGGTTACAGATCTGCTTTTTTAGGTAATTTATACAAAACGTCGTCGTACGGGGTTCTGTAAAGTTTTGTTTTGAGAAGTTTTTGATCAATTACGTGTCCAATAATTCCTATCGTCCTGCCTAAAACAAAGAATGCATTCAAAAGCCCCGCATCAATACGCTCGTTAATTTCCCTGTCAGAGAAACCAAGAGATTTCATTAGATCAACAAGCAAAACACCCGTGCATCCATCTACGTTTAGAATAAGGTTTTCTTTTTTTGCAGTTGTAATTTTTTCAACTTCAAGGGCATAATCCAGATACTCCGTATCAGGAAAATGCTTTTTTGCGTATTCTTTTAACAGTTCTACACGTTTATCTGGATTTCTTACACTTTTAACTCTATGGCCTATACCCGGAATGGGAATACCTTGCTTTTTCATATAAGCAACAAATTCATCAGGTGTTAGCCCTTTATCTTTTGCCCATTTAAAGTAATGCCCGGCACCATCAATTGCACCGCCAAACCGGGGACCTATTGTAAGAATACCTGATGCAACAGAAGATACGAGGTCCTTACCTGCACGTGAAGCAACAATTGCATTATGCGCACCAGAAACACATGGACCGTGATCTGCCACGATTTTTAAAACAAGTTCAATAAAATTAGATGCATAGTCAGGAAGAGATTTCTTAAACCAAAGAAGACCTATAACATAGCCAACACCCTTACCACTCTCAATAATCTCTGAAAGTGGAATTCCTGCGTATTTAACCTCTTCACCTCTGTCATCAGAAATTGTAGTGATAAACTGCTTATGTCTTCTTACAATCCCATTCTTTACCGCTTTATCAAAATCCATTGGCACAGTAGGAGGTGTGAAGTCTTCCACATCTGGAATTTCTCCTTTTTCTTTCAAATTTTCAAAAACCTCTTTTATTTTTTCTGGAAGTCCATCAAAAGAATCTGGTACAATTGCTCCTGCTTCCCTCAATGCACTATTCTTTGCATCAGCGGTTTCTTTCTCTGCCCCTGCTCGAGCTCCTGCATGCCCAAACTGAACTTCCGTTGGAAATACTTTTGCACAAGTCCCTGTAACCCATGCGATTAAAGGTTTTTTTATCTTGCCATCTTTCAATGCTTTAACAATTTTGTACTCTTCCATTCCTCCCACTTCACCAAGAACAACATGGAATTTTACCTCCGGGTCAGTTTCAAATCCAAGAAGATGATCTACAAGTGAAGAACCAGGAAACCTATCTCCACCTATTGCTATACCAATATTGATGCCATTTGCGTTCCGTGCAATCATGTTAAACATTTCGTTTAACATACCGCCTGACTTTGTAACAAGCCCAACAGATCCAGGACGGTACAATTTAGAAGCAATAATGTTTTCTATGCTACCACCTGCATTTCCAATTCTAAACCTACCTGCAGCAATGCCCCCCACTGTTGCAGGTCCAATGATTACCTTACCTCTCTTTCTTGCCAGGGCCCCAAGGATTCTTTCTTTTCTTTCAGGTATACCTTCGGCGATTACCGCAATAATTTTTAAAGTTTCGCTATCTATTGCCTCTTTTGTTGTTTCGAAAGCGGATCTGTAAGAAGCAAAATTGATTAAAACAGTTGCATTACTATGGTTTTCTGTTGCTTCCTTTATAGTTCTATAAACAGGGATTAAAATTTCTTCACTACCAAAAAACGCTGTTTCAAAACCTTCTCTGGTTGGGTCAACAATTGCAGCAACGGAAGGTAATTCTCTCTTTGAAACATAATCAAAATCAAGCATCCTTTGAATTGCCTTCATTTGCCTTCCGTATATAATTGCTTGAGTATTTTTGTTAATGATTTTCATGAGAACCTCCGGAAAGCGCAAGAGTTACAACACGCGTCATTGGGAGTTCAGGCCCATAAACTTCAATTGGGATACCAAGTTCTTCACCAAGGGATTTCATCATTTTTAAACCTTCCTTATAATTTGGGCCACCCCTTCTTACATAAATCTTTACGTTGTTTTCTTTCAATTTATCTTTGTATTCTCTTAACGCACGTATAATTCCTTTGAATGTTTTTGCAACATCCGTAAAATTTGCAATTCCTCCGCCTATTATTAGAATCTTGCCTCCTGGATCTTTGTGCCTTGTCATAAGGTCAATGATTGTTTTTGCATACTGGTAGGTCTCTTCTTCTGATGGATTTCCAGAGTATTCTCCGTAATTTGCGAGTTCTTTACCATAACCAAGATCCACTACTGTATCCGCATAAATTACACTTGCCCCACCTCCTGCAACAATCAACCATACCCTACCATTCGGGTTTAGAACAGTAAGTTTCAGCGAAGCACCAGTTTTTTCATCAAGTTCTCTGACAAACTGCTCTTCTGGTGTAAAATTTCTCCCAAACGGCACGGGAAATTCAATACCGTTCCACTTCTCCTTATTCCAAAAGTAAGCAGTGTCATCAAGTCTTGCTACAAGATCAAGTGGTATTACTTCCTCATTCACAATGGCAAATGGGTTGATTTCAAGATAAGTAAAATCAAGATCTACAAAGAACTTATACAACGATTTAATAAAGTGTGAAATTAAATCACTTACCCCTGAGAAATCCACTTCATCGACACTGCCAAGAATTGGAACAAAAAACTGTTTAACTTTTTCCCAATTCTCCTCTATTTCAATTCCTCCTTCTTCGGAGAAATATATCCTATCGCCTTCTGCTTCAGTTTTAATAGCAATGTAATACTCCTTTTCGTGAGGAACGAATGGCTCAACAATAAAATGCGTAAGTTCCCCTTTTGCTTTGCCAATCTGCACAATTTTATGCATATGCTCTTTTATCCATTCCTTTGCAGATTCAAAATCCGCATTTAACAGCACAAGGCCATGTTTTCCTCTTTTACCAAACAGTTGGTCAGGCTTTACAACAAGTGACTTCTCCTTAATCCATATATGTTCTTTTGCAGCATCGTCAATAGAATAATCAGGAGTTATCAGTGCAACTTCTCCTTTATAGTGAAATTTTCCTTGAGAAAATTTCTCAATATATCTGGCAAGTAATCTTTTTGCATCATACTCACGAATTCCCCGCTGTGCCATCGTCTATGCCTCCAGATTCTTGATAATTCTATCGCCGAACTCGGAGGTTGAAACTTTTGTTGCACCTTCTATCTGGCGTGCCAAATCGTACGTAACATACTTTTCGGCAATTGTCTTTTCTATTGCTTCTGTAATCATATACTTTACCCTGTCCCAGCCGAGGTACTGAAACATTTCTGCACCAGAAAGAATAATAGAACTTGGGTTAACTTCATTTTTACCTGCATGTTTAGGCGCAGAACCATGAGTTGCTTCAAAAAGTGCAAGATGTGTGTTGAAGTTTATATTGCCGCCCGGAGCCATTCCAAGCCCACCAACCTGTGCAGCAGCTGCATCTGAAAGATAATCACCGTTCAAGTTAGGAGTTACAATAATATCATATTCATTGGGCCTTAAAAGAAGTTGCTGGAACATTGCATCTGCAATTCTGTGCTTGATCACTATTCTTCCTTCGGGCACTTTTCCATCAAATTCTTTCACAACTCTTTCTTCTGTAATAACTTTATCTTTATATTCTGGCGCATCTGCCAGGGAATAAATTACATTTTTAAACAACCCTTCCGTATATTTCATTATGTTTCCTTTATGTACCACAGTAACAGACTTTCTCCCATATTTCAACGCATAATCTATTGCTGCTCTTCCAATTCTCTCTGATCCGAAAACACTTATCGGCTTTATACCGATACCAGAGTCATTTCTTAATTTAACATTCATCTTATTTTTAAGGAAGTTTCTCACCTCTGCTGCTTCTGATGAATCATAAGGCCATTCAATTCCCGCATATACATCTTCCGTGTTTTCCCTGAAAACAACAATATCAAGCAATTCTGGATGCTTCATTGGAGAAGGAATACCTTTTAAATATCTCACAGGACGAAGACATACAAAAAGGTCAAGCACCTGCCTTAAAGTAACATTCAAAGAACGATATCCTCCTCCGACTGGTGTGGTTAGAGGACCTTTGATAGCAACTATATACTCTCTAATCGTGTCTATCGTTTCCTGTGGAAGTGGTTTACCTGTCTTTTCTATTGCTTCTTCACCTGCAAGGATTTTCATCCACTCAATTTTTCTTTTGCCATTAAAAGCCTTCTCAACAGCAGCATCAAATACTTTTAAAGCAACTGGAGTGATGTCCCTTCCAATTCCATCTCCTACAATGTACGGGATTGTAGGATTGTCAGGAACAATCATTTTTCCATTTTCAACGGTGATTTTCATTATGCCTTACCTCCTCTTGCTGTGTACGGGAGTAATCCTCCCGCAAGAATGATTTTTCTTTGTCTATCCGTCAGGAAAAGTTTTAACTTGATTTCTTTATTTTTAGAACGATTATATAAAGTTACTTCATCTTTCCCTTTTTCAACAGATTCCCTTATGTTGGGGATTTCAACTTCGTCATTCTGTTCAATAAGATCGTAATCCGATGGATTTTCAAACAGTAGTGGTGCAATACCAAAGTTAACAAGATTTGCTTGATGTATTCTTTCTATTGATTTTGCTATAACTGCTTTTACCCCAAGATACATAGGACAAAGGGCAGCATGCTCGCGTGATGAACCTTGACCGTAACTCTCACCGCCCACAATAATGTTAGCAATACCTTTTTCTTTGTTGTTCAACGCCCTCTGAGGAAAAGAAGGATCAATCGGTTCGAACACATGAGTCGCATATTTAGGAACATTTGATCTGAGTTTCAGGTAGGCACCCGCTGGCATAATATGATCTGTAGTAATCTTATCACCCACTTTGATTGTTATCACACCTCTTATTGTTTCACTGAGCGGTTCGTTGTTCGGAATTGGCTTTATATTAGGTCCTCTAAAAATCTCCACCTTTTCCCGCTCTTCTTTTGGTAGTGGGAAAATAAACATAGAATCATCAAGGATAAACCTGTCTGGAAGTTTTACGTCCTCATACTTTATGCCAAGGCTTTCCAGTTTTCTTGGATCGGTAATTTTACCAGTAATCACTGCCGCAGCCGCCGTTTCAGGACTTACAAGATAAACTTTAGCGCTTTTTGTTCCACATCGACCTTTAAAGTTTCTATTATTCGTTCGCAAGGAAACCGCATTTGTTCCAGGAGCAAAACTGTTTCCTATACAGAAACCACAAGCAGATTCAAAAATACGTGCTCCTGCTTTAACTAAAGATTCAAGTCCTTTTCCTTCGTCAATCATTTCAATCACCTGCCTTGAACCAGGAGCAACTCCAAATTCAAGATCTTCATGAGCGACTCTGCCCTTCAAAATATTTGCAACCGTCATTAAATCACGATACGAAGAATTCGTACAACTTCCAACTGCAACCTGATCAACCTTTAATCCCTCTACTTCACTTACTTTCTTCACATTTCCCGGGGAGTCTGGACATGCAATCATAGGTTCCACCTCAGAAAGATCTATTCTAATTACTCTATCGTATTGAGCATCAGAATCCGCTTTCAACTCAACCCAATCCTTTTCTCTTCCCTCTTTCTTCATAAAATCATAAGTCGTCTCATCAGATGGAAATATTGAAGTTGTAACTCCAGTTTCAGCACCCATATTTGTAATTGTTGCACGTTCAGGAACAGTCAAAGTTTTAACACCTTCTCCCCCATACTCAATTGCGTATCCTACATTTCCTTTTGTATGGAGAATAGAAAGAACAGTAAGCACAACATCTTTCGCAGAAACCCAGGGACGTAGTTTACCAACAAGTTCTATTTTTATCACTTTAGGATATGTGAGATAATAAGGACCTCCTCCCATTGCAACAGCAACATCAAGGCCGCCAACTCCTATTGCAAGTTCCCCAATACCCCCCGCCGTTGGTGTGTGAGAGTCAGAACCAATTAAAACCCTGCCCGGTTTTGCAAACCTTTCCAGATGAACCTGATGGCAAATTCCATTTCCTGGACGAGAGAAAATAATTCCGTACTTTTTTGCAACGGTTCTCAAATAGTTATGATCGTCTGCATTTTCAAATCCCACCTGAACAGTATTGTGATCAACATAACTCACAGCCTCAGTTTTTACCTCTTTAAAGCCCATTGCTTCAAATTCCAAATACGCAGCCGTACCTGTTGCATCCTGCGTAAGAGTCTGATCTACCCTGATACCCACCTCTTCTCCAGGGACAGGCTTTCCCTCTATAAGGTGGCTGTCAATGATTTTTTGTATAATGTTTTTCCCCATAGACTACCTCCTGTTTTTTTCTTCAAATTTCAATTCCCTTATGTAGTTGTAAATTGTGAATCTTGAAATGCCTAATTTATTTGCTACAAGATCCACAGAATCTTTTATCTGGAAAAATTTTCTTCTGTAAAGTTCCTTTACGATGAGACGGTTTCTCTCATGTGGAGGAAGATTTCCTTTTGCCCCTGTTGCATGCAGCACCTCTTTAAAAATCTCCTTCATGAGTTCCTCAACAGACAGTGAACTGCTTTTTACAATATCCTCCATAACAATCTTCTCATCTGGAAAAACTGTTAGAGAATCTATTAAACTCTTAAAATTAATAACTTTACTTATATCAAAATTCATACAGAGTGCACCTATAAGGCGCCCTTTTTTGTTTTTAATTGGAACTGTCACGGAACGAAGTGGCTTACCATTAGGGGCTATACCGCGGTATGGACCAACAATATTCTTGCCTGTTGCAAGGATTTCCTCAATGATTTCAAGACCTGAATCAGTTACTGAAGAGCCAATTTTTCTTCCCGTTATATGGCCGTTTTCTATCGCAACAACGGAGTGTTCCATATCTTTAAATGAATGAAGTACTACTTCGCAATCGCTTCCAATGAGAAGTGCTATTCCTTTTACAATAGGTTTCAGTGCTTCTATTATCTCTTCATCAGTTTTCGAAAACATTTTGCCTTCTTACAATTTTTTTAATGCACTTACAATTTTTTTTAAATCCATCAAAATTATATGCATTAAAATATTCGTGTCAAGTAAAAATCAAAAAGCAAAATGGCGCCCTTTCGGGCGCCATAAATCATTCAACGATTTTGAGAAAACTTATCCCCAATAATACACCGTAATAGTCTTTGTTGCAGGATTCCACTGTATTGAGCAGTTGAGATGTTCTGCAATAAATCTAAGAGGGAGATATGTTCTTCCGTTTATTATTATTGGAGTAACATCAGGATTGTTGGGATCAATCGGTG
>CAYXJW010000057.1:0-16409 GCA_964465465.1 uncultured Caldisericales bacterium
ATCATCCAATCTCAATATCATCGTTCCATTGTTATGCCTTGCAAACAAATAATTAAACAATGCACTTCTTGCATTGCCTATATGTATGTGCCCTGTTGGGCTTGGTGCATACCTTACTCTAACCATTGTTACCTCCGTAAATTTGTGTGCCTTAATTTTAACAGAACAAGGCAAAAATTAAAAAATGTTTATTCAAAATTTATTTCGTTGCACAATAGAAATTTCTTCAAAATTACGTAGTGAAATAAGAAACAAACACGTTGAGAATTATAAGATCGTAAAAAGAAAAACAAAATATATTTTTTATTGACTTTAAAAAAAATTGGGATATACTGTAAAAGAAATGAAAAGAAATCTTAGATTAAATAAAAATAAAATAGTTGTTTTAAGAAGGGCGGGTTTTCGAACCTTGCCCTTTTTTTATTCATAAAAATTCACAGGAGGTGGACGATGTCTCAAATTGACGAAGTCATTGCAAAAGTGAAGGAAAAAGATGGGGATCAGCCAGAATTTATTGAAGCAGTAACTGAGGTATTCGGCACACTCAGGCCCACTGAGGAAAAACACCCTGAATTTGTAAAGGCAAAAATCTATGAAAGAATTGTAGAGCCTGACAGGGTGATTATTTTCCGTGTACCGTGGGAAGATGACAAAGGCGAAATTCACGTAAACAGAGGTTTCAGAGTACAATTCAACAACGCAATTGGCCCTTATAAAGGAGGGCTAAGATTTCACCCGAGCGTAAACTTAGGAATTATAAAATTCCTCGGCTTCGAACAGATATTCAAAAACTCCCTCACAACTCTTCCTATGGGCGGTGGAAAAGGCGGCTCAGATTTTAATCCTAAAGGAAAATCCGATAGAGAAGTTATGAGATTTACCTATGCATTTATGCGAGAACTGTTCAGACACATAGGGCCAGATACCGATGTTCCAGCGGGTGATATTGGCGTTGGTGCAAGGGAAATTGGTTTCCTCTATGGGTATTACAAAAAAATTAAGAATGAACACACAGGAGTTCTCACAGGAAAAGGACTTGAATACGGTGGAAGTTTAATAAGGCCAGAGGCAACAGGCTATGGCGTTGTTTACTTCACAATGAATATGCTTGCAACAAAAGGTATGGATCTGAAAGGTAAAACAATTGTCGTATCAGGCGCAGGAAACGTTGCACAGTATGCAGTTGAAAAAGCACTTGAATACGGCGGAAAAGTTATCACGATGTCCGACTCCAACGGTGCAGTCGTGGATATGGATGGAATTGACAGAGGAAAACTCGATTACGTAATGGACCTTAAGAATGTAAGAAGAGGTAGAATAAGAGAATACGTTCAGAAATATCCGCATGCAAAATATTATGAAGGAAAATCAGTTTGGGATGTAATTAAAGAAGAAGGCATAAAAGTGGATATTGCCCTTCCATGTGCAACACAGAACGAAATTCATGGAGAGCATGCAGAGGCAATGGTTAAAAACGGACTTATTGCAATAGTTGAAGGAGCAAATATGCCTTCAAACCTTGACGCAATCCGTATTTATGAAGACAATGGAATTCTGTTTGGACCTGCAAAAGCAGCAAATGCAGGTGGAGTTGCCGTTTCAGGGCTTGAAATGTCTCAAAACAGCATGAGACTCTCCTGGACAAGAGAAGAAGTTGATAATAAACTAAGAGAAATCATGAAAAAAATTCATGACACTTCACTGGAAGCAGCAGCAGCGTATGGAAAACCAGGAGATTACCTCACAGGTGCAAATATCGCTGGCTTCTTAAAAGTTGCAAAAGCAATGCTCGCATACGGAATTGTTTAAAAAACAATTCTGACTTACCCCTTACCTTAAAGGCTCCGCAAACTGCGGAGCCTTTAAAATTAACACTTGACTCTTTGTAAAATTGGAATATCTTATTTGTATGAGTATAAAAAAATACGATTATTTACCCCATCTTGATTCTGAAATTGAATGGTGGTACTTTACTGGATTTTTAAACGAAAAATTCGGCTTTGAATTCACTATGTTTTTAACGAAGCCTCGCTTTTTCCCAATGGGCGGGAATTTTATCTCCCTCAGAACAAGTCTCACTCATTTTGCAATAACAGATTTAGAAAGAAACGATTTCTTCTTTACTGAATGGACAAAATGGATAGATTTCACACATGAAGGTGTGGAAGAAAACCTTTTGAAAATCAAAAGCAAGTATGCTGGACTTGAAATAAATGGTGATGAATATCTCATTCAAGCAGATGGAGAAATTTACGAACTGGCCCTCTACGGGAAAAACAAAAAAGCCATTGTCTCACACGGGAAAGATGGAATTATAGAGATGCAGGGAGGCAAATCTTATTATTACACTGCTCCAGGATGTGAAGCATCAGGTATCCTTAGAATCGGGGAAAGGTTCATTCCTGTTAGGGGTGAATTCTGGCACGACCATCAATGGGGAAACTTCCAAATAAAGGGCGGCTGGGATTGGTTCAGTATAAGACTTGAAAACGAAACCGAAATAATGGCATTCAGAATAAGAGATCCCGGAAAAGGAACTATTGCAAAATACCTTTCTGTAATTCTTCCAGATGGAAGCACGGAAAAGTTTGAAACATTTTCATTGAACCCAGTTGAAAAAGGAGAAAAATACCCAACTGAATGGGTACTCCAATTTGAAAAAGGAAATCTCTCCATAAAATCTGTACCGGTAAAACAAGTTATACGCTCCAAAATTCCATTTGTTCCAGAATATGCAGAAATGCTTTCTTTTACAGAAGGCACACTGTACGGGAAAAAAGTTAAAGGATACGCATACGTTGAAATAACAAACGGAAAGAGGTAGTTTTCAAATGAAAATAAAGTTTCTGGGGACTGCAGGGGCAAGGTTCGTTGTAGCAAAACAACTGCGATCCTCAGCAGGAACGCTTATACAAACAAATAAAAAATCGTTTATCGTGGATCCAGGACCAGGAACACTGGTGAGGCTTGCAAAATCCCGCCCCAAAATTGATGTTATGAAACTCAGCGGAGTAATCCTTTCTCATATACATCTTGATCACTCAGGAGACGCAAACGTAATAATTGACGCATTTACACAGGGAGGACTATCCAAAAAAGGGTTCCTCTTCACAACAAAGGAATCCATTCAAGGAGAAAATAGAGTTATTCTACCTTACCTTACCAGGTTTTTAGACAGAATTGAAACATTTTCACATAAAGAAAAAATTTCAGAGGTTGATTTTGAGGTAATTCCGTTTAAACACAGACACACCGCAGAAACATACGGATTTAAAATAATATCCGAAGGAAAAACCGTTTCGTTCGTAATTGATACACTGTTTTTTGAAGATTTAAAAGAATATTACAAAGAAAGCGATATTTTAATAATAAACTGCGTACGATTCACACCAAAAGAAGGAATAATGCATCTCTCAGTGAAAGATGCAGAAGAACTCATAAAATCAGTAAAACCTGAGAAAGCAGTTCTTACTCATTTTGGAATGACAATGCTCAGAGCAAAGCCGTTTATAATTGCAGGTGAAATTTCAAATAAGATTGGAATTGAAGTAATTGCAGCAAGCGATGGAATGAGTCTGGAAATATAAAAAATTTTTGCAAACATTTCGCAAACCTCCACATTATACACTTTATACGTGGAGGAACAATGATGAAAAAGAAGTTTACATTTTTTCTAATTTGCGCAGTTCTTATATTCGTTTTGCTGTCAAATGCAACAGCACAAACGATTTCTGTGAGTGTATCTTCAGTTCAATTTGATGGGGAAAATTATATCATCAAAGGAACAATAGAGACTTCCCACTTAAATCCTGAAGGGCAACTTCCAGAAAGCGACATTGTAACAATTTATGCAGACATTTTAAAGGAAAAAGACGGTGTGTTTCCCACTCTACCTGATTCACTCTGGATTACAAAAGGAGAAGTAAAAAACGGAAAAGTACTCACAGAAGAAGAATTAAACGGGAAACACTGCACAACTCTTTCACTGTGGTCCTGGACAGTAAGAGTAGATGCATGGAAAGAGGGGGCAGGAGAAAAAGATGGACACTTTTACTTCGATGCATCTAAAATGAAAAGCAGTTATAAAAAGGAATTTGTAATTACAATTCCAAAGCAATATGCAAACAGTACAGTAAGAATAAGAGCGTTTCTAAATCATTCGTGGGGCGGTCCATTTGCAGCATGGCCAGCATTTTCATATCACCACACGATAATCTATCAAGGAAAATTGAAAAATATCGCAGGCAAAAGGAAAGAAACAGTAGAACAAGCAAAGAAAACAGCAAAAGAAAAAGTTTTATCAATACTGAAAAATATGACGAAATCAGCATTGCATAACTCAAAAAGAAAGAATCAGGGAATGCACATATTTCCTGAGCCCAAAAAAATTACTCCTTCTGATGAATACAAAAAGCAGAACCAGGAAAAACTCGATGAATTTGCAAAAAAGAACAAGATCAAAAAAGTTGAGATAGTAAAAGCTGATGGAGAAACAAAAAGTAAAATACCTGAAGACGATCCCACACTGAAAGATAAACTCAAATATTACGGAGGAAAACTTGGAGGAACACTTGCAGGTTTAATTCCAGGTGGCAGTGCAATAAGTACAGACGTTGAGAATAAAGTAAGCAACGCATTGGGGCTCGGAGACATCAAAAAAACGCAGATTGAACTAAAAGTTGATCCACTCGCGGCATCGCTTTACAATAAATTCAACGCAATATCAGAAAGAGAAAATAAATATTCTCATATAACAGGAATAATCAAAACGATTAGCAGCATTGCATCTAAAATATACAACAGCACAATCGGAAAACTTGGAACAACAGCGAAACAGAGGCTTGCCGTTTCATACGAACTTGAATATGCAGAGACAGTAAAGAAACTAAAAAGCGGAATTCCAATAGAAACAATAAAAAATGACATAGAGAACGATGGAGTAATAATAACTGAATATCAGCAAATCAAGGCAAAAGCATTTGTCAAAGAGAACCCTTCAAAGATTGCAAACAACTGCAGCAAACCAAATTTTAAAGATCCTGTAAAGAGATTTGAATTCTATGTTAAACTTGCAAAGGAAAAAGGAGATATAAAATGAAGAAAATCGCAATTCTTTTTGTTGCTTTTCTCATTTTGTTATCTTTTATGCCATCACCTCGCCCTGTAAATGGATATTCAGAAACAGCAGAAAAAGAAATATATTCTATGCTCAAACAAAAGGGATTTGAAAAAATATATGTTTCAACAGACAGTGATACTTTAATAATAAAACTCGGATTTGATGCAATACCAGAAAACGCTTTCCTTATACTTTTGAATGCCGCTATGGAAAGTTTCAAGAAATACAGCAAAGCAAACGGAGTTTTAGTAGAAATGTACTTAAATGATGCACCTCAATTTGGATTATTCATAAACGGAACGGACGCATCAGACTATTTCAAGGGCATACTAACAGATGAAGAGATAGAAAACCTCGTAATTCCTATTGATTTAAAAAATGATTTTCAAGAACTAAGCGATGATTTGCTATACTATAAAGTTGTTGCAGAAGAAATATTTGAAGAAAACGGAGTGTTAAACATTATTACTGATTACATTGGCGATAAAAAAGATTTCAATGAAAACTTTATCGGAGCGCTGTTTTCAGCAGTTCAAAACTGTCCGTACACAAAATCCATTAATATAAAGTTTAAAGATGAGAATTCTTTCCGAGTTGCAAGCGTAAAAAGTAGCGATGTGCTTGATCTTATGAACGGAGAAATATCTCCCAAAGAATTTGAAAACAAAATAAAAATCTTCCGCGAATCTCTTAATGGCAAATACTCATTTAGCACACTTTTTGCAAACGGAAAAGCAGTTAACGGAATTGCATCTCTATTTTTTCTTTTAATTGCTACAGTTTTATTCTTCGCTTCGCACAAGAAGAAATCGCAAATTGCAAAAATCTTAAAAGCAAAACGGATAAACATTAATAAAATTCCAGATACCAGGAAAAGAATATACGGAAAATTTACCGGCGCTGTGAATTGCAAAAATCCACTTACCGCTCCGTTTTCTAAAAAACAGGTAGTGATCTACGAGGGAAAAGCAGAAGAAAAAAACAGAAAACATGATTTTAAAACAGTATGGGAACAGCATTTCTCCACGGATTTCTTTATAGCAGATTCGCATGGAGGCAAAACAGGAGTTCTGATAAAAAAAGATGTACTGCCTGACATTAAACTGCCCATTCTCACAAGGAGAAAACTTTCAAAAGAAGAGATTGATGCTCTCATCAAAGAAACAGGCAATGAAAACCTTTCACAAGGTGTATTGAGGATAACCGAAAAAGGAATAGAGAATGGAAGAAAGGTGTTCTTCATAGGAGGCATAGCACGAGATGATAATGGCAATTTCACCTTCGTGAGAAGACCCGGATATCCAAACTTCATAGCATTCCATAGTGAAAAAAGGCTTACCCATCACACAGTAACGGCATCGAGATTGTTAAAATTTGCAGGTGTTTTAAGTTTGCTCCCTGCAGTTTACTTTGCAATTCTCTATTTTAAGTAGTCTGGAATTTATACTTTATAAGCCCTCTCCCCCAGGAGCCCACCAGAACTTCGCCTTGATTTTCTGAAATGGAGAGTGAAAAGATATGCACGTTTCTCAATCGCTTTTCAGGAAAAGTTTTTCCGCTGTCTTTTGAAATCCAAAGACCACTATCACTTCCTGCAAAAATAAAATCCTCATTTCCTTGATTAATAGAAAGCACCGCTCTAATGATTTCACCTTCCAGGGGAACTTTTCGGAATGTTTTTAAATTTTCCGTGTATGCAATTCCTGAATGTAAACCAACATATAGATTAAGAGAAGATGCAACTGAAAGCACAGGCTCAGGAAAAACAGGATTTATATTTGAAAACTCCACTTCAAATAATCCTTTGCTTGTTCCAGCAAAAAGTTTTCCATTAAATACGGCAAAGGATTGCACTCTTCCGATATTTTTAAACTCATTCTCAACTTTTCCATTGCGAAGTACAAAAATACTGTTCTCAGTTCCACAGAAAAGATACCCCTTAAAATATTTGAGGGAATACACGTCTTCTCCAGAAAGAGAAATTGTTTCCCAGTTCTCACCGTTTAAGACAAACACACCGTTATCAGTTCCTGCAAGTATTTCTTTTTCAGCAATTTCAAATTTGTAAATTTTTGTAGCAGAGATCGTAGAATGTGAGTAATCAAAGTTTTCTCCATAATCCGATGAGAAATAGATGCCGCTATCAGTTGCAAGAAACACCTTGCCTTTACCAAATGCGAGGGCGTCGTTGATAAGTGTTGTTGCAATGATCAAATCATTGTGTCTCATTTCGAACCCTCCGGGCCCTGAATTATCATCTCCTCTATCTTTCTTTCTCTCCTTCTCTTTAACGGTAATTTTGCAAGGTATCTAAATATTGCAGGAAGGATCTTTATGAGTCTATGAGGTCTTACGTAAAACGAAATGTAAGCCTTATTTAGAAGAGATTGAATTTCTTCAGGCTCAAGGTATTTTGTTCTCATTACTGCATGGGCTCCATCGTAATACTTCCAGTTTTTATGCACTATAATACCCATTCTTTCTGCATCTTCATAGAGCCTTGTTCCGGGAAATGGAGTAAGAATGGAAAACTGGACATTTTTGGGATCGAGCAGTTTCGCAAACCGTATTGTATTCAAAATCATTTCCTTTGTCTCATCAAGTGCTCCTATAATAAAACTTCCCCAAACTGTGATGCCGTAGCGGTTTAGTAATCTCACTGCACGTATAGAATCATTTGCCGTAATTCCTTTGTTGTATTCTTTTAAAACTTCCTCGCTAACACTTTCTATTCCAAGGAAAACCATTTTACACCCAGACTTCGCCATCCATTCAACCATATCCTCATGTCCTATAAGTTCGTCCACTCTTGAAAATGCCCACCAATAAATATCAAGCCCTCTTTTTACAATGTCTTTTGCAATCTCTATTACCCTTTTAGGATTCAGCGTAAAATTATCATCAACAAATGCAAATGCATTATATCCAAACGTGTTATAAACATACTCAATTTCATCAACTATTTTTTCAGGAGAGCGTGTCCTCCAGATGAGGTTAGAAAATTGGGAAGAAGAACAGAAATAACAGTTGAAAGGGCAACCTCTACTCGTCAGTATCGATGTTATTGGCCTACCAAAAAAGCGTGTAATTTTATACTTCTCCATCGGCAAAAGATCCCGTGCTGGATACGGCAGGGAATCAAGATCTCTTATAATCGGGGCTCGGAGAGTTTTTATTATCCTTTCTCCTCTTTTAAATGTAATACCTCTCACATTTTCAGGAGGTAACCCATTTTCCAGAGCATTAACAAGATCAAGAGTGATATACTCTCCTTCACCTCTTATTATATAATCTACAAAACCCGTGTTCAGAGTTTCTTTTTCAAAAAATGTGACATGCGGGCCACCTGTAAAGATCGTATAACCAAAATGCTTCTTAATCTGTTCTGCAATTTTCATTGATATTTGGTATCTACTCGTATCTCCAGAAAGACCTACAATGTCCCATTTTCTTTCTTTTACTGTTTTCCAAAGATTTTCCTGAACGTTAAGATCGATTATTTTCACAAAATGCCCATTCTCCCTTAGAACCGCCGCAATGTAAGCAAGACCAAGCGGCGGAAGTTTGATATCTACAGTATCATAAATACCCTGCGCAGGTGGGTTAATAAGCAAAATATCCGCCATCAAAAATATTATAGGATTTTTTTGGAATATGTAAACACTTTAATACTTAAAAGATATCATCAATTTGTTGTTCTCATAGAAACTATAAAATACAGAAAAAAAATGAAATTAAAGGGTTCTTATAGGTTTTTTGAAAAAAATAAACCTGAGAGTTTGGTAACTAAAATTCCTTAAAGAGACTTGAAAAACTTTACTCTGAAAAATTCTAAAAGAATGTCTATTAAATTTAAAGCCGTGCGTCCACAGTTGACAGCTCCCTTCCAGCGGTACGATGGCAAAAAGCTCCAGCGAGGTAAACCTACGGCACACGTTACACCTCCTTACCGCTGCTTCCTTCCGGACCTCACGGGGTTCAGAGGCTCCCGTTGCATAGGGCCCCGCCTTCATCACTTTTTAACCACCGCCTGCCTGAAAAGGAGACAGCCTTCTGCGGATTGTCAGCCCCGGTATAGCAGATTCCGGGTTACAGGGCACTGCTATCTCCCCGCTTTAGCACGGCAGAATTATTATAACACAAATAAGAAAACTTTTTAAGGTGTACTGTTTGAGGGAAGTTTCAACAAAGGAAACTTGTAATTCGCCGGAACTCCCTTCTTTACAGTAATCTTTGTAACAAAAGGCAGATATCCATCTTTAAGAATCTTAACATTATACGTTCCAGGACTTATGTTAAGCTGTTTGAATGGCGTTTTGCCCATATCTTTTCCATTCAAATAAAGTTCAGCTCCCTCTGGTTCGGAATCAATTGAGAGTTCAGTAATTGCCTTTTTAAGCGTGATATTCCTTACAACAGTTTCACCTTTACTTACTGTGATCTTCTCAGTGTAAGGTGCAAATCCATCTTTTTCAACAGTTAATGTGTAATCTCCAGCATCAAGATCCTCAATTTTTACCGGAGTTATGCCTTTATTCTTCCCGTTGAGATAAACAGTTGCTCCCTCCGGATTAGAATCAACGGAAATTGAAGCCGAAGTTGCCTGCAAGTTAGCAACCAATTGAATAACCTTATATTCATTTACATCAATTTTTTGCGACCAGGTATTGAAATTCTCCTTTGTTACTTCAACAAAATGTTCTCCAAGTGGTAAATCATTAATTGTTATAGGAGTAAGCCCTTTCTTTTCCCCGTCTACGTAAACTTCAGCCTCAGTAGGATACGAACTTACCTGCAAAACAAATGTGACATGTTCCAGGTTTGCAATTACCGTAACTTTTGGGTTTGCACGGGTTATAGAAACAGTTTTTGTAAATGTTCTATAACCATCATGGCTAACCTGAATCTCGTACTCGCCAAAACTCAGGTTTTTAATCGTGATAGGTGTTTCTCCCTGTTTTACACCATCAAGAAACACATCAGAACCACGAGGAAAAGAATCAACAAACACAGAACCTTTTATGCCGTTAAAATAAGAAATTGCAATTACCACTGCTCCAATTAAAATTCCAACAATTACAATGCCCAAAATAACTCCATTCTTTTTCATATTTCTATCCCCCAATTAGAACTCTTATCAAAAAGCAACTGAGAAATCTTTTTCAACATTTCTTTCTCAACTTCATTTTCCGCTTTTTCACCATTTATTATAACAAATCTTTTTTCTTTTTTTGCAATCTCTAAATAACCTTTTCTAACTTTTTCAAGAAACTGTATACCTTCTCTTTCTATCCTATCAGAAACTCGTATTCTCTTCATGCCAACTTCCGGGGAAACATCAAATAAAAGCGTGATATCTGGCAAAAGTCCATTCAGGATAAACTCATGAACTCTATTTATAAACTCGATGGAAATACCTCTGCCGTAACCCTGATAAGCAAGCGAAGAATCACAAAATCTATCAGAGATTACTATTTTGCCCTTGCTGAGTGCAGGTTTGATTAAACCATCAACATGTTGTTTTCTATCTGCTGCAAAGAGCAGAAATTCAGATACAGCATTCATATCCCTATGAAGCAGTATTTCCCGAACCTGTGGACCAATCGAAGAGCCACCCGGTTCCCTCGTTAAAATAACACTGTATCCTTTTCTTTCAAAAAAACTCCGTAGTGCCCTTGCCTGTGTTGTTTTTCCACATCCATCTATGCCTTCCAGTGTTATAAATATACCTTTTCTCATTTCACCTCTTATTTGGATAAATAACAAGCCTTCTGTTTGGTTCAAGCCCAACAATTTCGCAATAAAGCCCGTACCGTTCAACAAACTCCTTCTCCTGCCTCAAAATCTCTTCACTTGCCGGAGGAAGTTCGACCATTCGCCCGGCATCAAAAACTTGCTGTACGTACTCTTCGAGTTTTGCATAATCCAAAACAATTCTTCCGGTGAAATTTCTTTTTACTCTTCTAAGAAATTCTTTTATGCTCTTTAAAGAATTTTTTTCAACAAATTCAACACTTACGCCCATTCTATTGGCTGCGTTTATCACATCTCTATTTTTCTCTATTTTTCTCTTTATCGTTAACAGCACATCGGCACCACTTAAATCACGGACAACTTCCACAGGCACACGAACAGAGTGAATTCCCCGTTCAAGATAACTCGTGTTAATGCCAAGTGGAAACACCCTTACCCTATTTTCAGTTTTACGCTCGTAAACAAGGTTATTGTGCTGTTTGCTAATAACACCGCTTCCAGCAACACGGATTTCAGGATTTACTGGAAAACCTCTGAGAAGTGCATCAACTGTTTCAGCAAGATCGTGATAAATTGCAAACACTCCCCTTTCCCTTATTTCTATAAGAATTTGAAATGTAGGCGGAGACTTTCTTTCAAGAATTGTTTTTTGAGTGCCACGCCTCCCTGCCTCCTCGTCTCCAAGCGTTACAGCAGTAATACCCCCAATGAGATCCTGCAATGTGGGATTTACAAGCAGGTTTTCAATACTCGTACCGTGCGCTGTCCCTATGAGCCTCACGCCTCTTTCAGCAATCGTTCTGCATGCCTTTGCCTCTTCGGTTCTTCCTATTTCATCGATAATAATTACTTCTGGAAAATGATTTTCGACTGCCTCAATCATTACATCTTCCTGCGCCTTATCCAGAGGAACCTGCATTCTTCTTGCCCTGCCAATGCCAGGATGAGGAATATCTCCATCACCTGCAATCTCATTAGACGTATCCACTATAATAACTCTCTGGTTTTTTTCGGTACTCAACACACGTGCAGCCTCCCTGAGAAGTGTCGTTTTCCCAACACCGGGCTTACCTAAAAGCAGAATACTTTTATCACTTTCAATGATATCTTTTATTGGCTCTATTGTACCGTAAATCGCACGCCCCACCCTGCAGGTGAGTCCCACTATCTCGCCCCGCCTATTCCTCATAGCAGAAATCCGATGCAATGTCCTTTCAATCCCTGCACGGTTATCCCTGTCAAATGTTCCCACACGGGATATGACAAATTCTATTTCTTCTTTTGTAATTGGTTCGTCTCGCAGAAAAACCGTTCTATCCGTAAAACGTGCTTCTGGAGGTCTACCAAGGTCAAGCACAACTTCAATAAGAGAATCAAACTGCCCTATTTCAGAAAGCCTCTCCCTTATGTCTGGCGTTAATATGCTTAAAAATGCTTCTTTTTCAAATTCTTTTTGTTTTTCAGTTTCATTCATTTGATCTCCTTGCTCCAGAAAAATTTTTCTATTCTCTCCCTTACAGCATCAATGTCGTTAAATAAACTAAAAATTTCGTATTTATCCGTATCAATCGTAATCACAGGTGCAATGCTGAAATTTGAGATCCATTCCTCGTATTTTTCGTTCAAGCGCCTTATGTAAGAACGCTTTATATTCTTTTCGTATAATCTGCCCCTCCGTTTTATCCTCTCCATTAAAGTAGGAACAGACGCTTTGAGATAAACAACAAAATTGGGAGGAGTGAGTTCTTCTAAAAAGAAACTATAAACTCTTTTGTAAACTTTGTACTCATTCTTTGAAAGTACGAGTTTTGCAAAAACTTCTGCATCTTCATATATCGTTCTGTCAAGAATGAGATAACGAGAAGTTTTTTCTGCCTTCTTTTGCATTTTGGCGCGTTCAGTGAGGAAAAACAGTTGTGAATGCAACGCCCATCGTTTTGGATTTTTGTAAAAGTCTTTTAAAAACGGGTTTCTTGCCTCAGGTTCGGGTACAGTATCAAAATGCCACTGCTCAGAAAGGTATTTCGTAAGAGTTGATTTTCCAGCCCCTATGTTGCCTGCAATTGCAACAAGAAAAACAGGCTTACTCACCTGGTAATCACCTGCCCCATAAATTTAAACGGCAATGTAGAAGCAGAAAGTATTTTAATGTGAAAATCTCTTTCCTTTGTTCCTTTTCTCAGCGCTTTTCGTTTGAAATACGCAATTGAATTTAACCCCACAATCGCTTTTAAACTTTTGCCATTTTCAGCGATAAGCCCATAGAGAAACTCTCCCTTATTAAAAATCAACTCGTTTTTTTCTATTAAAAAGTTCACCTGGTCCAGGGAAATCTCTTTATTCAAAAGTTCGTTCTGTATGAATGCTTTAAAGAGCGTTATGTACTTTTCATAAAGCGCAACAAGTTCAAACTTTGGCCCAAGTTCTTTTTTGAGAAGTTCAGTCATTGATTGTCTCACATAGAATTCCCATCCTTCATTAAACAAAGCATTTTCAAAAGTTCTTCTGAAAGAATGCGTCTTATTTCTCAAAATCTCAGATTGATAAGCCCTTCCGGGATACCCAAGCGAAACAAGACGTAAAAGAATGCTTGTTTCTGAAACTGGAGTAACAATCATCACCGGAATTGTATTGTGCATATCAAATGGACCTGGCGGAATAATAATATTATTGCTGAGTTTTGCAAGTGAATTGAATTTTCGCTCACTATCCTGCAAAATCCTCTTGTACTCAATGGATAGTTCTGTACTGCCAAACAGCTTCTCACCATTCTTCTTAATTAAAGCAAAAAGATCAAAAATATCTTCAAGTGAAATTTCTTTTTCGTCAAAAAGAGCACTCTCAAGTGTCTCCCTGAACGGTGATGAGATTTTTATTTCCCTTGCTTTCTGCATTATCATCTGCGCTGTTTCTTGTATCCTCCGTTCAAGGTCGAGTTGTAATTCTCTCAATGGATAGTCTTCAAGATATTCTCTTTTTATCTTTTTTGCAAAACTCAACTTCTTACTGTTGCTTGCAACAGGGAGTTTTTCTATAAAAGAGTAAAGATCATTGAGATTTTTAATAACAGAAGGTTTTACTGTTTTCAACTCTTCTTTCAGTCCTATATCACCCTTGCCCGAAAGGTAACTCGTGTACTCATCAAAGAAATTTACAATAATATTGAGCCTTTCAAGTGCAGATTGCTTTTCAACTTGCTCTGAAAATAAGAGGTTTTCTCGTGCATAATTCAAAATGTTTTCGATATCATTTGATCTTTCAACAAAGTTTCTGCTTCGCACACTCAAAGGCGCATAAGAACCAAATGCAGGATAAATTAAGCCATCATAAATTGTTGAAACATAAAGAAAAGGACTACTTTTGTACTCTTCTTCACCAATCCACTTAATCTCGTTTTCTATGCGTCGCTCCAACATTAAAAGATCAAAATTTCTGGAGAGTCTCTTCTTAAGTTTTAGTCCAAAAATTTTTTTCCTAAAATCGTTGAGTTCTCTTTTCCATGTTTCAAAATCCTTTGAGCCAAAACTTCCCAACCTATAATCATAACGATGTACTCCGCGTTTCGTTGCTTTAACGGGAAACCTGTAAAAAAAACTCTCGAAATAATCAGCACCTATAGAAGAAACCTCTCCACTGCCGTTCTTCCTCATCTTCTATATCTCCACCTTCTCATTAACATTACTTAAAGTAAAGTGAACTTCTATGCTTTCATTTTCCGTTTTCTGCGTAAAATCTATTTCTGAAAGCATTCCATCAGAACCCACCGTTAATACAGCTTTTGCGTTGCTCCAAACAATACTGATTGCATTTCCCTTGCAATCAATTCTTTGCGGAGTTTCGCCGGGAAGCATCGATGAAACAATTTCATACGCCGAAAGAAACACAATGTTTTTTGAAATAAAACTGTCTTTTTCTTCACCCTCAAGAATGTTTCTCTCTCCATCTTTTATAAGGTAAAAATTTTTATTTTTATAAACAACTGTATAATCTGCACCTGTAAAATCACTTTTGTTGGAAAAGGAGAATTCTCCCTTATCAAATTTTGCAGAAATTGTTTGAGATTGTACACTTTCGCCCTGTGAAACACGCAACGTATAGTTATACTGATAACTTGAAAGACCTGAGAGCATTTTGTTTAATTGCTTCGTTATTCCATTGTAGTCCTCCACTACAAGCCCTATGTGATAATTAAGGTAAAAGAGGGAAAAAGGAAGATAAACGGTAATGCTTTTAAACCCAAGCCTTTCAACGCCCACAGAATTCTGGAAAATTGTTTTTACAATATCTGTTTTACCATTAATATCGGTAAGTTTACCTGCATTGCCAAGTTTTACATACGCATAGGGCACGGGACCACCCGCACCCTGAACAGTAAATCTCACATTTTCAAAAAATGCAGCCAAAAGTAAAACTGCAATTGCTACAACAATTAATTTTTTCATATCGTTCCAGGCTTAAATTCATCGGGAACTGCAAGGTTAAACAAAGACTTATACACCCAACGCATAAATTTCTTATATCTATTGTCTATAATAATATACTTTTTGTTCTCTTCTATGAGTTTATTCGTATATTTTCTTAAGAAATCCTGCTTCTTCATTGCAAGAGCATCACTTTTTATCGTAGCATATTTTTCTTTAAAAACCTTTTGTGCATCTTCTTTTCCATCATTTGTGTACGCATAGGACCACTCTTTGTAATATTTTTTGACTTCCTCTGGTGTGATTGTAATATTTGAAGTGAGTTTATCCTTTTCTTTGTTTGCAACTACTTCCTCAGAAAGAATTTTCTCAAGTTCTTTCTCAGTAATACCTCTTATTTCAAGTTCATTTTTAAAATCTTTCTCTGGTGTATTACTATTGCCAACATTGTTTTTTCGAAAATTGTACATAGCTTTTTCAAGGTCAGATTTCGTGCATTTAAAACCATCTTTTATTCCCATAAGATAGTATAGCCTTCGCGAAATAACAGTGCGCTTTGCAAGATTCATTAATGTGTAGCGAACGAAAGCACCTTTTGGATCAGTTCCAATACTTTCGAGATTAACATTATTTTCTTCAGCCTGATTTACAATCTCATTTGACATTTCATAGTTGTAAATAGGAGTTCCCTTTACATAAGCAT
Organism: uncultured Caldisericales bacterium; assembly: GCA_964465465.1. Classification (GTDB taxonomy): domain Bacteria; phylum Caldisericota; class Caldisericia; order Caldisericales; family Caldisericaceae; genus AUK232. The sequence goes on from CAYXJW010000057.1 coordinate 15,998, forward strand.
ATACTTTCCTACCGGCATAAATATACGCATACGTACCGAAAAGAACTCCAGCAAGTATCACAACAATCAGGATCACCATCAAAGCAGGATTCTCAGTAATTCTCCTCAAAAAACTTTTCTCAACGCTATTATCTTTCTTTTTACTTACAGGTTTTTTACTCATTAACTACCACCACCCGTAATAGGCTGAAGAGGCTGCGTGTTCCCATTGTTTCCACCAGTCGATGGAACAACGGGAGCCGGTTGAGTATTGTTATTCTTAGAAGGAGTTCTGCCTGTTGCCCTGTTCCACCAGGCAACAAAACTATCCCATTGCTTTCCAAAATGCTTTTTAAAGAATGCAACAATTTTCTGCCAAGGATCACTCGTGCGTACTCCATACTCCTTTTTAAGTTTCTCAAGAAATTCTTTT
>CAYXJW010000058.1:0-10249 GCA_964465465.1 uncultured Caldisericales bacterium
ATCATCCAATCTCAATATCATCGTTCCATTGTTATGCCTTGCAAACAAATAATTAAACAATGCACTTCTTGCATTGCCTATATGTATGTGCCCTGTTGGGCTTGGTGCATACCTTACTCTAACCATTGTTACCTCCGTAAACGAGTTTGCTAACCTATTTCAATTGGAGTATAATGCAACTAATAAAAATCTTCAAGTTGTTTTGTTTAAGGAGGCGAAAAATGAGAGTATGTCCGAAATGTGGTAGGGAAAATCCTGATGATGCCACTGTTTGCAAATATTGCGGTGCAAAACTTGAGCCAACGGAAAGAGATTTTGAATGGGTACTGCTTTTAACTGCTCAAAACCAATTTGAGGCTGATGTTGTTGCAAATCTTCTTGAAGGAAGTGGTATTAATGTAATGATGAAGCGTCCAAAAGCAGGAATTGCAGGATCTTTTATGGGTTCAAATCCGCTCCTTGGAAGTACAGGGCCATGGGATTTGTTTGTTATGAGAGTTGACTTGGAGAAAGCAAAAGAGATTATAAAGGCAGAGGAGGAAGGCAATGGAACTCTGGAAAATGACGATGAGTGATGTTGAGGAATACCTTGGGCGTTTCAATACCGTGATTATTCCGGTTGGGGCGACTGAGGAGCATTCTGCTGCACTCCCTCTTGGAACTGATACAATTGCTGCTGAAAAAATGGCTGTGGAAACTGGAAGAAGAACATCGAGAGTTGTAGCGCCAACTATAAGTGTTGGGAATTGCCATTCTGTTACGTTTGCTTTTTCGGGAACAATGTCTCTTTCTCCACACACACTCACTCTTGTTGTGGAAGATTATTTGAAATCACTTTACAAGCATGGGTTTAGAAAGTTTTTATTCGTAAATGGGCATGGTGGAAATGTGGCACCTATAAGGTGTGCAATTGATGAAGTTGCACCTGTTTTTAAAAATTCTCGATTTGCCGTTGGATCGTGGTGGCGATTTCCGGAACTTTCAGAACTCTACGACAATGCAGGGCATGCCGGGAGGGGTGAAGTTTCAATGATGCTTTACCTTGCACCTGAACTCGTGAAGACTGATAGGTTCACCGAGGAAAAAACAAAATATCCGGGTTATTTTGTTTCGGAAGATCTTGTTTTTGATGAAATAACAAAGAGTGGAATAATTGCAGATAATCAAAAGGGAACGGCAGAATTGGGAAAGGCAATGTTTGAAAAAGCTGTTGATGTGTATGTAAACATGGTGAAAATGCTTGAAAGGTAGCATAAAACAATGAACAGAATAAACAGAACTGTGTTATTTTTTGTAATCTCTGCACTTGTTATTTTTACAGATCAAGCGGTGAAATTTTTGGTGCGACACAAACTTACAGAAGGGATAAGTGTTAAGGCAATCGGTAATTTTGTGTATTTCACATACGTGAAAAATAGAGGCGCTGCATTTGGTATTTTTCAGGGCGGAAGGTGGATTCTTGCTGTTATAAGTCTTGCAGTTGCAGTTTTTATGCTTTTTGAAGTGAAATTTTTCATTGCTGATAAAATGCTTCTTATTGGTGGATCGCTTTTGTTCGGTGGTATTATTGGAAATTTGTTGGATAGGCTATTTCTTGGGTACGTAACGGACTTTATAGACCTGAGGTTCTGGCCTGTTTTCAATATAGCGGATAGTTGCATTGATGTGGGGCTTTTGCTTATTTTAATTTATCTTGTTTTCTATGACAAAAAGAATAGTCTCAGATAAATCGGAACGAATTGATAAGTTTTTATCGGAAAAACTTCCGTACACTCGTGCATTCGTGCAGAAACTCATAAAGGAAGGTAAAGTCACCGTTAATGGGAGGTGTGTTAAAACTTCTGCAAAACTTCGCCCCGGTGATGTTGTTAAAGTTGGAGAGATTGAAAATGTTCCTCTTAAAATTGAAAAAGAGAACAAACCATTAACGATCCTGTATGAGGATAAGCACCTGCTCGTTGTTGATAAACCTGCCGGGCTTACCGTTCATCCGGTAGGGCGGAAAAACACTGATACATTGGTGAACAGGCTTTTATACCATGTGAAGGATCTTTCCGGAATAGGTGGAGTTATACGTCCAGGGATTGTTCACAGACTCGACAGGGACACATCTGGTGTTTTAATCGTTGCAAAGGACGATGAATCACACCACAAACTATCTGAAATGCTCAAAACTCACAGCATTGATAGAAGGTATATTGCGCTTGTTAGGGGTGTTCCGAAGCCAGATAGAGGTATTATAGACGTTCCTATTGGCAGGAAGAATGGAACGACGAAGATGACTGTTTCACCATCTGGAAGGAGGGCAATAACGCATTACAAAGTGGTGGAAAGAATAGGAAATGCATTTTCTGTGGTTGTTCTGAAATTGGAGACTGGAAGGACGCACCAAATAAGAGTGCATCTTTCATACATTGGGCATCCAGTTGTTGGAGATCCACTTTACGGTGGAAGAGTTAATGAGGTGCAAATATCACGGCAATTTCTACATGCCTATGAAATTTCATTCATTCATCCTATAATAGGTAAAAAGATTACGGTATATTCCATGCTCCCAGAGGAACTAACCGAAATTTTGAACAAGGTGAGAGAAAAATGGAAGAAAAGGTAATAACGCAGAATAAAAGAGTTTTAAGAAATTTTGAAATATTGGATACCGTGGAGGCTGGTTTGCAACTTGAAGGGTATGAGGCAAAGGCTGCACGGGAGGGAAAAGTTAGTTTGAACGGAAGTTATGTTAAGGAAAAGAACGGCGAACTCTTTATATACAATATGTTTATTGCAGCGAATCCTTCTACTCATGGTATTAAGAGTGAAAGGAGAAGAAGAAAACTCCTTCTTCATAAGTATGAAATTGTGCGCTGGATGACGAGGGCAAAGGAAAAAGGGCTGACAATTTTACCGGTTGATGTTCATACTGCAAACAATAGAATAAAGGTTACAATAGCGCTTGTTAGGGCAAAGAGGATGTTTGGAAACAAGAAAAAAATCGAAGAAAAACGTATTAAAGAAGAAATGCACAAAGTGAGGCGATTAAGATGAAAAAAGCGGTATCTTTAATGCTTGCAATATGCATTATTATGCTTACGATACCTGTGTTTGCAGAAACGCAATATCCACTTGTTTCAGTAACCGGATCGCTTGTAAATGTTCGCTCAGGTCCTTCTTTGAATTACAACGTATTGTATCAAGTTGTTCAGGGCACTTTACTTGAAAGACTTTCAAAGGTTCGCAATTCAAGTGGTGATGTTTGGTATAGGGTGTATGATTTTAATACGAATAGAGTTGTTTACATTGCCTCATGGCTAACAGAAGACAGTGGAGTTTCTATATACGGATTAAATGCAGATTTCACAGCAGAGGTAGATGCTGATGTTTTAAATGCACGTATTGGTCCAGGAACGGCTTTTAAGGTAATTGATGTTTTGAGCCGGGGTGAAAAAGAACATATTACAAGGATAATCGTTCGTTCTGATGGGCAGAAGTGGTTTAGGTTTAAGAAAAACGGCAGATATTACTATGTTGCTGGCTGGTATATGAAGAAGATGTCACCTGAAAACCTACAAAAGACTAATGGCAACTCCGATAATGGTACCAACTCTTCCTGCACTGCAAAGGCTAAATACTACATAAATATTCGATATGGTCCTTCACTTGACTATGAAAAAAAAGGCTTAGTGACTAAAGGTGATTCAGTTTCAATTATTGGTATTGCAAAGAATAAATCTGGTGAAGTGTGGATCGAGGTTGAATACAATGGAGTTTACGGTTGGTGTTATTTGCCACTTTTTACGTATAAAAATTTACCTGCGCTTGATCTTTCGTCAATAGGAGGAAAGGGAAACGTTATTGATTATGTAAATTTAAGATCTGGTCCTTCAACCAATTATGCTGTGGAAACAGTTCTTCCAAAAGGAACTGAGTGTAGTGTTGTTGGTGTTGCAAAGAACAGTAAAAATGAGATATGGTATGAGGTACTTGCTGGAAAATATGGGTGGGTGCGTTCTGATCTCCTAACTTTGAAGACGGTAAAAAAAGGACAAATTTCTAAAATTACGTGGGAAATTGCCCCAAATGGAATAAATGTAGTAGTATCTGGAAAGGATATTTCAAGACCTCAAATCTCGGTGCTTGAAAATCCAGTAAGAATAGATGCACGCTTTTCAAATACACTCCTTTCAGGGCAGTCTAATGCTTTACTTATTAATATTCCACCGATTATAAGAGTAAGATTTAAAAACGATGGTTTAACGACTGATTTAACAATTGATTTGACTGATAGAATTCCTTTTAAGGCGTACTTTAACAAAGGAGATTTTATTTTAAACCTCGAACTACCTAAAAAAGGGCAAAAGCGAGTGAAAATCTCTGATTCTCTTGCTTATGCTTCAACTATAACTTATTCAAATACTGAATATATTTGTATTACTGATATTTTAGATGCGCTGGGGTTGAAATACAAAGTCTCATTTTCTGAAATTTCGGTCGATTTCTTTGGAAAGAACATAAATATTGATGCAGGGAAACTGTTTAAAAAAGACGGAAATCTTTACATTTCTTTTAATAATTTAATGAAGTATTTCAATGTGCTTGTTTCAGAAGCGAACAATACCGTTTTTATTGATCCAGTTTTACTATCGTATGAGCAGAGTGGAGGTGTTTACCAGTTTAGTTTCTCAATGCCTCCGAAAGTGAAAAAAGAAGTAAGCAATGGGAAAACTATTTATGTGATATATGCCAGTGTAGGTGATTATTCCTCTGAATTAAATTTTGACCATAGAAAAGGGGATATCCCTCCAAAGATATATGTTTCTGCAAATGATAAGGAAATTTCCGTTAAAGGTACAAAAATTACAATTCAGAAAAGCGCTAATACGGGCAAAGGGATTCTTTCTGGAAGGATTATCGTAATAGATCCTGGCCATGGGAGTTATTCAGGTCCTTATCTCGATACTGGAGCAACAGGACCAACCGGTGTAAAAGAAGGTGTTGTTGTGCTTGAAATAGCAAAACTTCTTGCAAAGTTGCTCGAAAAAGATGGCGCAAAGGTGATTCTTACACATACTACTCTGGATGATCCAAACAATCCCACTCTTGCACAGCGGTGTGCGATAGCAAATAGTTCTGGCGGAGATCTATTTATGTCAATTCATCTCAATGCTTCTGTGAGCAGGGAAGCACACGGTACAGAAACATACTATTGGTATCCATCTTCAAAGAAATTTGCTGAAGTAATTCAGCACAGTCTTGTTAGTGAACTTGGCACTACTGATAGGGGAGTGAAAAGAGATTATCTCTATGTTTGTAGAAATGTTACTACGATGCCTGCGATTTTGACGGAAGTTGTTTTTGTTTCAAATCCACATGAAGAAGCACTCTGCAAACAGCAAAGTTTTCTTGAAAAGGTTGCAAAGGCTTTGAGGGACGGGATTGTAGAGTATCTTACTGGTACAAATAACGGTGGATAGAAATTCATTTATCGGTGTTTTTGATTCTGGTGTTGGCGGGCTTGGAGTGATGAACACGTTGCTTAAAATTCTTCCCCGGGAGAATTACATTTACATTGCTGATTCTCTGAATTATCCTTATGGGACAAAGAGCAAGGAAGAGATCTTATCTTTCTCTGAAAGGATTACGCGATATCTACTTTCAAACGATGTAAAAGCAATCGTTGTTGCATGTAATACTGTTTCATCCGTTGCAATTCCTCATTTGATGGAAATTGCAGGATCCGTTCCTATTTTTGGTATGATCCAATCCGGTGCAAAACTTGCATTGAGTGTTTCAGAAAATTTTAAGATAGGTGTAATTTCAACACCGCTCACGGCACGTTCACATGCTTATAAAAAGGAGATTTTACGGCTGAACGGGTTTGCAGAGGTTATTGAAGTGGGATCTCAGGAACTCGTTAACCTTGTGGAAGATGGGAACAACCATAACGATTATGCGTACAGTCTTGCACGTAGCAAACTTTCTTCAATAATGGATGCTGGTGCAGATACTCTTATTTTAGGTTGCACCCATTTTCCATTTTTGTTTAAAGTTGTAAACAGTGTTGTGGGTGATAGTATGAAAATAGTGGATCCTGCTTTTGGTGTGGGAAATGAACTAAAAAATTTTCTGAAGCGCCATAGCATTCTTTCAAAATCTGAAAACCCGGAGAGGTTATTTTACACAACAGGAAACAGGAAAGATTTTCTTGCCAAGGCAAATATTTTTTTGAATGTTAATGTAAACGATGTTAGGAAATTGGATATTTAGTCCTTTTGAGGTTGTTTTCCATTCTGAGATTTGAAATATAGCAAAAGCATCTGAATATCTGCTGGCCTTACCCCTGATATTCTCATAGCTTGTCCAATTGATTCGGGTTTTATTTGGGTTAGTCTTTCCCTTCCCTCTTTCGAAAGTGATGGTACCATTGAGTAATCAAAGTTCTCTGGTATTTTGAAGCTTTCCCATTTTTTAAACTCTCTAACTCTGTTTTTCTCTCTTAAAATATAACCTGAATATTTCGCTTCTATTTCCACTTCTTCAAGAATTTCATCTGGATAATTAGCAAATTCTGGATCTAACTTTTTCAAATCTTCTCTGGTGAAGTCCTGTCTCTTTAGTAAGTCAAATAGAAGCACCGGTTTATTGATTTCTTTAATGCCAAAACTCTTTAATCTCTGTAATGTTTCTTTGTTAGGTTTCAGCGATATTGTTTCCAATGCGCGCTTCAATTTGTTTATCATTTCTTCTTTTTCTAAAACTTTTTTGTATTTCCACTCTTCAACAACTCCTATTTCGTAACCTTTTCTTGTAAGTCGCAAATCTGCATTATCTTCTCTGAGTAAGAGTCTGTATTCGCAGTGTGAAGGGGTTATTCTATAAGGTTCAAAGAGTTCTTTTGTAAGAAGATCATCTGTCATTACACCAAGATATGCCTCACTTCTCTTTAAAATAAACGGAGGTTCTCCCTTTACTTTTAGAGCAGCGTTTATTCCTGCAAGAAGTCCTTGCCCTGCTGCTTCGTCGTATCCTGTTGTTCCGTTCGGTTGGCCTGCAATGAATAGGTTCTCTATGAGTTTTGTTTCGTAGTTTAGTTTTAATTGAGTTGGAATAATATAATCGTAATCTATTACGTAAGCAGGACGTATGATTTCTACATTTTCAAGTCCAGGTATTGTTCTTAGTACTTCAAGTTGTTTTTCATAAGGCATCGACATATACATTCCTTGCATGTAAATTTCATTTGTGTGGAAGCCTTCCTGTTCAAGGAAGAATTGATGCCTTGTTTTGTCGGGAAACCAGCGTACCTTTTCCTCTATTGATGGACAGGTGCGTGGGCCTGTTTTTACCATAATACCCATTACAGATGGTGAGAAATTTAGATATTTTCGTGTTACTTCAATTGTCTTTTCGTTTGTCCATCCAAGATAAGAGGGTATCTGATTTTCATAAATTTTTGGTTCATTCCAAAAAGAGAAATGGAGCGGTTTTTTGTCGCCTTCCTCAATTTCGAATTTCGAAAAATCTATAGTTCTTTTATCTACTCTTGGCGTTGTGCCTGTATTGAACCTTCCTATTTTAAACCCAAGTTCTTTGAGGTTTTCAGAAAGTTCATTTGCAGGTGGCTCTGCCCATCTGCCAGCAGGTTGAGACCATTTTGAAATGTAAATTCTTCCCTTCATATAAGTTCCTGCTGTTATAACGACTGCACCCGCTGAAAACTCAGTTCCGTCTGCAACTTTTACGCCAATAGCTTTGCCGCTTTTTACGATAATTTTCACAACCATTCCCTGTCGCAAGTGAAGGTGAGGTTGGTTTTCAACGCGTTCTTTCATTCCAAGAGAGTAGAGCCACTTATCGCATTGTGCCCTTAAACTCCAGACGGCAGGACCTTTTGATGTGTTTAGCATTTTTATTTGAGTGAGAGTTGCATCGGTGTTTAAAGCCATAGCACCCCCAAGTGCGTCTATTTCACGCACTACTTGTGCTTTACCTGGCCCTCCGATTGATGGATTGCATGGCATCCACCCTATTGCATCGTTGTCTATTGTAATAAGCAAGGTTTCTGCCCCTATTCTTGCTGCGGCAAGTGAGGCTTCTACACCGGCATGCCCTGCTCCTACTACAATTACATCAAATGTCTTTATATTCATAGCATTAAGTATAATATACATATTGAAATTTTATGCAAATGGGATAATATTTTGGTGTGAAAATAACTAGAGGGAGTATTAAAGAAATTCCTTTTAAAGACTTAATTGCGGCGCTTTCTGCTGCTGGTTTTTCTGGAAGGCTCACTCTTAACGAGGGAGAACATTTCTGTATTATTGAATTTTTCAAAGGAAATGTGACCGGGTCATTTGGTTGGAAATTGGAAGGAGACAATGCAATTATACATTTACTTCTTGAAAAGAAAGATTTTACATTCTCCCTTCCAGATGAAGCGGATATAGAGATAAATGGAATTAATGTAAATGCGCTTCCACGTGGTTCCAAACATATAATTGATTTAATAGAAACATTTGAAAAGGATTTCAACTTTTTGAAAGAAAAACTCGGAAAAAGTGTTGTTATAAACGAGAATACGGATTGCGATGTAGATCTTACGGGCCGTGAAATGCTTGAAGTAATGAAATTTACCGAACCTGTGCCTCTGGAAAGTTTTATGAATGAACAATTAAAGGAAAATTTATACGGATTAAAAAAATTTTTCGATAAAAAACTTTTGACGATAAAGGATTAAAAAATCCATTTGACTATTGTCTAACTTTTGCTATATTTTATTCTGTATAAAAATTTAAATGTATGGAGGTATAGAACTATGAGGACTAATTATAGACCGCATAATAAAAAGAGGGCCAGACATTTTGGCTTTAGGGCAAGAATGAAAACCCCTGGTGGAAGAAAAATTTTAAGTAGAAGAAGAGCAAAAGGCAGAGCGAAACTTACCGTTTAGTGAAACTCTGGAAAAGGTTAAATGAGAGAGAGTTTAGGGCGGTATTTGACGATTCACAGAAATACTTTGGAAAGTACATTGTGCTTTTTATTTCCGGTGCAGTTCCGGGCAAGGTTGGTTTTGTTGCATCAAAAAAAGTTGGAAATGCAGTCAAAAGAAATAGGGCAAAAAGACTTATGAGGGAAGCATTTCTCAAGGTGCAGCCTGAAATTGATGAAAACAAAAGTTATATCCTTGTTGCAAAAAGTTCGATAAAAACTGCAAAAATGTGGAATGTATATGAAGATTTAAAGAATTTATTGAAGAAGGTGAATAAGAGATGAAAAAGTTTTTAATCGGAGTGATAAAGTTTTACAGGAAATACATATCGCCTTTGAAACCGCCCACTTGCAGGTTTACTCCTACCTGTTCAGAGTATGCAATGATTGCGATAGACAAGTACGGAGTAAAGAAGGGAGGTTGGCTTGCAATCAAACGTGTTTTGAGATGCAATCCATTTTTCCCTGGAGGAAATGACCCTGTTCCATAAGGAGGAATAATGAAAAAGAAATTACTTATAGTGTTAATTGGCCTGTCTATCTTTGCGCTTATGCTTACCGGTTGTGCTGCTTCAGTGCAGTTTCCAAAGGCAACTGGAACCGGTGTAATTGTTCAGATAGCGGCAAGAGGCAGGGCAATGCAAAATGTCCCAATTGCAATAAGAATAACAAACAATACAAATGATTTCATATCAAACGTGAAAGTAAGACTTGTTTCGATTGATGGAAAAACTGATTTTTCTCCATTTGAACTTGTTGATAGCAAAACTTACAAGCCGTTAAAAGGTGAACCTGTAATTGATTTAAAAAAAGTTGCAAAGAGTGATATTATTCAGTCAGGTAAGAGTGTTACTGTATTCTTTACGGTTGCAACTTTTAAGTACATTGATCCACGTGCTTATACCGTAAAGGTAGAAGTTACCTATAAAGACAGTAATGGAAACATACATACTGTTGATCAAAATGGGGTTATAGACATAGAAAAGCCCAATGTGTTTTACAAATGGACAAGGAATATTATTGAATGGTTCCACCGCATAATACCCAATTATGGTGTGGATATCATCCTTGTTACTATATTAATCAAACTTTTAGTGCATCCGCTTACGAGATCGCAGTTCAGATCTACAGCAGGTATGCAAAAAATTCAGCCCGAAATCAACAAACTCAGGCAAAAATACAAGGATAATCCACAAAAACTTAATCAGGAGGTTATGAAAGTCTATAAAGAACATAATGTAAATATGTTCGGAGGCTGTTTGCC
>CAYXJW010000059.1:0-2317 GCA_964465465.1 uncultured Caldisericales bacterium
AAAGAAAGGCATTAAAAGAAAACCGGCAAATGCATTAGGGTACTGAAAAAACGAAGAAACACGGGTAGCACTAATAAAAGAATGAGAAACAAAATAATTAGCAAGAGAAGAGTGTGGAGAAATAGCACAAACTATATACACTGTAAATCCAAATAACGCTTCAAAGATCCCCAATACTACTATAATTATCAATAAATTGCGTTTTTCAAGATCAGATAAAACACGTGAAACAGCAAGATAAAAGAAGAAACCTGATAATAATATTCCAGCATCAACAAAAGAAACAAATCTATAATAGCTAAAAATAGGTAATAGCATCATTGCTAACACAAGGAAAAATTCATCAACTGTAAGAAAAAAAGTTTTTTCAGAAGAATAAAAATAAATAGAGATTAAAGCAAAAATAGTAAATGCTATTATAACAAATAAAAATTGCCACGACAAAACAAAGACTGCATTAAATACCGATAACAAAAACAAATCGGCAACAGTTAAAATAAAAATTAACTTTTTAATCAATCTATCACCTCGCAAAATTATAGCAGGTAAAACTATTTGATAAAAGTAATATTGTAGTATTATAAACTGGAAAGGAGAGTGAATTATGGATCGGAAAGAAATAAACAAATTTTTAGTAAAGGTAAATGAAGATCTCAAATTAATGGGGAAACGTGTTGCAACAGCATACTGGAGTCTCGCAACAACAGGAAAAGCAGAATACGGCAAAGAAGTCGAAACAGCCGAAGTAGAAATGAGATTATACCTCGCAGATAAGGAAAAATTCAAATTTGTTAAGGAAGCATTGAACAGTTCTGATTTAACTGAGACAGAAAAAAGAGAATTAAAACTTCTCTATAACGAAATGGTGCCAAACCAACTTCCAGAGGATAGAATAGAAACTACCGTAAAAAAAGAAATCGAAATGGAATCTATTTTTGCAAATTTTAGAGCAAAAATAGACGGAAAAGAAGTCTCGAACAATGAGATCGACGAAATATTGAAAACAAGTACTGATATTTCCCTGCGTAAGAAAGCATGGATAGCAGGCAAAGAAATAGGCAAAGAAATTGCACCCAGACTTATAGAACTCGTAAAAATAAGAAACGAAAATGCAAAATACTTAGGCTATGGAAACTATTATGACATGATGATGGAATTACAGGAACTCACCACTGAACAGATTCACAACATGTTCCACAACTTTAAAGAACAAACAGATGATTTGTTTGTTGAAATTAAAGATGAAATAGACACTGTTATTTCAAAAAAGTTTGGTATATCGAAAAAAGACCTGATGCCATGGCACTATGAAGATTTATGGTTTCAAGAAGTACCCAGTATAGACAGTTATAACTATAATTCATTACTCCAAAACAAAGATCTTGTAGAACTCACTATAAAAACATACGATACTATAGGGATAGATATACGTGATATTATTGAACGCTCAGATCTATTTGAACGCAAGGGCAAAAACCAGCATGCTTTCACTATAACGATTGATAAAGAAACAAAAGATGTGAGAGTACTTGCAAATATACGTCCTAACGTAAGGTGGGCAGAAACAATGCTGCATGAATTTGGACATGCTTCTTACGATAAATATATAGACAATAATTTACCAATAATCCTTCAAGAACCTGCCCATATATTTACAACTGAGGCAGTTGCTATGTTCTTCGGTAGGCGTGCAAGAGATAGTGAATGGTACAAAAAAATAGTGGGAGTTGATGAGGCGACATATAAGGAAATTACTCCAAGGTTAAAAAAGGTTCTTAATACACAACTTGCAATAACGGCACGTTGGGTAATGACATTTGTATTTTTCGAAAAAGAACTTTACAGATCTCCAGATGGGGACCTAAATAACTTATGGTATGATACAGTACACGAATTGCAGTATCTTAATGTTCCTGAAGAAAGAAGAAAATATCCAGATTGGGCGGCAAAAATACATTTTGGAACAGCACCAGTTTACTACCATAACTACCTTTTAGGTGAAATGATGGCATCTCAAATGAGAAACTATATATTAGAAAACATATCTGATGAAATATTAAATAAAGAGACTGGCAAATTCTTCATTGATAAAATATTCAAACCGGGTGCACTGTATAGGTGGGACAAACTTTTAATAAAGGCTACTGGAGAAACCCTGAATCCATCACATATGGCAAAACAACTTGCTGAAAGATAAAATTTAAATTTTCATTGAATTTTTAAAAGCCCCCTTTAAAAAGGGGGCTTTTAAAATCTTAAATACTATAAAGATAAATTAGTCACCAAAACCTGCAACTTCCCCTTTTATAATAATTCT
>CAYXJW010000060.1:0-2062 GCA_964465465.1 uncultured Caldisericales bacterium
TTTTATGAGGGAAACAGCAATGTTTGTAAGCGGTCCTGTGGGAACAAGGTAAATTCCCCCGCTGCTTTCCATAAGTGTATCAATGATAAAATCCACTGCATGCTTTTTCAAAGGTGTTATGGCAGGTTCTGGAAGTTCTGCACCATCTAATCCAGAAACTCCATGAAAAGCGGGAGCAGTTTTTAATTCTCTGAAAAGCGGTTTATCAAACCCTCTTGCAACTGGAATATTTTGCACGTTAAGAAGTGTAAGTATGCGGAGAGCGTTCCTGAAAGTCTTTTCTCCTGTCTGATTGCCAGCAACAGTTGTAATTCCAAGCAGGTCTATATTTTCGTCAGCAATGGCAAGAAGGATTGCAACCATATCATCGTGCCCGGGATCGCAATCCATTATTATTTTTTTCACTCTTCACCACCACTTCTTACACTTTTTTGAATTGCATAAATTGCAAGAACAAGTACCGTAGTAACATAAGGAATCATCTGAATGAGTTCAGAAGGCACTTTAAGTGTGGCAAGAAATATGGCAAGTGTATTTACAACACCAAATAACAATGAACCGAAGAACGTTCCAATAGGTAAATTTCCACCAATTGAGGCTGCAGCAATTGCAATGAACCCTCTTCCTGCAGTCATATCTCTTGAGAACCAGGAAACATATCCCATTGAGAGATACAGACCACCCAGAGCGCCGAAGAATCCTGATAGAAGAAGTGAATACATTTTTACCTTTTTAACATCTACTCCTACTGACTCAGCAGCATCCGGATTTTGCCCGACCGCTCTGATCCTTAATCCAAGTGGCGTTTTATAAATAAGGTAGTAAAAAATGATAACAGAAACGAGTGCAAAATACGTAAGTATATTTAACCCACTAAACATCTTTCCAATAATCGGAATTTTGTCAATTAAAGGAATTTTAATTGATGGAAAAACGAGACTCTTCAAAGAACTTGTTGTTCCTTTATCATGGGCAAAAATATACATAAGAAATACGGTAAAACCTGATGCAAACATGTTCAATGCAATGGCTGCAATAATAATGTCAGCCTTAAGATTAAGATGAAAATATCCCAGTAAAGCTGCCATTCCCACTCCTGCAAGAATTCCAAAGATCAGTGCAAGAAGTAAACTCCCTGTAAACGCACTCACAAGAACTCCAGTAAGAGCAGCAACAAGCATTATTCCCTCTAATGCTATATTTATTGAGCCGGATAGTGCTGAAATTGCAACACCAATTGCAGGATATAAAATTGGTGTCATCACTCTAAATGTTGCAAATACAAAGTTAGTGGAAAAAATACTTTTAAGAAGCGGATTCATTTAGTTTTTCCTCCTTCTGTGCTTCTTTCACAGTAATTCTATATTTCCATTGTGAAAGGAATGCTTCTGCTGTTATAAGAAGAATTATAATTGACTCTATAACGGTAATCATTTCTGAAGGGACATCTGAAAGAAGATTCATTACTTGACCACCTACTCTTAAATAAGCAAGAAAGAGTGATGCAAGAATAATTAACAGTGGATGATTATGCCCTATAATCGCAACAACAATTCCATCCCAGCCATAACCTGGACTCATTTGCCAATTAAATCGCCTAAAAATCCCCATAACCTGCACCATTCCGCCCATTCCAGCAATAAATCCACCAATAACTTGTGATAGCACAATTACTTTACCCACATTAATACCGCTATATTTTGCAAAATTTATATTAGAACCTACTGTTCTTATTTCATACCCAAGTTTCGTATGGTACAAAAAGAAATATACAGCAAATGCAAGGATAAATACAAAAATTACTCCTACATGAATCCGTGTCCCGGGAACAAATTGCTTTAACCATGCAGCCTTCGGTAATTCATATGATACCAAATAGCCAGCTGCCTTATCTCTAAAATGATAGTTTATAACATATAAGCCAAAGAAATATGCCACATAGTTTAACATCAAACTTGACACAAGTTCATCAACTTTCCATTTTGCCTTTAAAATACCGGGAATATATCCCCAGCCAGCACCTATAAGCCCTGCAAACAGAAGCACGACAACTGCATACATA
>CAYXJW010000061.1:0-24093 GCA_964465465.1 uncultured Caldisericales bacterium
TCATTGCTTCCTCAGATATGTATCCCTCTTCTTTCTGAATGTCTTCAAGTACGCCAAGAAGCTTCCCTGTGTTTGTTTCATACTTTTTTACAATCTCAATAATTTCATCTCTTGTCATAATGCCTCCTTAAAAAGGGGTTTAAAAATCTCAACCAAACATCATGCATTCACACAATTTTAAGAATTATACATCAATATTTTTAAAACTTAAAATTTATCTATAATATAAATTATGAAAATGGGTAAATTTTTGATAGAAATCGGAATTTTATTAATAACGATAGGACTTATCGTAATTGTTTTAGAAAAAGCACACTTAAAACTGTTCAGATTACCTGGAGATATCGTAATCAGAAAAGATAACATCACAATTTACATACCAATTATAACGAGTATTATAATAAGCATAATTGCAACCGTGATCTTAAACATTATTTTCAGGAAGTAAAAATAAAAAGTAAATTATAAATTAACTTAATCTGTAATATCCTTTACATTAACTATTTTAATGCCCTGATATTCCCTTATTTTTGGACTATCATTTACAAGTATCTGTTTAACACCAACTTTCTTTGCAATAAGAAGTGCTTCACCCGTTGATCTCTTCGAGCCAATTCTCCTTGCAAGATCTTCAGCAATACGCATCTCAATCGGAGTAAGGGAAATTACACCCAGTCTGTACTTTTCTTTTATCTCAGCATCTATCTCTGCTTGATCCTTTGCTGATACAAATATTCTACTCATATGACGTATAAAGCCCTTTTCAACGAGAACATTGACACTGTCCTTATCTGCAACTGTGGAACTCGAAATCTTTATACCAAATGCACCAAGTTTCTCTGATTCTTTTTTCTCTTCAATCTTTTCTTTGTTTTCTTTCTCACTCAGTAATGCCGCAGCAGATTCTTCAGACAATCCGCCTGAAGTTTTTTCCTTGAAACTCTGCTTTTCACTTACTTCCTTAACTCTTGCAAGAAGTTCGTCCAAAGAAGTCCTTATTGGAGTCTCTTCCTGTTCCTCCTCTTCCTTTTTTTCTATCAATACCTTTTCTTTTTCAGGTTCTTTATTCTCTGGCTTCTCAGAAATAGCCCCTTTCTCAGTTGGAATAGATTTCGTTCTCTTGAAAAGTTTAGCAAAAGCTGATTCTGGTTTCTCTTCTTTTTGTTCTTTTTCTTCTGCTTTTTTCTCCTCCGAAATTTCCACTTCACCAGAAACTTTCTTAGTTGGAGGAATTTTATCTTCAACAACTTCTTTTGCTTTCTCTTCCGGAATAGACTTTTCCTCGGGTTTTTCTCCCTTTAATTTCTCCTCTCTGGCAAATTCTTCTTTTACTGCAGTGGGTTTTATTGCAGAAGGCTTTTCATTAGTCTCTTTTACTGATTCTTTTACAACTTCAAGTTTTTCTACTTTCTCTTTAGTTTCTTTCTCAAACACTTTCTTTTCTGTAGGTTTCAATTTACCTGCACCAGAAGTTTCGGGTTTCTTGTATAGCGCAGAGATTTGTTTTCCAAGTTCACCCGGTTTTTCAGAAGTCTTTGATGGCCTTATCGAAGGTCTTTTGTACGGTGGAGCTTGAGTAGGCAAAGTTGGTGCTTCTTTCTTTGCTTTTTCACCCTGTTTCTTAACTGCTTCCCGCTTTTTAGGAGGTAGAGTTTTAGGTCTTCCTGGTGCACCAAACTTAACACCTGTACCTTTCTCTTCAATAGTTTTTACATTAAATGCAACCTGACTCTTTTTCTTTATTTCTTTTTCCTCTTTAACTTTAACAACTGGAACTTTCTTTTTCCTCCGCTTGGGTATAAGAAGAATAATTATAAATGCAATAAGTATATAGAAAATTATTGCAGCAAGTTGCTCCTGGGAAAGATCTGGAAGATACGGATGAATGTATGGGTATACCATTTGTGAAGCAGGCATAAACAGATCAATTATTTGTTTGGAAAGATTTTTCAAATACGGTGAGATTGATGCATTAAATTCCTTTAATGTAACGAATATATTTTTAATCCACGGAACTTTTTGAGCACTGTTAAATATTCCCACAAAGAATCCAGAAACGGGCGCAAGATATTTCCCCAACACAGCAAGCCAACTATTATTTCTGGAAGAACCAACAGATGGATTACCCGCTGTGCTCTTGCCTGTAGAACTCTCACCCGGTTTTTCAACTGCAATTGAAAGAGAATTTGCATCTTTAATGGGAATAAGCATCGATAAAAATTCAATAGATGTTGTCATTCCAACATCAAATACGGCAATTGGTTTGTTAGACATAATATTTACAGGAGTATATGATTTAGAGAAAAGGAAAATTTTTGGAGAAAGTGCTTTTTCTAAAAGAACCTTTTTACCATTTAACATAATGGAAGTATTCTGCTCGGAAGGAATTATAACAACCTTCCTCCTATGTATCAGGCCATTAAAGTTGAAAATTTTTCCTGTTAAGAAACTAAATACCTTACCATTCCCATAAATTGAAGGAATTTGCTCTCCACCAATATTCCCATGATTTGAATCTGAGTAAATCAAAACTGGATTGCTGTATGTAATATAAACTGGTGCTGCTTCAGTTTTGTTATTTTCAAACTTAGTTACAACCTGCTTATAAACATAATCTCCCCTGTTTTGCAGCGTTACTGCAGGATAGGTTTTTGAAACAGTTTTGATTTGCACTTTTGTATCAGGAAAAAGTGCTGAGCAAACTATATTTCCGTAAGAAACACCTTTGAACGAATTCAGACTGCCATAGTTAATTGCATAAATATTGTCATCTTCACAACCAAACTGCACAGTTACCGGGCTATCAGAAGAAATTTCGTAAAAGCCTGAATTTAAACTAAAGTTCTTGTACTGACCTCTTGGAGGTAAAGTTCCAGAGTATATTGTTTTTCCTGAAAGGCTCTTAATAATTAAATGTGTAGATGAATAAGAAGACACTACAATTTCTTCTGGTATATACAGCACAAAATACGTTCCAAATACAGAAGAAACATCGTCTGAACTGTTCTTCATGCAGTTGGATTTTAAAGAACTTACTTCAGCAAAAATAGGATAAGTCGAAACTATAGAAAACACGGTGTCCCGTTCAGGAAGTGGTATTATTTTAGATTCTTTTTTAGCAAGTGTCCCTTCAAATAGAGTTTTTCCATTATTCTGCAAAACTTTTACACTATTGTTCTCATTCAGAGAAACAATAAAGAGATTTCCACTTCCAATGCCTACAAATTTTGTACCACTAAAATCAGGACTGAAAATATTTTTATAGTTTGTCTGAATATTTTTGCCATATTTCAAAACAAGAAGTTCAGAATTTGAAGGTTTCAAATTCAAAACAGTTTTGAAATTTACCGTATTTCCTCTAATCGAAACAATCTGAAGTGGAAGTTGCTTCCCTTTATCAAAAAGGGCAAATTTTGTTCCGCTCGGGATTGCATTTTTAAAAGTGTACGAAAAATTAATAACCTTGTAAGAAGAAAAAGGAAGAGAATTATGAACGGTAATGATAACAGAATTATCACCCTCGGCAAATGCATTGCCTGCTACCGTAAATAACATCACAATAATAATTAAAATCAATGTAATCTTTTTCATAAATTCCCTTCCTTTATTTATATTACATTTTTAAAATTTTTCAACTCATTGGAAAATCATTTTGAGTTCTGCTTTGATTTAAATTCTTCTATTACCTTCTTTACCTTTTCAGCAGTTGCAGGTCCGCCAACAACACAAGCAGTCACAGGAGCCCGACCTTCCGCTATTGCTTCTGCACAAGGATGGCAGCCAGGAAACCCACATGCAGCACACTCACCATGAGGTAAAACTTCATAAATCGCTTTTGCAAGAGGATTTTCCTCTACTTTAAACTTTTCTGCAAAAACTCCAAGTAAAAAGCCAAATAAGGCTCCAAAACCTCCAACAGCAATTATCGAAATTATAACTGTTTTCATAGCCACACCTCTTTATTTAATCATTCCCTGGAATCCCATAAAGGCAAGAGCCGCTATTCCAGAAATGATATAGGCAATCGCCTTACCTTGAAAGAACATAGGAAGTTCTGAATTCCTCAATCTTTCTCTTATACCAGCAAGTATTAGCATTGCCATAAAGTATCCAAGTGCAGTACCTATTGCTTCAACAAGTGCTTGAATAAAATCAAGTTTATGCATTGAAATAACGAACGTTACTCCAAGAATCAAACAATTAGTTGCGATAAGAGGAAGATAAATTCCCATTGCTTTGTATAAATTTGGAGACATTTTTTTAAGGTAAATTTCCACAAGCCCTACAAGAGAACCTATAACAAGAATAAATGAGACGATTTCCAGGAATGGCTGTAAGTGAAAAGGAATTAATATCCAGTGATCAATAATCCATGTTACTGCTGCTGCCATAACTGTTACAAATGTAACAGCATATCCCATTCCAACAGAAGCACTCATATTATCAGTAAGCCCTATGTAAGAACAGAGGCCAAGGAACTGCATCAAGATGATGTTGTTTACCACCATCGATGCAACAAATATTTTTAGTAAACCAGTAAGATAACTCATTTCTTATTAGCCTCCTTTCTCTTTATGCTCCATTCAAGCCAGCCCACAAGAACTCCCAGAACAAGAAATCCTGCAGGAGGTAAAATCATCACAAGAGCAGGCTGAAAACTCTGTGGCATAATTCTAAGCCCGGCAATGGTGCCATTTCCAAAAAGCTCCCTCACCACTGCAATTGCAATAATAACCCAACTATAACCAATGCTCATTCCAACACCATCAAGTAAAGAATCAAATATCCCGTTTTTGTAGGCAAAAGCCTCTGCACGGCCTATTATGATACAGTTAACCACCACAAGGAGTATGTAAAGCTTAATTGCATCATACACTGCAGGGAAGTAAGCATGAGAAAGCAAAGCAGCAATTGTAGTAAACGTTGCAATAACAACAACAAAAATTGGCACTCTAATCTCGTCCGGAATCCATTTTCTTATAGAGGATACAATCACTTCAGAAAGGATAAGCACAAAACTAAATGCAAAGGACATCAAAAGTGCATTTTTGACAAAATTCGTAACAGCAACAACAGAGCAAAGCCCTATTGCAAGGATCAAAACAGGGTTCGACGGGACTATGCCATTCCAGATAATTTTCAGTTTTTTCATTATGAACCCGCCTCCTTTGTCATATAGTTGTATGCAGCAACACCTGCAGCCTTAACTCCTTTAGAAACAGCAGTTGATGTAATTGTAGCACCAGTTAAAGCAATTACATCTTTTTTTGGAATAAACGGATCAGTAATTTTTTTACCCTTAAATTGTCCAAGGAAAGTTATCTTCTTTTTCTTATTCACATAGTAATGAGGATTATTTGCATTTGCGCCAAGCCCGGGTGTTTCAAGACTTTTAAGGATTTTTACACCGTTAATCGTTCCGTTTCTGTTAACTCCAACAAGCATCTCAATAGGTGCCTGATCACCAGGTGTTGTAACATCAACAATCATACCCACAAGTTTGCCATTTTTCTTTACAAGGTAAATTTTGCCGAACGTAACTGCAGGATCAGGGGATTTTAAAGTGCCCTTAAACTCCTCAAATTTGTAATTGCCAGGAAAAACTTCAGAAAGTCCTTCATGAAGTTCTTTAATATTCTGTGCCTGTATAACTGGAGCCGTTATTTGATAAACTCCTGCAAGCACACCACCAGCAATTGCACTTACAATCCCCAAAACTATGGTGAGTTTTGTAATCTTATTCATGATTTCACCTCTTTTCTGTGTCCGTAAACATGAGGTAGAAGTTTATCAAAGAAAGGAACAAAGAGTTGAACTATTAGAATAGAGAACATTACTCCTTCAGGATAAGCACCAAACTGTCTGATTATAACTGTCATAAAACCAAGCGCAACTCCATACCATAACCTTCCCTTTGAAGTAATTGGAGATGAACTGTAATCAGTAGCCATAAAGAAAGCTCCAAGGAATAAACCACCTGCAAGAATTGAGAACAAAGGATCTCTACCAAACAGCGGAGAAAGAACAAAAACTGTACCTATATATGCTGCAGGAATTTTCCAATCAATTACTCCCCTGATTATAAGATAAAGCCCACCTATAAGAAGGAGCAATGCAGAAGTCTCACCTATACAGCCTCCAACATTTCCTATAAATAGCGCTTTATAAAGATTTGCCCTTGTTCCGTATTGTGCTAAAAGCCTTGAGAAACCGTGAAGTTTAATGATATTAAGAGGAGTTGCCGTCGTTACGGCATTTGGACCAAACACTGGTGAAAACGGTTTTGACCATCTCGTCATATACACAGGCCAGGAAATCATAAGTACAGCACGTCCAACAAGAGCGGGGTTAAACGGGTTTGAACCGATACCACCAAAAACCCATTTGCCCAAAATCACAGCAGAGAAAGCACCCACTATTACCATCCAGTACGGCGATGAGGGGGGTAAAACAAGTGCAAGCAAAAGACCAGTAATTACAGCGGATAGATCCTTCACAGATACCGGTTTTCTGAACATCCAGGCACCTAACAACTCCGCAATTTCAGCACTCAACAATGAAATTAAAATTACACCAAGAGTATGTTTTGTTCCAAAAAATACAAGTCCTGCAATCGTAGCCGGGATAAGAGCTATAATTACATCAAGCATTATGGAAGAAACTTTTACTTTATCTCTTACGTGCGGAGAGGAGGTTACTACAAGGTCAATCATTTTTTCATCCATTTTCTTTACCTCCTTTTGACTCTTCTGCTTTTTTAGCAGCTGCTTCCTTTGCCTGTTTTTCCCTGAGTGCTTTCAATTTCTCAAATGCAGCCTGTTTTGCAGCCTCAATTTTTCTCTGCTTAATAATTGCTTGTTTTGCATACCTGATATTTTCAGTGAGATGTCTCTTTGCAGGACATACATATGAACATGTTCCACATTCTATACAATCGGTGGCGTTTAGTGCTTCGGCTTCTTTTAAGTCTTTCCGCCTCCACGCATGGTCAATCAACAGAGGCATAAGCCCTATAGGGCAGAAATCAACACACCTTGAACACCTTATGCAGGGAGATTCTTCTGAAGGAGCCATTTCAAGGGCTTCTTCTCCAAAGAACAGAATTCCTGATGTTCCTTTAATAACTGGAACTTCAACTGTGGATTGTGCAAGCCCCATCATAGGGCCTCCAAATATAAGTTTTCTCAGTTTTTTTGTAAGCCCGCCTGCTTTTTCAATAACTTCAGTAACCTGAGTACCTATACGAATAATGTAATTTCCGGGTTCTTTAATGGCTGTTCCAGAAATCGTTGTTCCTCTTTCTATAAGCGGTTTGCCGTTCAACACAGCATCAGCAATTGCCTTTAATGTTCCCACATTCTGAACAACAACCCCTACATCAAGCGGTAAACCACCTGCTGGAACTTCCTTTCCAGTAACTGCTTTAATTAACTGTTTTTCTCCTCCTTGAGGGTACTTTGTTTTTACAAGTACAACTTCTACATTCTTAATTCCACGCTCTTTAACTCGTTTATCGAGTTTTTCAGCGGCATCTTTTTTATTATCTTCAACAGCAATAAAACCATACTTTGCAGAAGTTGCTTTCATTTCTACCAGAAATCCATCTATCACATCATCAGTGAATTCAAGCATTGTTCTGTAATCAGTTGTAAGGTAAGGTTCGCATTCTGCACCATTTGCAATCAAAGTTTCTATAACTTTTCCTTTAGGCGGAGAAAGTTTAACAGCAGTCGGGAATGTTGCACCTCCCATTCCAACAATTCCATACTCTCTTATGAGTTTCAAGATTTCTTCTCTGGAAAGTTCTTCAAGACTTCGTTTTTTTGGCTCCTCAATCCACTCATCCTTAAAATCGTTTTTGATAACAACGGCCTGGACATTCTTCCCCAACGGATGAGGCCTTGCCTCTATTGCTATTACCTCTCCGGACACTGTGGCATGAACAGGAGCAGACACAAATCCAGAAGATGTGCCTATTACCTGTCCTATTTTAACATAGTCTCCAACTTTGACAGTGGGAGTATTCGGAGCACCTATGTGTTGAGACAAAGGAATAACAGCAATAGAAGGGGGGGACATTTTTACAAAAGGCTTGTCTTTGGTAAATTTGTTTTCCGGAGGATGAACACCGCCCGGCTTGAACGTGAACAGTTTCATTCAATCACTCCTTTCTCTTCATTTTCTTCTTCAAAAACATATCCGCAATACGGACAGATCTTGTAGTCTTTTTTCACCACCCTTCCGCATTTCGGACACTTCTTTTTCAACTGGGTAAAGCAGTACGGACAATACAAATAATCAGCCTGTATTTCCTCGCCGCACACAGGACAACGGACCATCTCTTTACTCAGCATTACCTCATAATATTTTTTTTGAAGTTCAACCACCTCCTTCTGGAGTTCTTCTTCCCTCAGGTCTTCCTCAGTGTAAGGTGAACGCACTATAAGATAAAATAGATACGGTAAAATTCCACCAAAAATCACGGTAAATATCACCCATAAAACTGCATTTCCGCCTCTTGCTTTTGAATCTCGATAAACAAAAACAGAAAGCGCAAAAACAATTAACAAATAAATAAACAAAATCACCCAGAAATCCGTAGTAGTCATCCACGGAAAAATACTCTTTAAAAGTTCAATAATATTATTCATATCATCAAAATTATAATATATTTGAAGAAAAAACAAAATGATTTGTCAATTTTCTCACGGATGCAACGAGATATAAAGAACCAGTAACACATATAACATCCTTACTTTTTGCATTTCTCAATGCAAAAAAGAATGCTTTCTCAAAATCCCCAAAATAAAATATATCTTCAGAAGGAATATATTTTTTGGCAATCCCTTTTAAGATCTGAACCGCAAGGCGTCTCCTACCAGAAAATGGAACTTCGGTAAGCACAAAGATTGCATTTTTATTCTTTGACAATTCTGAAAGTACAGCATCCAGGTTTTTATCTCTGAGCATTCCAATCACAAAAATTATCCGTGGCTTTTTGAGTAAAGAGAGCGCACTATTCAAGGCACGCGCAGAAGCACCATTGTGAGCCCCATCAAGGATCACAAGTGGCGAACGGGACACTATCTCAAAACGACCCGGCCAGAATGTTTTTTTAATGCCTTCCTTGATGGAAGAGTCAGGAACAGAGAATCCACACTCTCTCAGAAGTAGAGCAGTTTGAATAGCAGTTGCCGCATTCTCTGCTTGATGCTTTCCCAGAAGTTGAGTTTTTAAGTTGTGAAAACTTTTTTTTGAATAATAAGAATGAAAATCAAAAGTTATACCATCTGCATTTTCCTTAAAATTTTTGATCAAAAAATCTTTACCAAAAACTACTGCTTTTGCCCTTTTTTCTTTCGCAACGGATAAAATTTTCCTTTCTGCTTCTTCCTGTTGTTTTCCCACCACAACAGGCACTCCATCTTTAATAATTCCTGCTTTCTCTCCTGCAATTTTTGAAAGCGTGTTTCCCAAAAATTTTTGATGATCAAAACTCACGGGAGTTATCACTGAAACAAGTGGCTTTTTCACTATGTTTGTTGCATCAAGTCTCCCACCCATTCCAACTTCAAAAAGAGAAATTTCCGTGTTTTTCTCTTTGAAATAGAGAAATGCCATTAACGTAAAAGTTTCAAAAGTTGTCGGAATTTCATCGGACTTCATTTTTTTGTATATATCTTTTAACTCATTTGCATAATGAAGAAATTCCTCTGGAGATATAAGTTCACCATTTATGGAAATCCTCTCATTTGTGTTTACAAGGGAGGGAGAAGTAAAAAGCCCAACTGAATAATTCTCTCGCAAAATAAAAGAAAGGAAAGAGATCGTTGACCCCTTTCCTTTTGTTCCTGCAACATGCACAATCTTTAAGTGCTGCTGCGGATTATCCAGAGTAGCAAGCACCCTTTTCATTCTTTCAAAGCCGAATTTCAAAAAAATCCGCCTTTTCGAGTTTAAGTTAAATATGTAGTTCAGCGCTTCCGCATAGTATTTCATTCACTTAAATCTTTCAGGTGATCGGAAACAATTTTCCTTTCCTTCTCTAATAAAAGTAGTTTTTCCCTATCCTTTGCAACGACAGTGGCTGGTGCTTTTTTGAGATAGTTTTCATTTCTGAGTCTTGACTCAATTTTTGATATTTCATTCTCTATTTCTGTATACTTCTTTTTTAGCCTTGCCTTTTCTTTCTCTACATCAATCTGGCTTGCAACATCTACGTAAACTGCTGTTTCAAATACAACAGTTTTCACAGATTTAGCTGGTTTTATATCCGTGATTTCAGCATCACTGAGGAATGCAATCTTCTTAATCTTTTCGATTTCCCTTTCGAGCAATTCCCTTTCCTCTGCGTTTTTAGTAGAAAAATATGCCTTTATTTCCTTAACAATTGGAATATTAAAATCAGATTTCACACTTCTTATTGCACGTATCACAGAGAACACATAATCTGCTTCTTTTTCTGCCTTTTTATCGATAAGAGATCTATTGGAAGATGGGAAATTGGCAATAATCAATGCTTTCTCCCTGTGTGGAAGGTGTGAAAAGATCTCCTCTGTGACAAACGGGATAAACGGGTGAAGCATTCTCAATATACTATCCAGAGCAGACCAAAGCAAATATCGGGCTTCATTTTTTTTCTGCTCATCATCACCGTAAAGCCTGATCTTGGCAAACTCTATATACCAATCGCAAAATTCTTTCCAAACAAAATCGTAAAGTTCCCTTGCTGCCTGTCCAAGATCATATTCTTTAAGCAATTCCTTCTCTCGTAAGATCATTTCGTTCAATCTACTAAAGAACCACTTATCTTCCAACTCAAAATTGATTGAGGAGGCATCAAATTTTAAAGGATCAAAATCTCCTAAATTCATAATAACAAATCTTGAAGCATTCCACACTTTGTTAACAAAATTTCTGCTTGCCGTAAGTTTGTCTTTTGAAAGATTTATATCCTGTCCGCCAACCGTACTCAAATAAGCAAGGGTAAACCGCATAGCATCAGTGCCATATTCATTTATAACATCAACAGGATCAATTATATTTTTCAAAGACTTACTCATTTTTCTACCTTTTTCATCACGGACAAGTCCATGAAGCATTACCGTATCAAACGGCTTTTCTTTCATAAAGTGCAATCCGCTGATAATCATTCTGGCAACCCAGAAGAAAAGAATATCATAACCAGTTATAAGCAGGGTAGTAGGATAATAATACTTCAAGTCTTCTGTTTCCTCAGGCCACCCAAGAGTGGCAAATGGCCATAGCGCTGAAGAAAACCATGTGTCTAATACGTCTTCTTCCTGAACGATATTCGTGCTACCACACTTTGGACACTTCTTGACTTCTTCCCTTGAGACAATCATTTCTCCACAATCTTTGCAATAGTAAACTGGAATTCTATGGCCCCACCATAACTGTCTGCTTACACACCAATCACGTATATTTTCAAGCCAATCATAGTAAACCTTTTCCCATTTCTTTGGAGTAATTTTTACTTCTCCATTTTTCACCGCTTCAATTGCCCTGTCTGCAAGTTCACGCATTCTAACAAACCACTGATCTGAAAGTAATGGCTCAACAACAGTATTACACCTTGAGCAATGCCCAACCGAATTCTCGTAATCCTCCACTTTAAGAAGGAAACCTTTTTCCTTTAGATCATTAGCAAGTTTCTCTCTGCATTCTGAGGCGGAAAGCCCTTCGTATTCCTTCGGCACGTTTACCATTTTTGCTCTATCATTAATTACAGTAATAAACGGTAAATTATGCCTTCTGGCAATTTCAAAATCGTCTGCTGAATGCGCAGGAGTTACCTTTACAGCTCCCGTTCCAAATTCCATATCAACAGCTTCATCTGTAACAATTGGGATTTCCCTTCCCACAATTGGTAAAATAAGAGTTTTACCTATATCGTTTTTGTACCTTTCGTCTTCTGGATGAACAGCCACCGCAGTATCACCAAGCATAGTTTCCGGGCGAGTTGTAGCAACAACAACGAACCTGTTTGGTTCATCCTTGAACGGATATTTAATGTAGTAAAGTTTGCTCTTTGTTGGTATATACTCCACTTCTATATCAGAAAGTGCTGTATGACAGTGCGGACACCAATTAATTATCCTCTCACCTTTGTAAAGATAACCTTCTTCATAATACTTTACGAATGCCTCTTTAACAGCCTTTACATATCCTTCATCTAATGTGAAACGGAGTCTACTCCAATCCGCCGAAGTGCCGAGTTTCTTTAATTGGTTTACAATTGTATTTCCATATTTCTCTTTCCACTTCCAAACTTCCTCAAGAAATTTCTCTCTGCCAAGTTCTTCACGTTTTATTCCTTTTTTTAAAAGTTCCCTTTCCACAACAGATTGAGTTGCGATCCCTGCATGATCAATGCCAGGAAGCCATAGCGTTTCCTTTCCAAGCATCCTGTTGAATCTCACAAAGACATCTTGCAACGTAAAATTCAAGGCATGTCCTGTGTGAAGTTTTCCAGTAACATTTGGAGGTGGCATCATTACAACAAATTTTTCTTTAGATGGGTTCGGTTTAGATCTGAAAAATCCTCCATCTTCCCAGAATTTGTAAATTTTCTCTTCCGTGCTCTTTGGGTTATACGCTTTATCCATAATAATCTCCTCTTTAAGCAGGATACAAGCCCATCAGGCCATTCTTGTCTTTCTTCCTCAATAGAACAATATTGTCTAATTTTTCAATAAAAATCTCTCCTGTATTGTTAATAGTACCCGAAACAAAATGTCCACCTACAACATTATGGTCAGACTTAGCAACTGCTATGTGTATGTGAATTATTGGGTCTCCATCATTCTCTGTAGTGCCTATATTTCCCTGCATCGAAACAAGTTCCACCGGTTCTTCAATTGTTTCATTCACATACTTTGACCCATCCCAGTAGCCTATCGTAAGATTTCTTAACATTCCTATGCCGTTTAATATAATAGCAGATTCCACCTTGTAATTTTCACAAACAGTTTTCAGGGATTCAAAAAAATCTTCCCCGTCTTCCATTCGTATGCTAATAATGTTATTACCTTCCTTAATTATCATCGTAACCTCCTATGAGAGTTGTTTTTCTATTATATAGTGATGTTTTTGTTAGTCAACTCACAGATAGAATAATGCTTCAAAATTAATACGCCCCGGCATTTTTCCGGGGCGTATGTCGTAGGTGTGAGGTATAGTTTAAATTTTTTCGAGGGCTTTGATGCCGTCCTCAGTGATAACAAACATACCGTCTTCTTCTTTGACAGCCCCCTTTTCGGAAAGTTCCCTGAGTTTCCTTGAAATCAAAGGCGTGTCAAAGCCTGTTTTCTCAGAAATTTCAATTTTAGTGGCTTTTCTTAATTCACCAAGTACTTTTAAAACCTTTTTCGCTTCTTCCGAAAGATTTTTATTCGGTTCAAGGCAAGGCATCTTTACTCCTCAGGCTTCCAAACTGTATAAACTTTACCAGCAATTTTCATATCAGGGGCAAATGTCTTCTTGCCAGGCTCCCATCCTGCTGGAGTTATCTGATCGGGATGCTCCCTGACAAACTGGAATGCTTTAATCTGACGCACGAGTTCTTTTACATTCCTTCCGACATTAGGATAAAGTACTTCAACAGCCCTCAAAATGCCATCAGGATCTATAATAAACCTCCCCCTTACAGCAGTCCCACTTTCTTCATCATACACTTCATAGAGTCTCGAAACTTTTCCAGTAGGGTCTGCACCCATTGCAAACTTTACGGGCTTAATAAGTTCTGAAGTTTCATGCCATACCTTGTGTGAGAATACTGTGTCTGTACTCATT
This sequence comes from uncultured Caldisericales bacterium, assembly GCA_964465465.1. Lineage (GTDB taxonomy): Bacteria > Caldisericota > Caldisericia > Caldisericales > Caldisericaceae > AUK232. The sequence goes on from CAYXJW010000061.1 coordinate 13,816, forward strand.
GATATAACTTCTACGCCCATTTTTTTAAGTTCGTCATACGTTCTTGCCATCGCATTAATTTCCGTAGGGCAAACAAAGGTAAAATCTGCAGGATAGAAGCACAGAACAACCCATTTTCCTCTGTAATCAGAAAGTTTTATTTTCTCCGCTTTGCCTTCCTCCGGGAAGTAGGCTTCTGTTTCAAAATCCGGTACTTCTTTACCTACCATCAACATAATACATCACCTCCCTCCTAAAATTTTAATTTTATTTCAAAGTGCCTTTCCAGAGGCCATGCACATTACAAAATTCCCTTGCTTCAACCTTTTCTCCTTCAGGAACTTCAAAAACAGCCTCTGGTTTGTCTCCTGGTTTCAACCACTTTCTGTAAACATTTCCATCAACAATAAGTTCAATCCACTCAATATAATGTTTTTCTTCCATAGGATGTGCCGTGTTTTCACCAACCTTAACCACATAAGCATTGTTTTCTCTCTTAATAAATGGCACATGTTTCTCAGTAGAAGAATCCGCTGTTTTTTCTTCAAGTTTTACCATAGGCTGTCCACAGCAGACAAGTTCACCCGCTGCTCCATGTACCACCTCAACAATGTTTCCACAAACTTCACATTTGTAAATTTCCATCTTTTGTGTCATACCACACCTCCTTGTTTAACTTTGTTTGAAAATACCTTCACAAATTCATCAAGTTTTTTGAAATCCTCTGCTCTGGGATACCCCTTTATCAAAACAGGTTCAACAAATTCCACTTTGAGGTTGGAGAGCATATTTTGAATCTGTTTTACGCCCAGGCCTCCCCAACCATACGAAGCAACAATAGAAGCAACCTTTACCTTGGGACGTAAAGCATTTGCAAGATAAGCAGTAGAAACAACTGCAGGATGCGCCCCAGCAAGCACATAGGGAGTTGCAAAAATAACTCCAGCAGTATCAACAAGTTCCATGGCAATCTGGCCTACATCAGCAGTAATAAGATTTATGGGAATAACTTCCACCCCTTCTTCAATGAACTTATCAGTCATATGTTCAACAATTTTCTTTGTGCTGCCGTGCATTGATATGTATGGAATCAAAACTTTTTCCTCGGTGTTTTCAGAGATCCATTCCTCATATGCTTTGATAATAATCTCCGGCTTCTGGTAAACAGGACCATGGCTTGGAGCAATAAACTTTATTTCATAATCTTTAATTTTCTCCAAATTCTTTCTAATTTGAGTTCTAAAAGGCATCATTATTTCAGCGTAATACCTTTTTGCATCAACAATAACTCTGTGCTCATTTTCAACAAATAAGTGGCTTGCCGCTCTATGCGAACCAAAGAAATCACAAGAGAATAGTATTTTATCTTCTTTGAGGTATGTAGACATCGTTTCAGGCCAATGAACCCAGGGAGTAAATATAAATTTTAGTGTTTTGTTACCCAATGAAAGTTCTTCACCATCTTTTATCTCTATAAATACATCTTCATCAAGAAGCAAAAACTCTTTGAGAAATGATTTGCATTTTGCATTTGTAACAACCTTTGCGTCAGGAAACATACGTAAAACATCAGGAATACTGCCTGAGTGATCCTGTTCTGCATGATTTGTAATAATATAATCAATTTTCCTTACATTAAGAGTTTTTAAATTGTTTATGAGTTCCTCTTTTTTCTCAGGTTCAACTGTATCTATAAGAGCAGTTTTTTCATTTCCAAAAATGATGTAAGAATTATAACTTGTTCCATCAGGAAGAGGAATAAGTTCATCAAACATCCTACGATCCCAATCAATAGCACCTACTGAGTAAACATCGTCAACAAGTTTTCTTACCGCCATAATAAGCCTCCTTACCTTTACTCACTTACAAGAGGAGTATACACTCTGGCACCAAGTTCTTTATCAAGCATAAACAAACCGTTTTTACTATCCTCTATAAGTTTGAGTTTATCAATAATTTCCCTGTCGTTCTCTTCCTCTTCAACTTGCTCATCTATGAACCACTGCAAAAAATTGTATGTTGCTCGATCTTTTACCTCTTCTGCAATATCAACGAGGTAATTAATTCGCTCCGTTATATGCTGCTCATGTTTCAGAGTGTCTTCAAAAACCTGTAATGGGGAATCCCACTCATCTGGAGGCTCTTTTATTTCTTGAAGTTTCACATTTTCGCCACGTGAAATCACATAGTTGAACATTTTCATTCCATGATCTACCTCTTCTTTATATTGAACAAACATCCAATTGGCAAAGCCTTTTAAACCAATCTTGTGAAAATATGCAGACATGGAAAGGTATAAATACGCAGAATAAAACTCTTCGTTAATCTGATCAATGAGTGCTTTCTTCATTTTTTCATCTAACATTTTACCAACCCCTTTCTTATTTTATAATCATTATAATTTTTAGTTAATTATAACACTACCTTAAACTTTGTCAATAGCGACTGCATAAAAAACAAACAGAAGAAAAAACTTTCCACAAAATCCACAACCCCCATAAATAGAACACAAATCTTTCTTTCTGTTAAATATTATACATTCTGTTATAAATTTTGCAACATTTCAAATTTTTAAAAACGTAAAACAAACTCGCTTTCAAAATAAAATCCTGCAAATAAAAAGCAAAAAGAATATCCTCCGAAAAAATCAAAATATAGCAAAGATAATTTAAAGCCCGCATAAATGCGGGCTTTAAATTTAAATAGCGTATTTTATATTTATTCAGAAGTTTAAGGAAGAGTTATATGCATATCCTTTCCAATATCTGTAAGGCTTGCATTAAATAAATCTTTACGTCCATCTTCTTCCACAACCAAAGACATCTTTGTTGTGTAATCTTTATAAGGACCTCTTGAGATTATCCAGATATCTCCTGAAATTGTTGTTTTGTTTGCTGCATCCTTTGCCAGAATATGATACTTGTATGTTGGATAACCATTTACAGTTTCAGAGCCTACCTTTTTAACAGAATACTCAGAACTCCCGGTTTTTATAGAATCGTTAAAGTAACGAATTGCATTGTGCATAATTCCTTCAGCAAAACCAAGTGTAGAAGTGGTAAGTGCCTTGGCAGAACTCTCTGGCATCTCCATCCACTTATCTGAACCACTTCTAATTTTTGCTTTATCTCCTACTACATAAACCTCGAATTGAACTTTATTGTCCTTTCCATAGATCACTATGTGCTGTTCTTTTCCATAATTATCCTGAACAACAAGGATTTTCCCGCCATCTTCGGTTTTATCATTTGATTTAAATTCCAAAACTTCTTTGAAACTCTTCAAATTTGATACCGATTTTACCTCGTCTACCGAAGAACTTGACTCAACTTTTCTCAACTCAAAAGTAACTGTTTTAACATCACCAGCTTCAAGTGTAACATCTTCATAGTCAGTTTGATAACCGTCTTTACTTACTCCTATTGTGTAATCTCCCGGTTCCATTAAATTAAAGACAACTTTTCCATCTGAACCAGTAAGTTTACTCTTGTTAGTATCCACTGTCACTTTTGCGCCATTTAAGGCATTTCCCGAATCATCATTCACAACTACTGTAAGTGTAGCCTTTGTAGGTTTACTATTAGATCCCCCACCTTGATTTGTTCCTGAGCCTCCACCACAGCCTGTAAAGATAAAAATTGCGATAAGTGATACGATCGCCACTGAAAGTAATTTTTTTCTCATACTTCCCTCCTGATTTTGTTTTTATAATTATAACATTTATATTACATTTACACAAAACAATGATAAAATGGTAAGCAAATACCTTTACATGCCCAAATCAAATTTTATTAATATGAAAAAATAGCATACAAACTATTGACAAATATTACGTACGGTTTATAATTCTTAAAGTTAGGCAAGCCTAATTTTAAGAAATAATGAAAGGAAGGTAGAGATGATTAGAGATGCTGTTACTTTATTGGACATACCTGAAGGCGAAAAAGCCGAAGTTGTAAATCTTGCAGGAGGCTATGGTTTCATGAGAAGGCTACAAGAAATGGGACTGATCCCGGGTCAAATAGTCAAAGTGATAAGAAACTCAGCAATGGGACCAGTAGAAATTTCCGTTATGGGAACGCATCTTGCAATTGGTAGAGGAATAGCCGCAAAAATTATAGTAAAACGACTTGGAAAGCACTTCTATGAAAGATAAAAAAGAGTTCGTTGTAGCTCTTGCAGGTAATGCAAACGTTGGAAAAAGTGTTATCTTTAATCAACTTACTGGCGGAAATCAAATAATTGGAAATTGGCCAGGAAAAACAGTTGAAAAAGCAGAAGGTTTCATAGAGCAAGAGGGAATCAGAATAAGAGTTGTCGACCTTCCAGGAATTTATTCGCTCTCTACATATTCTGAAGAGGAAATCGTGTCAAGAGAATTCATAGCAAAAGAAAAACCGGATCTCGTGATAAACGTTGTAGATGCCGTTAATTTGGAAAGGAATCTTTTTTTCACACTGCAACTCATTGAACTTGAAACCCCACTCGTAATAGCACTTAACCAATATGATATTCTTGAAAATAAAGGACTCGAAATAAACGAAAAGAAACTTTCGGAGCTACTCGGAGTTCCTGTGGTAAAAACCGTTGCAGTTCACAACAAAGGACTTACCGAACTTTTTGAAACAGTCAAAACTGCATTACTCGAAGGAAAAAAGAAGATTTCAAACCTAAGATATGGTAAAGAGGTAGAATCCAGAATTAGTGAACTTGCAAAACTAATCGCTAAAAAAACAAAAACCGTTTATCCTCCAAGATTCGTTGCAATAAAACTTCTGGAAAATGATCCGCTAATAAAAAAGGAAATTACAGACAAAGAAATTCTTGAAAAAGCAGAAAAATTCCGTCAAGAACTTAAAGAGATACATGGAGAAGAAGCAGAAACAGTAATCATTTCTGAAAGGTATGCAATTGCTTCAAGAATTGCAGAAAGCGTTATTCGAAGAAAAAGCACTTTTAGAAAAAGCATAGGAGACTGGTTTGATAATATTGCATTGAACAAAATATGGGGATACGTATTTTTTATTCTTGTCACAATAGGAATCTTTTATGCAGTATTCGAATTTGGAAGTTTCTTTTCAGATTTACTAAGTACCTGGCTTGAATCATTTAAACCCATATTTATGAAAATGCCTCTTTCTCCTTTCTGGAATAAAATCCTATGGGACGGAGTAATGGAAGGAGTTATTGCTGGAATAGGAATAGTATTACCATACATTGCCCCATTTTACCTAATCCTTGCATTTCTTGAAGATAGCGGATATCTTGCAAGAATAGCATTTTTAACAGACAACCTCATGCATAAACTTGGACTACATGGAAAAGCATTTATGCCACTCATAGAAGGTTTTGGATGTAATGTGCCCGCCGTTCTTGGCACACGAATCATGGAACGCGACAGAGATAGATTTATTGCAGCTATACTGGCAACACTTGTTCCATGCTCTGCAAGAACTGTAATTATTTTAGGACTTGTCGCTGCATTTTTAGGACCTGTTTATGCCCTCTTGATTTACATACTGGATTTTATCCTCATACTCATAGTTGGCAGAATTTTAAATAAATTTATGAAAGGCACACCATCGGGACTTATAATGGAAATGCCAAGATACAGAAAACCGGTAATGAAAATAATTTTAAAGCAAACATGGATAAGATTAAAAGAATTCGTTTACTTTGCTTTCCCAATAATAATTATAGCAAATGTAGTGATGGAAATCTTTTCCATATTTAACTGGATAAAACCTGCTGCTGATTTTTTAAAACCAGTTATGACAAACTTTTTAGGTCTGCCTCCACTTGCAGGGATCACATTCATATTTGGAATATTAAGAAAAGAACTCACACTTGTGATGCTTTCCACACTGTATCATACAACAAATTTTGCAAAAGTACTTACTCCAAGGCAGATTTTTATCTTTGGGTTCGTTACGATGATTTACATCCCCTGCGTTGCAACAATTGCTGCACTTAAAAGAGAATTTGGATGGAAACGCGCAACAGCAGTAACAATAGGAGAATTTGTAGGTGCAATTGTTTTGGGTGGGATTTTAAATCAAATACTAAAACTGTTTATGCCATGAAAGAAACAAAAAGTATAGAAGACTACCTCGAAGCAATCTATTTACTTTCAAAGGAAAAAGACAAAGTCAGAGTAAAAGACATCGCAAATTTCCTTTCGGTAAAACCTCCATCGGTAACAGGAGCACTCAAAAAACTTGCATTATATGGATACATAGAGCATCTTCCCTACAGAGGAATAATCCTCAAACCAAAAGGTGAAAAAATAGGAAAATCAACATGGGAAAAGCACAAATTAATTTTTATATTTCTGAACGATGTGCTCAAAGTATCAAAGGAAAAAGCTTATAAAGAAGCATGCCTGATAGAGCATTGTATTTCAAATGAAACAAAAGTGAAAATTGAAAAATTTTTAGAAAAATTAAAAAAGAAAAAATAGGGGGCAATGCCCCCTATTTTTTAAAGATACTTTTTAATTAGTCCAACTCTCTCGTTGAATTCCTTTATACGTTCATCCCATTCTTTAAAGGATTCAAATTTTTCACTCCAGTAGTTGTCATCATACCACTGTGCGTTGAGTTCTTCAAGTTCTTTTCCTTGCTGCTCAATCCAGGTGAAGTATTTCAAGTTATGCATTCTCTTCTTGTCATAGTATCTCAATTCAAGCATCCAATCAGTTGTAATGCCCATCATATATCTATCGAAATCCTTTGCAGCATCAACTTCCGTGTATTCACCATACATATCTCTCAATTCCTGAAGTCTTGACTGATAAAGTTCCATTGAATCAGTAGCAACAGTAAATATAACATCCTTATCAGTCATCTCATAGTATTTTGCCATTTTTATAGCACCAATAATGTTAGCAGCAGATGAAATGCCGAATAGGTCAAGTTTATCAACAAATTCAGGATCAACACCTGCATCTTTTAAAACCTTTCTACCTGCAGGTTCATTGAATAGCCTGATAAGATGCATGCAAGCCTCATCATCAATATCAACCACCATGTCAATATTTTTCACATCAAAAATCCAGGGCACATGCTTATCACCAATACCCTCAATCCTATGCCCACCATAACCATTGTAAAGAAGAGTGGGACACTGAAGCGCTTCACCTGCACCTATCTTTATCGTAGGGAATTTCTTCCTGAGATAATTACCACTTCCAAGCGTACCAGCAGAACCTTGTGTTAGGAATAAAGCAGTTAACCTCTGCCCTTCTTTCTTCTCCTGGTTAAAAACCTCTTCCATAGCAGGGCCAGTTACTGCATAGTGCCAAATAGGATTTCCAAACTCCTCAAACTGGTTAAGAACCACAATTTCATCAGGCCTTTCCCTTTTGAGTTCTTTTGTCTTATCAAAAACTTCTTTAACATTACTTTCCACACCAGGTGTAGGGTAAACTTCTGCTCCAATACTCTTAAGCCACTCAAAACGCTCTTTCGACATACCTTCAGGTAAAACTGCTATAGCCTGACAGGCAAGAAGTGCAGAATCATAAGCACCGCCCCTGCAATAATTACCTGTTGAAGGCCAAAGCGCTTTCTGTCGAGTGGGATCGAAGGCGCCTCTTGTAAGTTTTTCAACGAGTGGGCCAAAAGTTGCTCCCACCTTGTGTGAACCCGTAGGGAAGTATTTGCCAAGAAGTACAAAAATTCTTGCTTTAACTCCGGTAAATTCTGGAGGAAGTTCAAGGTAATTAACACCGTCAAAACCGCCTCCAAATTTAACTGGCTCGTTTTTCCAGGTAATTCTAAAAAGATTCCTTGGGTGGAGATCCCATAAACCAATGTGCTTTAACTCCTCTTTTATCTTTTCGGGTATCTTTGTAGGATCTCTCATTTGCTCATACGTAGGGATAATAATATTGCGCTCCCTCGCCCTTTGTATAGTGCGTTCCAACACTTCTTCATTAATTTTTTCGTCTTTTAACATTCTACTACCTCCTTATACGTGTAGTTAAGAAATTATTTTATACACCTATTATATTCTGTCAATACGTATTTTCAAATTCACTGATTTTGCCAAGTGTTATTTTTTTTCCTTCTATAAAAACAACAATGCTAAAATCAAAAACCCTCTTTGCATACAGCAATGATTTTTCAAGTCCATCTCCAAACTGTTTAAGTGTATGAGCATCTGAACCAATCACTATCTCGGATCCACCTTCATCTGCATACATTTCAAGAATATCCAATGAAGGATAAGGTTCGCGCGGTGGTTGCCTGAATCCAGAACTGTTTAACTCAATAACACTACCTTGCTTTACTAAAACTTTGAAAATTTCCCTTATTATTCCCTCATATTTAAACGCATCAAATTTACCATAAAAATTAACACCAAACCTCTTAATAACATCAAAATGTCCAATTACAGGAAAATAAGAAAAATCAACCATTCTTTTCATTTCTTCAAAATAGGGAATATAAGCAGTTTTTTCATCTTTACCCTCAAAATAAGGAATGCCACTTGTTCCCGCTATAGTAAAACCATCAAGTCTATGAACAGAACCTATCATATAATCATATCCCTTGTTTTCTGTGTGTTCAAGAATGCTTCTTTCCAGCCCGGTTTGAAAAGTAACTTCCACTCCAAAGAGCAGATTGATCTTCTGCCCATACACTGCTTTTAAAAAATCAAAATCGGCACGCGCATCCTCGTACTTGTAATAACCGTAATCTTTGTCTAAAGGATCAAGATCAAGATGATCGCTAAAACCGAGATACTGAATGTTCCTATTTATCGCCTCTTCTACGTATTCTCCTGGATCCTGCCTGGAATCCTTTGAGACACGCGTATGGATATGAATATCTTCTACTATTTTCATAGTGTTCATTTTACGAAAAAATGCAGTAAAAAACAAGGGCTAAAATTTATTTATCTGTTGATAAGTAAATTACTATATCTGCAACGTTTGTGCCTGTTTTTCCTGTGAATACAAGGCCACCAATTTTCTTAAAAAACATATAAGAGTTATTTTCTCTAAGGTATTCTTTCCAATCAAGCCCAAACCTTTGAGAATCTTTCAATGTATTTGAATCAGCTATTGCACCTGCTGCATCACTCAACCCATCTATTCCATCAGTTCCTAAAGAACAAATTGCACCGCCTGATTTCTCTAAAAATGGTAGCATAGCAAGAACAAACTCCTCGTTCCGCCCTCCAACACCATTTCCCTTTACTGTAACGGTTGTTTCTCCGCCAAAAATTATAGCAACAGGTTTTCTTATATCTAATCTCCCACGCGATAATTCTGAAATAATTCCCCCAAACACTTTTGCAACTTCACGTGATTCGCCTTGAATCCCGGATCCAAGATATAAAACAGAATAGCCCTTTTGCCGTAAGAGATTCTCAGCAGACTTACACGCATCAAAATTCGTTGCAACAAGAAAATTATGGCATTTCTTTAGCATATAAGAGTCTTCTTTAAGTGTTTCCGGAATTTTTCCCTTACTGCCTTCTTCTAAAACATCAACAACGCTTTTTGGAACTTTATCAAGAATATCGTATTTCTTCAATACTTGAATTGCGTCAGCAAAAGTCGAGTTATCAAAATAAGTTGGTCCTGATGCAATAGTATCAAGGGAATCTCCTATAACATCTGAAATTATTAAAGAAACTACATTTCCCTTTAACTTTGAAAGTAATTTTCCACCTTTTATTTCAGAAAGATGTTTTCTAACAGTATTTAGTTCAAAAATGTCTGCCCCAACTTTCATTAACAAAGCAGTTACTTTTTGAAGATCCCTTAAAGGAACAAGTGGTTTCTCCAGTAAGGCAGATCCTCCACCTGAAACAAGGATAAGCGTAAGATCATTATCCTTTGTTTTGCTTGCAAGGTTTAAAACATCAGTTCCTGCCAGCATACTGTTTTCATTAGGGATAGGATGCCCACCCGAAAAGTATCTAATGTTGCCCGGAAAATTTGCACAAGGTTCATTGCTCACAACAACACCTTCATCAATCCGAATAGTTTCAAGTACGGCTTCTGTCATTCTTATCGCAGCCTTTCCAAAAGCAATGAGATATACATTACTGATATTATCAAGGTTAAATTTCTCGTCACCAATTTTAACAAAACTATCTACAGTCTTAATAAAACGCCTAACGCAGGAGTAAGAGTCAACTCTTAAAAGCGCATTCTGAAGAGCAGCCAGAATATCTGCACGTTCTTGAGCAAATCTTCCTTTTATTAACAATTCTTTATTTTTAATCATAATTTTCACTTCGTGTTTTTATTTTACTCCAATTATGAAAACAAGCAAAAACCAA
>CAYXJW010000062.1:0-4271 GCA_964465465.1 uncultured Caldisericales bacterium
TGATGCTATACTCTTTATTGCTGTTTGTAAATTACTCAAAAACGGCAGTACATTTTGAGGCACATCTTTCATTGAAGAGGAAAGATTTATGTTTTGAGATGCAAAATGTCCGGCAACAACTGAAACAAGCCCAAAGAGAAGTAAATATATTAGAGAAGTGTATAAAGGTTTCTCTTCTCTAATGATATCGAATGCCTCTTTTGGGTTTACAATTGTTTTCCATATTAATTCAAATGTTTTGTTCATAAGTTTAAGCCTCCTTTGGAATTAACAACTTCAGGAATTGTATTTTTGGAAAAATCTGTCATACTTGCTTCCTTCTTGCATAAAAAGAGTGTAGATGGATAAACATCCAGGGAAGTTGTCTTATTAATACGAATAGTCCTAAGAATAGTGTTGTGTATATCAAAAAGCGTGGGTAATGATAAAGTTTTGCTGCTACAATGGGTCCAGCAATATATAATGATAGTCCTCCTACTGGTAAGTTCCATTTTGTTAAAGCCACAATGACAAAGGTAATAATAGCAAGTACAGGAATTGCTTTTGGCATCGTGTAAATAAAGTATCCTATTGTTGTGGAAAGTCCTCTTCCGCCTTTAAATTTAAGAAAAGGACTCCAGAGGTTTCCAATAACAGAAGATGCACCTACAAGAGGCACAAGATAAGGGGGAATTGTTATATATTTACTTGCTATCCACATTACAAACATGGGTTTTAATAAATCCAGAGCAAAGGTTACAATACCAGAAGTTTTGCCTACCACATGAAGCACATTTGTTGCTCCAATGTTCTTTGTTCCAAATTTTCTTATATCAATATTCTTTACAATTTTTCCTGTAAGAAATCCTATGGGAATTCCGCCTATTAAGTAGGCGATAATTAAGCTAACTATTAACTTCACTTGTATTACCGATCATTTCATGCACCGTTTTAAGCACCTCCTTCATTACCTCGTCAAGGTTTCCTTTTACGGTGCATCCAGAGGCAGGCAGATGCCCTCCACCTCCGAACTTCACAGCAATGCTTTTTACATCTATTCCATCTTTACTTCTAAAACTTATTCTAATCTCGTTTTTTACTGCTTCTTTGAACAAAATTGCAACCTGGACATCTTTGCATTTTCTGATTGTGTCGATTATTCCTTCCATATCTTCTTCTGTTGCATTTACTTTTATTCTATCCTCATATCTTATATATGAAAATCCCACATTGTTTTGAATTTCCATTCTATTTAGTGCAATTCCTGTGAGTTTTAAATGCTGTAATGTATCAGATTCAAAACACATTTTTGCCACGTATTCTGGGTTTGCTCCGTACTTTACAAGCCGTCCTGCTGTTTCAAAAGCATCAAAAGTTGCATTCGCATACTTGAATGCACCTGTATCTGTAAGTACTCCTGTGTAAAGTGCTTCTGCAACGTTTTTATCGATTGGGAAGTTATTTGTTTCGAGCAGTTTTAATATTATGCATGTAGTAGATGGAGAATCTTTATCCACATAATTAAAGTCTGCGAAATAGTCATTCGTTTCGTGGTGATCGATATTGATTGTTACTTTAAATTCATCTTTGTGCTTTTTTAACGTTCCTACTCTTTCAACATCTGCTGCATCTACCAATATTCCCACCTCGATATTCTTTAGTTCTTCCTTGTTTATTAAATCATAATCATTTAAGAAGGAAAACCTCGTTGGTACAGGATCTGGAAGATAGTAAGAGACTTTTTTGCCAGCAAGTTTTAATGATTGTCCAAGCCCCAATAAAGAGCCGAATGCATCGCCGTCCGCATTCATGTGGCTGAAAATTGCAAAACTGGTGTGCTTTTTTATTACCTCTCCAATTTCTTCAAAAGAATTATTCTTCTTCATATGGATGCTCCTCTATTTCTTTCTTTACTTTATCTAAAAGTTCCAGCATCTCATTTCCTTTTTGAATTGAAAGATCAAAATGGAATGAGAGCAGTGGAACATATCGCATATTTTTCAATCTATGTGCCATATCCTTTTGTATTCTTCTTGATGCCTTTGAAAGTGCTTCTAAAATTTCTTTTTTCTCCTTTTCTTTTCCAAGGACAGTAAAAAACACTTTTGCATACCTCATGTCTTTGGAAAGTTCTATATGAGTGATTGTAATTTCTTTAAGTCTTTCATCGTCAAGTTTTAGAAAGTAATTTATAAGTTCTCTTTCAATTGCGGATTTTATCCGTGCCTTTCTTAATTCACTCATATCTTAGAAATGTATGGCTATATTTTTTGTTAGGATGAGCCATATACCTACAAATATTAGCAATACTCCAGAAATAACTTCGATTGCGTGGAAATACTTTCTGATCTGTTTGAATGCTGCAAAAAATTTGTTAATTGCCCATGCTGTAAGGATAAATGGGATACCAAGTCCAAGTGAGTAAACGATAAGCAGTAGAATTCCTTTCCACATTGTTGTGTATGTGCTTGCTGTAACAAGAATTGCGCCAAGAATAGGTCCAACACATGGTGTCCATCCTGCAGCAAAGGCAAGTCCAATAAGGTATGCTCCTATCAAGTTAGCACTGTTTGATCTTTTAATTTGAACTTTCTTTTCATAATTGAGAAATTTTATACGTATAATTCCTGCTGTGTGCAATCCGAAAATAATGATGATAATGCCTGCAACAACTTTAAATGTATTCATATGCCTTAAAAGTGCTTTTCCTATCAGAGTTGCTGATGCTCCAAGCAGGACAAATACAGTAGAGAACCCAAGAACAAATGCAATTGAGTTGATTATAATCTTTGCCGAAGAAACCTCACCTGCTTGAATTTCCTGAAGTGAAGCGCCAGAGATATACGAAATATATGCGGGTATAAGTGGTAGTACGCAGGGTGAAACAAAAGACAAGATACCTGCAACTAATGCCGTAATTATATTAACATTGCTCATTTTCCAAACCAGCCCCTTTCTTTTTTCTATATTGTATTGTAAAGGTGGGTTTTATACAAGCAGAACGGCAAGCACGCCAGTAAGGAAAATACCATCGAATGTTCCAGCGCCTCCTATACTTGCAACTGGTGCACCGAGTTTAGAAATTTTGTCAAGATTCATTAAGTCAGCACCAATAAGTGTTCCAATTGTTCCTCCTACGTAGGCAACAACAGTAGGTGAATGAAAAGCGAGCAGCAGGGCAACGGCAATTGCAACAAGTGGTGGAATAAATGTTGGAATTGCAATTCCAACACCTTTTACAGGTTTTGCAAAATGATAGCATACTGCAGCAACTACTACAATTGCTATTATAGAGGCTGTAAAGAGCCATATTCTTCCCATTGCAAGCACTCTTACTAATTCATATAGAGATATTCCAACAGGGATAATTGCACCACCCAGATTTACTGCAATTGTTGTTTGTTGTTCTTCTACAACTGGTATTACATATCGCATTCCGTAAAAACTTACTTCTTTTTGTGTAACCATTGGTGCGTTTGAACCAATCTTTTTGATAGGAATATTAATCATACTACCTATCAGCGCTGCCCAGAAGAGAGAATAGCCAACGGCTGGTGAAAACCCAAGTCTGGCAAACACCGAAACAATACTACCTGCATAAATGAAAAACAAAAGTGGCCAAAGTAAAATAAGTATGAAAAATAATATTACAAAAAACGGTAATGCAAGAGGTATAAAATTATATTTTCTATTCATCTTCATCACCTTCTTTTTTGATTTCATTATATAAGTTTTTTGCTGATTTTAAAATAAAAGACAAAATATATTTTAAGTTGAAATGCTCTGCATTTTTGATATAATTATGTTATTTTGGAAGGAGGTGATAGTATTGACTAATAGAATCTACAAATTTGGAATAGTCTCGTTGTCATTAATTTTTGTTCTGTACATAATTGCAATTATGGGAAGGCATACATTCAATGCTTTGTTAATTGTTTCTCTTACGCTTATTTTTCCCCTTATAATAATTGCCCTTACTGCTTTTTTTATAGGATATATGAGTAAAGGGAAGATAGGTGAAGCGATTGGTTTAGGTGTAATTTTTGCTATTTTTTCATACATAATCACTATTGCACTTGCAACACCTTTTGGTGAAAGCAAATTTGTTTCTCGTATGAAACAATTTTCTTCTACAAATCATGGCATGGTGGCAAACTTAACAAACAATGTAAAAGGAAATATCTATTTAAATGTAATATGGATATTTTTGGCTGTAATTCTGTTTGCGATAATAGGTTTTGCCTTACGAAAAAAGTATAAGTAGTATTTCCGCTGTTACCGAATGTTTTGTC
>CAYXJW010000063.1:0-27343 GCA_964465465.1 uncultured Caldisericales bacterium
GCTACTTTACATTAAACAACATACCGTTTCGTTCAAACATCTTCATATTAAACAATGGTTCTATACTCCAATACTCTTCAATGACAATACAGGATAGCAATGATAATGTGATTGGAATGTTTACGTATGGAAAGAATAATAAAAAATGTAATTTAATGCATCAGCGTTCTAAGTCCCACAGTGATAAATATCAGAGTTTTGATGCGATGAATTATACTGAAAAAGTGTTAGCCCATAAACTTAAATGGATTACAATTAACGATCCGTTTGGGAACATTCCTCCTCGATCTGTTCCTGCTTTGAGGACTGATGTTATGAGTACATATCCGTTTAACAAAAATATCGATGTGCTTGCTGTAAGAAGTTATGGATTCCATAAACCCGTGATTGATGTTTTTAAAAGTTTTTATGAATATTATGGGTATAATCCTGATGACATTACTGTAAACCTTGGTGTTGAGCAAATAAATCAAATAATTGAAACACAATTTCAAAGCGAAATTCAAAGACAGGATTCTTTTCCTGTTCCTTCATCTTATTTTTCCCTCCCAATTAATGCTTCTTTCTTATTATTAAATACATTAGGAGCAACATTGAGTATTAACTCTTCTATTCACGTTCCTGTTTCTGGTGTTAGAAAAGAATGGGTGTATAAACAAACAACCGGAACAATTACGGGAGATTATAATTATGCTGAACTAATTGCCACTACTTTATGGTATTCTTTCTGGCACGATTCTAATCTTTTTTGGCCTGATGATGATGCTCCATACAATGCAGATTATTTAAACAATCCAGGGAGTAACTATGGAGGTTTTTTCTCGCGTGTGAGAGTATTTTTAGATGCCTATGGTTCAGGCTTTTATGTACACTATGCCTCTACCTATTATTACAAAGTAGCTGTTAGTGTACCAATGTACGGAACCGATTATTATTACTTTTCTGCAACCAATACTTTTTACAATGTTAGAATTGACTGATATTTTTATGTCTGTGCGGTCTATTCATATCAATATGGTAGATTAAGTTGAGTGGATGGAACAGGAAAGTTGTCCACCTGGTACCAGGTGGACATATTAGAAATCAAATCCATTTAAAGTAAATTTTATCATCAATATAATCCAACTTTTTACGTATTTGTTATAATAACATACAAATGTAAATTGTATAAAAAAACAGTGTAAAAAGATTTTACACATTATTAAAAACCCATATGAAAACTACATAAACATTGGCATTAACCTTTAAATAAAAACATTCCATAAAAACTTTTAGAAATACTTGACAGGGAAAAATTTAATTATACACTTTAATGTGTAAGTTGTATTTTAAGGAATAAATATGCAAACGAGGGTGCATTGATGCAACATGTGTTATTTGTTACACAGATACAGATGATAATTTATAAAGCCTTTTATTGTCTATGGAGGTATGATGGCAAAATTTAAAACTTCGTTATATAACATAAACTTTCGAAATAATAAAGGTGATTTTGTTCTTGTTAATCTTTTAAGTAGAGCAATTGCAGAAGTGGAAAAGAAAAATGAAGATATAGTTAAATATTTCCTGAATAATCCCAATGCCATACCTAAAAGTGTAAGCGAAGAAAAGATTTTCAATGAGCTGAAATATGGAGGATATATAGTTGATCAAGATTTTGATGAAATAGGGCACATTAGATTAAAGAATCTAATGGATCGCTTTGATCGTTCAATTGTAAGTATAACAATAATGCCCACAATGCAGTGTAATTTTGATTGTGTTTATTGTTATGAAAAAAAGTCTGGTTCAGTGATGAGTTTTACTATTGCAGACTCGGTAATTCAGTTTCTGACAAAAATGGTGAAAGAGAAAAGGGTTATTAACCTTGGGTGGTTTGGAGGGGAGCCATTAATTGCTTTTCGTATTATTGAATATATAAACTCTGCTGTAGTTTATTCTGCTAAAAAGTATAAAACCAAGTTTAATTCTTTTATAACGACAAATGGTTACCTTTTAGATGAAGAAAAGATTAACAGATTGGAAAGTTTGAATATTAATTCTCTTCAAATTACTTTAGATGGACCTCCAGAATATCATGATAGATACAGGAGGTTAAAAGGTGGTGGCGGTACATTTAGTAAAATTTTTTATAATCTCGAAAATTTGTTTAGGAAAACGACCAATGTGTCTGTAAAACTTAGAGTTAATGTTGGTCCTGATAACTACAACTCCATAGAGAAATTACTTGACATGATCAAAGTTTTGCCTAAAGAGAGGTTTGTAATTTATTTCAGATGGATTTTTAAAGGTTCAGATCTTAATCCAGAATTTCACAGAAGAGTCGATCTTTTCATGGGCTCCCCTAAAGAAAAATTTTTAAAGTTAGCAAATCTTTTTTATAAAGCAATTGACCAAGGGTATAATGTAATGCTTCCTATTTTGAATGGTAACGTATATTGTGAGTATGATAGAATAAATTCTATCCTCATTGGGCCTAATGGAAATTTGTATCTTTGTACAGTTGCTGTAGGTGAAGAGGCAAAAGCAGGAAAAATTACTCCTGAGGGTCCAGTGTATAATAGAAACACATATGAAAAATGGCACAATTTTTCTGCCTTTAGCGACGAAAAATGTATAACCTGCCCTCTTTTGCCCCTTTGTTTTGGTGGCTGCAGAAATGCTCGTATGAATGGTATGCCCCGGGGTTGTCCGGAGGAACTGGGATATATAGAAGAGTTTGCCAAGCTTTGGTATTATGTAAAAAAAGCAGAAAAAGGTGGTTGAAGAAATGAAGGTTTCAGAGTGGAATATATGCATTCCTTATAATAAGGGTGAAATTCTTTTAAATGAGATAACAAATGCTATTTTATATGTGGAAGATGAGAATGTTGAAGAAGCCAATAGAGCAATTAATGGTGATTTTCAAGTAAAAAATGAAATTATAAATAGCCTTATTCAAGGTGGGTTTATAATACCAGATGACTTTGATGAAACAGATAGACTTAAATCTCGTTTTAATGCCTATAAATTCAGTAGTAAATTTTTGCGTTTTACGATTGCTCTTACTCTTGATTGTAATTTTAGTTGTCAGTATTGTTATCAAAGTCAACTTGTTCCATTTGCCAGGCCCAATACACATAAAAGGTTCGATGAAGAAATGCTTAGAGCAGTCCTAACAGCAACGGAAAATCTTATAAAGTCGGAGAGACCACATGTCTTGAGTATTACATACTATGGAGGAGAACCTTTACTTGAACTCAAAAAGTTACTTGAATTTAGCAATGCTTACAAAAAAATGTCTAAGGACTATGATCTGAGATATACTTCTTTTGTTGTTACCAATGGCTATCTATTAACTAAAAATGTGGCAAAAAAATTAGTGCAATCTGGAGTTAACTCAGCACTGGTTACGTTAGATGGAACTCAAGAATTTCACGATAAATATCGCCCTCTAAAAGATGGAAGTGGTACATTTGAAACTATTTACAGGAATATTAAAGAAGTAACAGAGATAATGGATATTACTCTTAGAATTAACATTTCAAAGGATAGCGTTGGTTCGGTAAAAAAACTAATAAGAAGACTTGCTGCTGATGGAGTTAAAGTCGATTTTGATTTTCAGATGATAGAGGTTGTCCCGGGTTTGCCATCTAATTTTCATGATGGGCTTTTAACTTTAGAAGAGTTTGCAAAAGTTGAAGTTGATCTATATAAAGAAGTGTTTAAATGTTTTCCAAATTATGAGTTTAATCCATTCTCTGAGATAAGACCAGCAAGATGTGATGCTCTGTGTAAGAATTCTTTTGTAGTTGAACCAGATGGAAAACTTTACAAATGTTGGGGGGAAGTTGGAAGTAGTAGGGCTAATGTAGGAAAAATAAATTTGAACGGTAGTATAAGTTTAAATCATAGATTAGATACTTGGCTTGCCTATTCTCCGTTCGAAGATGAAGAATGTAAGCGATGTAAGATATTCCCACTTTGTATGGGAGGATGTGTTTTTAATAGTTTGCTATTTGAAAAGTTGCATGTTTCTCCTATTAAAAAGCCATACAGGTGTATCCCTCTCAGATATAACCTTGAAGCTATTGTAAAATTATTTACAGAAAGAAGGAGGTGTCAGAATGGATTTCATAAATAATCCAATTACTGAAAAGGAAATGAATTATTTTAGTTTGTGTGATGGGAATCCTTGTGGAGATTATAATAATGTTTGTGGAGGATGTGTTAATAAAGACTGTCCGGGAGGTGTTCCTCGAAAGCATGAACCTGAATGGCCCTGGCATTGTGCACAGGTTAATAAATGAATAAATGGCATATGCTGTAGAGGTCGAAAACCTTTCTAAAATATACAAGAAAGAAGGAGACACTTTCTTCGCTCTGAAAAATATCAATTTATGCATTAATAAGGGTGAGGTTTTTTCTATTTTAGGACCAAATGGTGCTGGTAAGACAACTCTTCTTAAAATTATATCTACTCTTGTTTTGCCCAGTTCGGGTGTGGTAAAAATTAATGGGTATGATATTTGTAGGAATGAGAGTAAAGTTAGGAGAATCATAGGTGTTTCCACTGGATTTGAAAGATCTTTTTACTATAGACTTAGCGGATATAGGAATTTATTATTTTTTGGCTCGCTTTACGGTATTCCTCGAAATATTTTAAAAAACAGAATAAAACTTTTGTTAAAGGAATTCGACTTAGATCAGGCAGGTTATGTTCCATATATGAAGTATTCCATGGGTATGAAAAAGAAACTTTCTATTATCAGAGCACTTCTTCACGATCCTGATATTTTTATCTTTGATGAGCCAATGTCTTCCCTGGATGTTAAAACTGTGATTAAATTAAGAGAAAAAATTCATTTGTTAAAAAAATCTGGAAAGACGATAATTATTGCAACACACAATATAGAAGAAGCTGAAAAAGTCTCCGATAGAATTGCTGTAATGAACAAAGGTGTAATTAAGAAAATAGGAACGCCGCACGAATTAAAGAAATTACTAAATGTTAAAATTGTGGATATATTTCTGTCTGAGAGTTTCAGTAACGAGAAGAAGCGTATTGCTAAGATATTTCATGATTGGATCTATGATATATCAGACAATAAAATTAGCTTAGCTTTAAGTAATGAAGGGGAACTTTCTAAAATACTTAAACTCCTGGAATTGCTGGGAGTTAGTTATTTTGATATAACTATTCATGATTCTGATCTTGAGAAAATTTTTATTTTTTTAACGGAGGATAAGAATTGAAGAATTTTTTTGTAAAATTTGTGAATTTCGTTATAAGAGATTTTTTTATAGCCATAAGTTATAAAATCAATTTAGTTATCGGCATGATTGGAATGTTCTTTGGTGTCTTGAAGTTCGGTTTTATGGCTCATTTTTTACAATTTGGCAATTCATTTCCTTCTCTTTCTTCCTATGGTGGAAGTCTTATTTCCTATTTGATTACAGGCGGTATATTTATGAGTTATGTAAATGTTGCAATGAATTCATTTAAGTCAGCAATAAGATCAGAGCAAATATCTGGTACTCTTGAGTATCTTTTATTAAGTGATACTCCCATATATCAAATAATTATTTTTAGTGGAATTTCTAATTTTCTCTGGACAACGTTAGATGCAATATCTGTACTTTTGGTTGTTTCGGTTATTTTTGATATGAAAATGAATATCAATTTTGGTTTATCTCTATTTATCATTTTAATTACTATAATATGCATAAGTGGGATAGGATTTGCCAGCGCAGGGATTATAATGGTAACTAAAAAGGGAGACCCGATAGGATGGTTATTTACAACTTTGACTGGTGTTTTAAGTGGAGTTTTTTATCCAATTTCGTTTCTACCAAAATGGATTAGATTTTTTTCATATTTGCTTCCTCCAACGTATGCCTTGAAAGCTTTGCGAA
Organism: uncultured Caldisericales bacterium; assembly: GCA_964465465.1. Taxonomy (GTDB): domain Bacteria; phylum Caldisericota; class Caldisericia; order Caldisericales; family Caldisericaceae; genus AUK232. Next base: position 5,896 of record CAYXJW010000063.1, read on the forward strand.
AAGCACTTCTAACTGGGTCGAGTTTTGCTTCAGTAAAATCTCAAATTTATGTGCTTTTATTAATGACTATAATTACTGTTCCTATCGGTGTTTTTGTGTTTAAAAAAGGGTATGATAGAGCACGTGTTGAGGGAAGCCTTATTGAATATTAATGGTAATGTGTTTAGAATTTGATTTAGTTTAGATTTAAAGTATCAATTTAAAGTGTTAACTATTAGTTAATTAGTTGAATAATACGCCACTTGATTTTTTATTTTTCTTTTTTACAATAGTAGTGATTACACACTCTCTGGATTCTACGGAAGGTACGCTTTTTGCGTCTCCGGGAAGAAGAAGGAGAGGAGGAAAAACTAATACAGGAGGTAATAAAATGGCAGTAGTAACTATGAAAGAGCTCCTTGAAGCAGGAGCACACTTTGGTCATCAAACGAGAAGATGGGATCCAAGAATGAAAGAGTACATTTATGCAGAAAGGAACGGAATCCACATCTTCGATCTCAGAATTACCGTCAAAAAGGTTGAAGAAGCCTACAATTTTGTTTCCAACCTTGCTAAAGAGGGCGGAAAAATCATTTTTGTCGGTACAAAAAAAGCGGCGCAAGATATTGTAAAAGAAGAGGCGCTTAGATGTGGTATGTATTATGTTAATCAGCGTTGGGTAGGAGGCCTTCTTACCAATTTTAACACAATCAGGGAAAGGATTAATAAACTGAAGGAACTTGAAAAACTTGAAGAGGAAGGTTATCTTGAAACAATTTCTATTAAGGAAAAAGTTAAAATTCAAAGGGAACTTTCAAAACTAAGAAAACTTTTTGAAGGAGTCAAAGATATGACTTCTATTCCTGACGCTGTTTACATAACAGACACACACAAAGATAGAAGTGCATTGCTTGAAGCAAGAAAACTTCACATTCCTGTTATCGCAATTGTTGATTCAAATTCAAATCCAGAAGAAGTAGATTATCCGCTTCCAGGCAATGATGATGCAATCCGTTCACTGAGACTCTTCACTTCCATTATTGCAAATGCAGTTATAGAAGGAAGGGAAGGGAATGTTGAGAATCAGGAAGAAACAAATGAAAATCCAGAAGAAGTTCTTAAAGAAGAACTTAAAGGTGATGTAAAAGAAAAATTTGAAGGTTAGGAGAGGTGAATTATGGATTTAGAACTTATTAAAGAATTAAGGGCAAAGACTGGTGCTGGAATTGTCGACTGCAAAAAGGCACTTGCCGAGGCAAATGGAGACATTGAGAAAGCAATTGAAATTTTAAGAGAAAAGGGTATTGCAAAGGCAGTTAAAAAAGCAGGAAGAGCTACAAATCAAGGAATTGTTGCAGCATATATCCACCCAGGTGCACAACTTGGTGTTCTTGTGGAACTTGATTGCGAAACGGATTTTGTTGCAAGGACAGATGAGTTTAAGAATCTTGCGAATGAAATTGCACTTCAAATTGCTGCGACTGATCCTGATTACATTGATAGAGAAGATGTTCCTGAAGAAGTGCTTGAGAAAGAAAAAGAGATTTATAAAAAACAACTCGAAGAGCAGAAAAAACCTGCCCATATTATTGATAAGATCATAGCAGGTAAAATAGAAACTTTTTATAAAGAACATTGCTTGCTCGATCTTCCCTACATAAGGGACGAAAAAAGAACCATCAGGGATCTTATAAAAGAGCATATTGCAAAGTTTGGAGAAAATATCTCTGTTAGGCGTTTCTCCCGTTTCAAGGTAGGTGAGTAATATTTGACCCCTTACAAACGAATTCTTTTAAAACTCAGCGGTGAGGCGCTTTTAGGCAAAAAAGAGTTTGGAATTGATGTTGATGTGCTTGATGAAATAGCAGAGCAGATTAAGGTTCTCAGGGAAAACGGCATAGAAATAGGAATTGTAATTGGCGGAGGAAATATTTTTAGGGGAAACGAGAGTAAGGAATTACACATAGATAGAGCAACTGCTGATTATATGGGAATGCTTGCTACAGTGATCAATGCACTTGCTCTTCAAAATATGCTGATGAGTAAAGGCATTGACACAAGAGTAATGTCTTCGCTGAGTTTAACGCAGGTTGCAGAGCCGTACATTCTTGCTAAAGCAGTTTCTCACTTTAATAAAGGTAGAGTAATCATTTTTGCGGGAGGCACTGGCCTCCCGTTTTTTACAACGGATACAACTGCTGCACTTCGTGCAATTGAAATAAAGGCAGATGCGCTTTTTAAGGCAACGAAGGTTGATGCAATTTACTCTGCTGATCCGAAGAAATATAAAAATGCTAAAAAATACAGTTCTATCACTTACACTGAATTTCTTGCTAAAAATTTGAAAGCAATGGATTCTACAGCTGTTTCTCTTTGTAGGGATTTCAATATGCCTATAATATTATTCAATATGACAAAAAAGAACAATCTTGTAAAGGCGGTTCTCGAAGGTGGTATTGGAACGTATATAAAGGAGGGATAGGTTATGGAAAAGAAATTTTACGAAGATGTAGAAAAGAAGATGAAAGCCGCTATTGAAGCATTGGAAAGAGATTTCTCAAAAGTGCGTGCTACAAGAATTACACCGGAAATTTTGGATCCGGTGAAAGTTGAGGCATATGGAACATTGCTTCCCATAAGACAGGTTGCGAATATTTCTGCTTCTGGATCTCGTTCTCTTTTAATAGAGCCATGGGATAAATCCCTTCTCAAAGAGATAGAGCGTGGTATTTTAAAGGCAAACCTAGGAGTTACGCCTCAAAATGATGGGAGTTCTATAAGGCTTAATTTTCCTAAACTTGACGAGGAGGAGAGACAGAGAATCGCAACTCAAGTTAAAAAAATGGCTGAAGAGTTTAGAGAAGAGATCCGTAGTATTCGTAGAAGGGCAATTGAACAGGTAAGGGAATGGGAAAAGAACAAGGAAATCTCCGAGGACGAGAAGTACCGAATGCAGGATAAAATACAGGAACTTACGGATAAATATATAGAGATTATAAACGAACACCTCGAAAAGAAAGAAAAAGAAATTTTAGAGGTTTAATGACAGATAAAAAGTCCGTTCCTGTCCATGTTGCAATAATTATGGACGGGAACGGGAGATGGGCAGAACGCCGTGGACTTCCCAGAACCGAAGGCCATAAAGAGGGAGTTAAAACAGTAAAAAGGATAGTAAAGGCATCTTCTGATCTGGGTATCAAATATCTCACGCTTTATGCCTTTTCAACGGAAAATTGGAAGAGAAGTAAAGAGGAAGTCAATTTTTTGCTAAATCTTTTTGTAGAGGCGATCAATGGCTATCTTGATGAACTTAAATACAACAATGTTAAACTGAAATTTATAGGTGATATCGAAGGTTTACCATATTTTCTAAGGAAAGTGATATTCTATTCAGAAAGGATTACGAGAAATAGTACTGGATTAACACTAAATATTGCGATAAATTACGGAGGAAGAAGGGAAATTGTCCAGGCAGTGAGTAGGATTTGTAAGGAAAATATACGAAACATTGATGAGAAAATTTTTTCAAAATATCTGTACACTGCTGGTCAACCAGATCCAGATATAATTATAAGGACAGGTGGTGAAAAAAGACTGAGTAATTTTTTGCTATACCAGTCTTCTTATTCTGAATTGTTTTTTACGGATACACTTTGGCCAGACTTCACGGAAAATGAATTCCAAGAGATCATTAAAGAATTTTTAAATAGAAAAAGAAAATTCGGTGGTGTTTAGTGAAAAATGTTTTTATCATTGGGGCAACAGGGTCACTTGGGTCTGAAGCACTCCGTGTAATTAAAGATAATAGAGATAAGTTTTCTTTACTTGGAGTAACGGGATACAAAAATTTTGAGCGACTCATTGATATTTGTAAAGAATTTAAACCTCCGTATGCTGGAATCCAGGGAAAATTTATCGATTACATCAAATCACAGTGCAGTGAAGATATTGCTGTGTTCGATGTAGAGAAAAGGCTTATAGAAATTCTTGAAGAATCAGACCCTGATCTTGTATTAGTTCTTTCGTCCGGGATAGGAGCACTCGAATCGGTGGATTATTTGCTTAAAAAAGGGAAAACGATAGGTATTGCAAATAAGGAAACGATTATCGCTGGTGGGGAACTTATTTTTAGAGAAGAAAACCTTAAAAATATAATTCCAATTGATAGTGAACCTTCTGCAATCTTTCAATGTTTACTTGGCGAGCAAAAGAAATCTGTAAATAAACTCATCATTACTGCATCAGGCGGTCCGTTTTGGAATATGAGTGAAGAGGCTCTTAGGTATGTAAAACCTGAAGATGCGCTGAAGCACCCCAATTGGGTTATGGGAAAAAAGATAACAATTGATTCTGCTACGATGGCAAATAAGGCGTTTGAAGTTATTGAGTCTCACTTCCTTTTTGGGGTGCCGTACGAGAAAATTCGAGCAATTGTGCATAGGGAGAGTATAATACACTCCCTTGTAGAGTTTACAGATGGAAATATAAAGGCATTGATGAGCAAAACGAGAATGTATTATCCCCTGCAGTTTGCGATGAGTTATCCAGAAAGGATAAAGACAAGTATTGGATTTTTAGATCTTGCCGAGGTTGGAATGCTCACATTTTTCCCCATGAACATTAAAAAATTTCCTGCTTTCAATGTAATTCTTAATGCTGTAAAAGACGGTGGTAACAGGCTTCCTTTGTTGATTGCTGCAGATGAAATAGGTGTTAAATATTTTCTTGAAGAAAAAATTAGTTTTACCGACATTCCTATTGTGATTGAAGAGACGCTTTCGAAAGTTCCTTTTTCAAAACTATCTTCGCTCAAGGATGTTGAAGAAAGCTATAAAGTTGGTATAATGGAAGCCGAAAAGATTGTTATAAGGAGAAAATTATGAATATATTTTGGGAAGCGATAATAGGAATATTTGTAATAGGAATTTTAGCGCTCGTTCATGAACTTGGCCATTTCACCGCTGCAAAGTTGTCTGGAATTGCAGTGGAAGAGTTAAGTATAGGATTTGGCCCTACAATTTGGCAAAAGAAGGTAAGAGAAACGGTATATAAGATTGGAGCACTACCCATTCTTGGATATGCAAAGATAAAGGGTATGGAAGGGGATTTTGATGCTCCAGACGGTTATTATAGTAAAGGATTATGGGCTCGTTTTTTTACCATATTTATGGGTCCAGGAATGAACTTTATCCTTGCAATTATTATATTTGCAGTTGTATTCTCTACGTTTGGTAATCCATTTATTCCCAGTACCACCGTGGGTGCTGTTATAGAAAATGCACCCGCCTACGCGGTTGGTATAAAGCCAGGCGATAAAATTATAGAGATAAACGGAACGCAGATTAAAACGTGGGATGAACTTGTTAAAATGATTCATTCAAGCAATGGTAATACAGTCAGCGTTATCGTAGAGAGAAATGGAAAGGATCTTACATTCAACATAAAGCCTATAAAAGACAAAACGAGCAATGTCTGGATTATTGGTATTTCACCAAAAGGACAGAGATATTCTATATTAAAATCACTATGGGAAGGTGTTATCTGGACAGGGAAACTCCTTTACAAAATGTTTATATTTATCCCGATGTTATTTACCAGAAAAGGAATTTCTTCGGTTACGGGCCCGATAGGGATTATTGCAATTACAGGGCAGGCTGCATCTGGTGGCTTCTTGAATTTGCTTTGGTTTAGCGCATTTATAAGTATAGCGCTTGGCTTTACAAATTTACTACCTATTCCCGCTCTTGATGGAAGTTGGCTTGTTTTACTTTTATGGGAAGCAATTACTCACAAGCCTGTTCCACCTGAAAAACAGGTTGCTGTTCAAAGCACAGGGTTTGTTATCTTACTTGGTTTGATGGTACTCATAAGTATCCACGATGTTTTAAGGCTATTTGGAAAGTGAGAAGAATTTCCAGGATTGTAAGAATTGGTAATGTAGAGATTGGCGGCAATAATCCTATTGCTGTCCAATCGATGACAAAAACAGATACGCGAAATGTGGTGGAAACTGTTAATCAGATTCTCGAACTTGAGGATGCAGGCTGTGAGATAATACGTGTTGCTGTACCTGATAGAGAAGCAGCGCTTGCGATAAAAGAAATTAAGAAAGGAATTCATATTCCTCTTATTGCAGATATACATTTTGATCCAGATCTTGCAATTCTTTCTATTATGAATGGCGCAGACAAGATAAGACTTAATCCTTCTAACATTAGAGATAGAGAGCAAATTGTAAAAATCGCAAATCTTGCCAAAGAAAGAGGTATTCCAATACGTGTTGGTGCAAATCTTGGTTCTTTTTTGAAAAAGCCAGACAATATTACAGAAGCTCTTGTGAGTACGGTATTGAACGAAATAAAAATTTTGAATAGTGTAGATTTTGACAATATCGTGATTTCTATAAAAACTTCAGATGTGGTTCAAACGATAAAGGCAAATGAAAGGATTGCCGAATTGACGGATTATCCTATTCATTTAGGAGTAACTGAGGCAGGACCACTTGAAGAATCTTTAATAAAAAGCAGTGCAGGTATAGGGCATCTTCTGATAAAGGGAATAGGCGATACGCTTCGCTATTCAATAAGTGATATGCCTGTAAAGGAAGTTGAAGCAGGTTTTACACTATTAAAATCACTGCATTTAAGAGAAAGAGGTATAACAATTATTTCTTGTCCAACATGCGGTAGATGTGAGATTAATTTATTTTCCTTAATACGAAGAGTGAAAGAGGATTTTGGGCATGTGAAAACTCCTGTAAAAGTTGCCATTATGGGTTGTGTAGTAAATGGTCCCGGTGAAGCAAAAGACGCAGAGATAGGAATTGCAGGTGGAAAGAAAACAGGTGTAATTTTTAAAAAAGGTAAAGTTCTAAAAACTGTGTCGGAAGATAAACTTTACTCGGAATTTAAAAAGGAACTAGAAAAAATAATCAAAGAAAAATCATCTTCGTAATACTCTGGGCTCTTTAAGTTTAAGTGAAAAAATTGTTCCTGTTAATACAATTGCAGCGGTGATGTAAAAAATTGTGCTGTACGGTAAAAAACGTGCAAGAAAACCTCCTATTAGAGAATAGGTTAGTACTGGAAAAGTAAGAGTTCCATTTAATCCTATGTATGTAGGTCTTTCTTTCGGAATTGCCTGGTCGAGCATAAAATTTTGGTATCCTACGCTCATTCCTGAAAACATAACTCCTATAAGCAAAAATGTTAGAGAAAATAACAGAAGATTGTTTCTGCTGAATATTGCAATTAAAGGAATTGTGAGGGCAACAATGGCTGTTAATTGCACTACTATTTTATTTCCCTTGTAATCTGATAGATATGCCCAGAGTAAATTTGAAACCACAAATCCAATCATCTGAACAGTAAGGAATATTCCCACAGTACCTTTTGAAAAGTGGAGAACCCTTTTTGCATAAATTACATAAAACGGCAAGGATAAAGAACTTGCACCAACAAGGATTTGTACGATAAGAAAATTGGAAAAATTCCTGTCATTTTTTAATATCGAAATTGCTTTTTTAATAAATAACTTAAATGGTAGCGTTTCTTTATGTACTTCTTCTGCTGGTTCTTTTACCATAGAAAGAAATATGTAAGAGGCGGTTACAAAAACAAAAGAAAGAAAAAATATCAGAGCGTAATTTTTAGGAAAATTTAAGTGCTTGTTTTGAAGGATGCCTTTAACTATTAATCCAGCAATGATTGCAAGAATTCCTCCGAGAAGTCCTCTCAGTCCAAAAAATCTGCCTCTCAGTTCTGAAGGAATTGCCTTTCCAAAGATGTCGGAAAAAGGAATTGCTGCTACGCCACCCATAAATGTGAACAATCCAAGAAGGGAAATCAAGATCCATACCATGAGGGTAGGGTGGCTTTTTGCAAATAGTAGTGTGGTAAACGCAAGGAGCCCCCAACTTATTGCGCGTACTGTGATTGCCTTTATGAGAAGTGGTTTTTTGTATTTTACAGCCTCCAGTTTGTTTGCTACAAACAATTGAGGTATAACTCCCAAAATACCCCTTCCCTTTCCCATTATCATATATGAAAATCCTATAATAACGCTTGAAGGTGTAAGCATATTAAGAAAAGCAGGAATAACGGTTGTAGTACTGCTAAAGGCTACTCCTCCATTAAATAAAATTCCGTGCATTAGCCCTACGAAAAAGTTCCATTTTAAATTTTTATCCCTTTTCATAGGGCTATTATACGAGAAAAGTTTTGCTATTTCAACAATCCAAGTGCAATTCTTACATGCATTTCAGTTCCTATTGGCATTACATCCTCATCGAAATCAAAATAGGCTGAATGATGTGGTTTATCCAATCCTTTTTCTTTATTCATAGATCCTAACCAGAAAAAAGCTCCTTTTGCTTTTTCTAAGAAGTATGCCATATCTTCTCCACCCATTGAAACGGGGGATTTTATTACTTTTCTTTCGCCGACTACCTTACGCGCAACAGATATTACATATTCTGTTTCTTCTTTGCTGTTTATAAGAGGAGGGTATCCAAATTCATATTCAACTTCTGCTTTTCCTCTGAATGCCATGGCGATATTTTTTGCAATTCTTTCTATTCTTTCTGGAATTGTTTTTGCAAGATTTTTGTCAAGTGTACGTACTGTGCCTAATAACTCGGCGCTTTCCGGGATAACGTTGAACACATCACCAGAATGTATTTTTCCGATTGTCAGTACAATTGGATTTATAGGATTTATTTCTCTTGAAGCAATTGTTTGCAGTGCTATTACAATTTGTGATGCGATAACTACAGGATCAATAGAAGTATGTGGGTATGCTCCATGTCCACCTTTACCTTTTATTGAAATTTTGAAACTATCTGCTTCTGCTGTTGCAACGCCATCTTTTATAGCAATTATACCTGCGGGAATCATATTCCCAAGGTGAAGACCGAAGGCCTTTTCAACATGGGGATTCTCCATGACACCCTCTTCGATCATTTTTATTGCACCGCCTGGATTTTTCTCCTCAGATGGTTGAAATACAAATTTAATGTTGCCTTTGATTTCGTCTCTGTGTCTGGAAAGTACTTTTGCTGCGGTAAGAAGCATTGCTGTATGACCATCATGCCCGCAGGCATGCATTATGCCTTTGTTCACAGATTTGTACGGAACGTTGTTCATTTCCTCAATTGGCAGGGCGTCCATGTCTGCTCTGAGAAGAATTGTTTTACCATCCTCCTTACCTCTTAAAATACCTAAAACGCCGGTCTTTGCAATTCCAGATTTTACTTCAATCCCACAGTTTTTTAGGTAATTTTCTACGATTCCAGCAGTTCTTTTTTCGTTGAATGCTAATTCTGGATGCTTATGAAAATCTCTTCTCAATGCAATCATTTCATCTTTAAGTTCCATTACTTCGCTCTTTATGTCCATATATCACCTCCAATTACATTCTAGTATTAAAATTCCTTTTTTGGAAATAAAAAAGCCACGTGTATAATATAAAAAACCGTTTTAGGAGGAAAAGATGAAAAAGATTTTGTCTTTTACTATTGTCATTTTAATGATTGTTTCATTTGCATTGCCTTTGAATATTTCTAAGGCAGCAGTTAACTTTTCTGTAATAACTTTTGTTGTAAATCCACAATCAGCCGAATCTTATGCTGGATATATACTTGATATGAAACTTACTAATAATTTACCAGAAGGAAACTATATTTATATTGGTTTTCCTCAGGGATTTTCTTTGCCTCAATCCATTTCTCCAAAGTATATTACGGTTAATGGAGAATCTCCTTCAAACGTGGAAATTGCTTCTGGAACCCTGAAAATTTATCCTGCTTCAGATATTGCTTCGGGTTCAGAGGTTGTGGTAATGATAAAGAAGGAAGCAATGATTAAAAACCCATCTGTTCCAGGTGATTATGGATTTTTGATCGGTGTTTCCAACGAGGCGAATCCGTTAAGTGTTACCGTAAATATAAAGCAGGGAATTTCAAAGTTGAAAGTAGTTGTTCAGCCGAATACTTCTAACAGTTTTGCGATGTATCTCATTGACTTTTACACATCTCAGAACGGTGCTTTAAATGGCGCAAACGGTGATTATGTGGCTTTAGTGTTTCCAAAAAATGTTGTTTTTACAAAATCGTCAATAAACCCTGCTGATGTTACGGTAAATGGAATTCCTGCAAAATCGATAACTTTGAGTGGAAACAATATGACAATTGTACTGAGTGAATCGCTTGTTATACCTGCAAGTAGTTTTGTTTCAGTTCAAATTTCTTCTGCCTGTGGCATTAAGAACCCATCAATTCCCGGGAGTTATTTTATTTCAGTTCTTACAAATAAAGATCCATTTCTTGTGAATACGGTTTATAAGATAAGAGGAACCTCTATTTCAGGACTTTCTGTGGTTTTAAATCCGCGAATTCAAAACGCTATTTCAGAGGTTAAAATAACATTTGTAACATCAAGCAATGGAAATCTTGAAAAAGGAAAAGACAAAATTTTCATTATGTTCCCGTCAGAGTTTGTTATTCCTAAGGCACCTGATTTTTCTTTTATTACTGTAAATGGAATTAATGTAACATCTGGAAGTATCCAAAGCGGGGTGCTAACGATAGTAGTGCCAGATGATATTCCTGCTGGTGCAGTTAATGTTGTAATAGGCAAAAAGTTTGGTCTGAAAAATCCTTCTAAAAAAGGAGAGTATGTAATTTCAGTTTATACTTCAAAAGATTTAACGCCTGTTTCTGCCTCTGTTGATATTGAACCATCGCATATTACAGCACCTCTTGTGGAACTTTCCAATTATGGTGCTGGAATGGTTTCCTCTTATACTGTTATGTTTTATACTGGTGCAGGAGGCTCTTTAAAAAAGAATAATGGAACTGTAACGATTGTTTTTCCTCAGGGAACGATAATTACGTCTTCGAAAATTTCTAAAACATCGATAAAGGTAAATGATCTCTCTATTCCGGTTGATGCAACTGTATCAGGAGAGAGCGTAACTTTAACAGTTCCCACAGATGTTGGTGCTAACAGCAAAGTTACAGTTGAAATAGACAAATCTGCTGGTATTGTTAATCCAAAGTCTTATGGGATTTACACTCTTTCTGTGTTTACCTCTTCCGAAAAAACACCTGTGTATTCCATAGGGTATGAAATTTCAATACTTCCACAAACTTTTGCAAAGATTACTCCTCCTCAACCTAACGGATTAAATGGATACTACGTTGTTCATCCTGTTGTGGTTCTTACTGCGAAAAGTCCGAAGGATCCGGAACCAGTTATATACTTCTACCTCGACGGTGGAAGTCCTGCTGTTTATTCGGGCAAAATTGAAATACCAGATGGAGAGCATACGCTACATTTCTATGCAATTGATCATTTTGGAAATAAAGAAAGAACGATTCATTCAGTTTCTTTCAAAGTAGATACAAAACCTCCTCAAATAATTGTGCTTTCTCCGACAAATTCAGTAGTTAATGGTAAAACGGTTATATTGAAAGGTAAAACTGAACCCGGAGCAACTGTCACTATAAATGGTTTACCAATTCCAGTAAAACAAGATGGAACTTTTGAAACTGTTCTTTCTGGGGATGGCGAAAAAACATTTGATATTTCTGCAGTAGATGTTGCTGGAAACCGTTCAGACAAAAAGATTACTTTTACTTTCTCTTCTCACAATACAACTCCACCAAAACTCACTATTATTTCGCCACAAGATGGCACGGTGGTTTATCAACCGAAAATTGTCATTACCGGGAAGACAGACCCGGATGCTAACATTTCGATGAATGGAAATTCCGTTAATGTATCTGAGGACGGAACGTTTACCGCAACTGCTACTCTTTCTGAAGGAGACAATGTTGTAAAGATTATTGCTGAAAGGAACGGGGCTAAAGTTACATCCGAAATACACATAAAGTATGTTAAAGCAATCTCTATGAAACTTCAAATAGGAAATAGTAATGCTATAGTAAATGGAGAAGTAGTAAGTCTTGATTCTCCGCCTGTGATAATCAATAACAGAACCCTTGTTCCTCTCAGGTTTATAAGTGAATCGTTTGGTGCAGATGTCCAGTGGGATCCTGTTTTACGTATTGTAACGATTGTGTTTAACGATACAAAAATTATTCTTCAAATAGGGAGCAAATTTGCATCTGTGAATGGCAAAAAGGTAATTCTTGATGCGCCACCCAGAATAATAAATGGGAGGACAATGGTCCCTATTCGTTTCATTGCGGAATCATTTGACGCACATGTTGCATGGGACGATGCAACAAAGACAATTACCATAACATATCCGTAAAAATTGATGGGGGCGAAAGCCCCCCTTGTTTTTAATCTATGTTTATTTTGTAATCTCTAATTTTATTAAACAATGATTTTCTTGAGATACCCAGGAGTTTTGCAGCCTTTGTTTTATTTCCATTGCATTTTTGCAGGGCTTTTATAATCATTTCCTTTTCAAGCCTTGCAATTGCATCGGGCAAAGGCTCAAGTTCGTCATTGGTGATGTTGGAATCTTCCCCTTGTGCAGTACTATTTTGATTTATACTGTTTTTCTTTTCTATCTTTTTTATAAGTTCTGGTGGAAGGTGCTCTTTCATAATGAGGGGAACGGAACTTATTATAACACCTCTTGCAATTGCATTTTCCAATTCTCTAACATTTCCTGGCCAATCATAATCCATAAAAATTTTCATAACTTCTTCTGATACACCCTGTATTACTTTTCCATATTTTCTTGAATACTTTGACACAAAATAGTTAACTAATAATGGTATGTCTTCTTTTCTTTCCCGAAGCGGGGGGATACGAATTGTTACAACGTTTAACCTATAGAATAAATCTTCTCTAAACTTTCCTTCTGAGACGAGTTGTTCTAAATTCCGATTTGTAGCAGCAAGCACTCTTGCGTTTGATACAAGTGTTTCATGTCCACCGACGCGTTCAAAAGTTTTTTCTTGCAAAACTCTCAGGAGCTTTGCCTGCAAAGGCAAACTCATATCCCCAATTTCATCAAGAAATATTGTTCCGTCTTTTGCTTGTTCAAACTTGCCGATGTGTCTTGATATTGCATCTGTAAATGCACCTTTTTCGTGTCCAAATAATTCTGATTCAAGGAGATTCTCTGGAATAGCAGCACAATTTACTACTATGAATGGCTTATTTCTCCTGTTGCTGTGAAGGTAAATTGCTTTAGCCACGAGTTCCTTTCCTGTACCGCTTTCTCCTCTTATTAGTACTGTTGCATCTGAATCTGCTACTCTTCCAATTGCCTTGTAAACCTCCTGCATTTGAGGAGAATCTCCTATTATTTCGTCTTGCTTGTAGTTTTTTATGAAATTAGCACTATCCAGACTGGCGGATAACTCTTTGAGTTCGATTGCTTTTTTAACTTTAATTTTTAGTTCGTCTATGTCGAATGGTTTCGTGAGGTAATCGTACGCTCCTTTCTTCATTGCTTTTATTGCAACATCAGAACTTCCATATGCTGTGAGGAAAATTACAGGAAGATCGGGTGCAATTTCCCTTATTTTTAAAAATGCTTCCATACCATCCATAACGGGCATTCTCACATCAAGTAGAATACAATCTGGATATTTCTCCGTTACTTCTTCAACAGCTTTTTTACCGTTATCTGCTTCAAATACCGTATAATCTTCCTCTTCCAATATTTCTTTTAAAAGATCCCTTACATTTTTTTCATCGTCCACTACTAAAACGGTGTATTTTTTGAGTTTCATTTTTCACCTCTCAAATTGGGAGATAAACATGAAAGGTTGTGCCTTTACCCTTTTTGCTCTCCACTTCTATTTTTCCACCATGCTCTTTCACTACTCGGTAAACAATAGCCAATCCAAGCCCGGTTCCCTCAGCCTTTGTTGTATAGAATGGAACAAAAATGTGCTCTAATTGATCTTTATCCATTCCGCATCCAGTATCCGATATTGAAATCTTTGCGAATTCTCCTTCTTTTTTGCAGACTATTTTAATTTTTCCATTGCCGTTCATTGCCTGAATACTATTTATTATAAGGTTAAGAAATAATTCTTCGCATTTCTTTTCGTCTGCTGAAATGTTAATGTCTTCGCAATTTGACTCGAATTCAATATTTCCGTTATTCGAAAACTGCTTTCCAAGGGCAATTATTCGTGAAAAAAACGTTGGAACATTTATTTGGGTTTTTCTCAATGGTGTTGGCTTTCCGTAGTTTAGCAGGTCTTTTACAATTCTACTGAGTCTTTCCGTTTCATGCAGGATTGGTTCAACGTATTTTTCTTCTGGTTTACCTTCTAATTTTTTTCTTAGAATTTGTGCGAATCCTTTTATTGATGTAAGTGGGTTTCTTACTTCATGGACTACGCCTGCAGTAAACATTCCAAGTGTCCGAAGAGCCTCGTTTCGCTGAGACTCTTCAATGTTTCGTTTGAGGCTTTCTGCCATATTGTTGATTGATACAGCGATGTCTCCTATTTCACCGGAATAATGCGGAAGCCTGTAATCAAGGTTCGTTTCAAGGATTTTCAACCCTTTTTCGATTTTTACTATTTTAAACGTAAAAATAGAGGTTACTATAAGTACAAAAAGAGCGGCAAACAAAGCAGAATAAACTGTAACCCTGTTTGACTCTTGTTTTATTTCGTCAACCGGTTTCATTATTATAGGATAAGGCTCGTCCACGAATATATAACCTTTTTCCATTTTTGGTGTGTAAATAGGTTTTATCACTGTGAGTTTTTTACTTAACCTATACTTTGGATCGGAAAGATATACCGTTTTGTCATTAATTGGTGGTATATAATATCCTATCTCGAGTTCTGGAAAGTTTTTTTTCAGTGATTTAATATAATCGTCAAATGGTGGTTGTTGAAATTTTTTAAGATATATCCTTTGCTTTTCTACAGTTATGTGGCCAAAGTCGAATTGCAGGGCGTTGCCTTCATAAAGTTTCTGGTATTTGTCTGTAATTTGGTCCGCAACTGTTTCTATTCGTTTTGTTTCAACCGAGAAGATTTCATTTCTTACGCTGGATATTACAACAGAACTTACAAACACCATTGTAAGCACTACAAATAAGACGAGTGTTGTTGTAAGTTGAAACCTCATCGATTGAAAAAATCTTTTCATCTTATACCGACACTTCCTCCGCGAGTTTGTATAGTTCTTTGTTTATCGTTTTTCTTTTTGTTACTGCATCTTTGAGCGGAATTAGAGTTATCTTATTATCTTTTATACCTACGAGTTTCCCTTTTTCACCACCCAAGAGTGCATCTACTGCAAACTCTCCGAATTGTGAGGCTATTATTCTATCGAACCGTGTTGGTGATCCGCCTCTTTGAATATATCCGAGGACAGATACTCTTGTTTCCACTTCAGGCATTCGTTTTTTAATTTCTTTTTCGAGATCTCTTGCATGAATAGCCCCTTCTGCACAAACGATTAAATGATGCATTTTTCTCTTTTTGAATGCTTCTCTCATATTTTCTGTTATTTTATCTATGCTAAATGGCATTTCTGGAACGAGTATGAAATCTGCACCACCGCCCAGGCCTGCATCAAGAGCGATAAAACCTGCTTCTCTGCCCATAACTTCTACGATAAATGTTCTTCCATGAGATACTGCTGCATCTCTTATTTTGTCAATTGCATTTATTGCAGTATTTACTGCTGTATCAAAACCGATGGTATAATCCGTTCCCCATAGATCGTTGTCTATCGTGGAGGCAATGCCAATAGTGGGGAATCCATTTTCAGAGATTGCAAGGTTTCCTGTTTGAGAACCATTTCCACCTATTACAATTAAACCTTCTATTCCTTCTTCTCGCATATTTTGAATTGCTTTTAGTTGGTTTTCTTTTTCTTTAAACTCAGGGACTCTGCTTGTACGGAGAATTGTTCCACCCCTCTCAAGAATTCCGCTAACATCTCTTGGAAGCAAAGGATGAAAATCCTTTTCCAGTAGGCCTCTATAACCTCTGTAAACACCGATTATCTCAATTTTGCGTACGTAACCAACACGTACAACACTTCTTATTGCAGCATTCATTCCGGAGGCGTCACCTCCGGATGTGAGAACTGCTATTCTTTTCATTTTAAAAACACCTCTAACAGATCAAGCCATTCCTTTGAAACAAGTTTTAGTTTGCCGGTTGCTTCTTTAAGCGGTACCGACACGATCTCGTTTCCTTTTATTGCTGCCATCTTACCAAACTCTCCGTTGTGAATCATATCTACTGCTTTTACTCCTACACGTGATCCAAGCATTCTATCAAATACAGTAGGTGCTCCACCTCTCTGCATGTGCCCAATTACAGCAGAACGGGTTGGAATACCTGTTTTTTCCTTTATCAACTTTGCAACAAATTCTCCCACACCTCTTTTTTGTAGCAACTTATGGCCAAATTGATCTGTTTCTCCTTCTTCTTGAAGGGGAAGTTCTGTACCTTCAGATGCAACCACCAATGCATAGCCTTTTCTATCGAAATCTTTTTTCAAATGTTTGCACATTCTATCGAAGTCTGGTTTTGCTTCAGGTAGAAGTACCCAGTCTGCTCCACCTGCGATGCCTGTAAACAATGCAACCCAACCTGCCTCTCTACCCATAACTTCCAATACAATTATTCTCTTATGAGATCTTGCAGTGTCTCTCAATCTATTTAATGCATCGACTGCTATATTAACAGAAGTATCAAATCCAAAGGTATAATCCGTTCCAGAAAGATCGTTATCCATAGTTTTTGGAACTCCGACAACCTTTACACCAAGATCAAAAAGTTTTGATGCTACGCCAAGTGTATCATCTCCTCCTATTGCGACAAGTGCATCTATTCCAAGTTCTTTTAAATTTTCAATGGCTCTTTCTGGGCCACCTTCTATTGAAAATGGGTTTGTTCTTGAAGTGAAGAGGATTGTCCCTCCGTAATTAATAATTTCATCCACTTCATTTAGAGTGAGTGGCCGGGTGATCTTTTCCAATACACCTTTCCATCCTTGCTCTATTCCTACAACTTCATCTCCATAATCTAAAGCGTGAAATACTACTCCCCTGATTGCGGGGTTAAGCCCTGGACAATCTCCGCCTCCAGTTAAAACTCCTATTCTCATATGCTACCTCCTAATAGATTGATTAGTTTTTCTATTGCAAAATCTACAGATTTATTACGAATTTCTTCTCTTTCTCCTTTTAAATAGTTTTCAAAAATGGACGTGTTTTTACCATAGGAAATTCCTATAAAAACAAGGCCTACAGGTTTATTCTCCTGAGACGAAGGACCTGCAACACCAGTAAAACTTATTCCAATATCCGCTTCTAAAATTGTTTTTACACTCTTTGCCATTAATTCCGCCGTTTTTTTGCTTACTGCACCGTTTTCCTGAAGCACCTCTTTCCGTATTTTTAAAAGGTTCTCCTTTGCTCTATAACTATATGCAATTATCCCTCCGAGAAAGTATTTTGAACTTCCCGGAATGTCTGTAATGCGCTTTCCAAAAAGTCCGCCAGTAAAAGATTCGGCAACTGCTATCGTTAATTTATTTTTTTTCAGGATGTCGCCCAAAATTCTTTCCTTTTTCATACCTGTGAAAATTTTACACGTTTTTTTATTTAATGCAAATATAAGTGGTTTTTCTTTTTTCATTTGATTGTATATAATTGTGTAAAATTCGCGGTAAAGGAGAATGATAAATGAGATTTACTGAGACATTTATTCCTACTTTAAGGGAAGCACCGCAGGATGCGGAGTTAATTAGCCATAAATTAATGCTTAGAGCTGGACTTATGCGAAAAATGGCATCCGGCATATATTCTTTTTTACCCCTTGGACTTCGTTCTCTTGAAAAGGTTAAAAACATTATAAGAGAAGAAATGGATAAAGCAGGGGGGCTTGAACTTTTGTTTCCTACCGTTTTACCCAAAGAGATATGGGTTGAAACTGGTAGGTGGGATATTTACGGAAATGAAATGTTTAAATTAAAAGACAGAAAAGGAAGGGAATTTTGCCTTGGCCCTACTCATGAAGAGGCAGTTGTTGATCTTGCAAGAGGCGAACTTAGATCGTACAAAGAGCTTCCAAAGACATTTTATCAAATCCAAACAAAATACAGAGATGAGATCCGTCCAAGGTTTGGTTTGATGAGGGCGCGTGAGTTTTTGATGAAAGACGCTTACTCTTTCGATGCTGATGAGGAAGGACTTGAGCGGACGTACACTAAGATCTTTAATGCGTATAAGAGGATTTTTAAACGATGTGGACTTACTACAATACCGATAGAAGCGGATTCTGGAGCAATTGGAGGAAAAGTTTCTCACGAGTTTGTTGTGATTTCTGAAAAGGCAGGGGAGAGCGATTTTGTTTATTGCCCTAAATGTGGGTATGCTGCAAACATAGAAGCCGCAAAGTCTGCGGATATTGACGAAGAAACCACGGAAGAGATGCTTCCACTTAAAAAAGTTTCTACACCAGATGCGAAAACGATTAAAGAGGTATCTGGATTTTTAAATCTTCCGGAAAGCAAACTCGTAAAATCACTTTTATATAAAATAGATGGTGAATTTGTACTTGCTCTTGTTAGGGGAGACGATGAACTTAATGAAGTAAAACTTAAAAATCTGTTTAATGGAAAATTCATATCTCCTGCTGGCGAGGAAGAAGTGAGAAAGTTAATTGGTGCTTCAGTTGGTTCAATTGGTCCAATAGGTGTTAAAGTTAAGGTTGTTGCTGATAAGAGAGTGGCAAAAATGAAGAACTTTGTAACTGGGGCAAATGAAGATGGGTACCATTTTGTAAATGTTAATGTAAATAGGGATTTTACGCCAGATATTATTGCTGATATTAGAAATGTAAAAGGAGGAGATCGTTGTCCAAAATGTGGTGCTCCGCTTGAATTACACAAAGGCATAGAAGTGGGACAAACATTTAAGTTAGGTACAGTGTATTCAAAAAAGATGAATGCAAAATTCCTTGATAAAGATGGAAAAGAAAAGTATTTCATTATGGGGTGTTATGGAATTGGAGTTGGTAGAACGCTTGCTGCTGTTATAGAAGAGCACAATGATAAATACGGAATTAAATGGCCTATAAGTGTTGCTCCGTATGAAATAGAAGTAATTCCATTAAATACGGCTGATGAATCTATTTCTAATGCTGCTAATTCCATTTATGAAAAGTTAAAAATAGAAAAAATTGAAGTGCTTATTGATGATAGGAGCGATGTTGGTGCTGGTGTAAAGTTTAATGATGCAGATCTTATTGGCATTCCGTTCCAGGTGGTGATTGGCAGAACATTTAAGAAAGAAGGTAAAGTTGAAATTAAAGATCGTTATACAGAAGAAAAATTTATTATTGAATTTGACAAAACAGTTGATTTTTTAAAGAAAAAGATAAAGGAAAAATATGATGCTCTTAATGAGTAATGTTCTTTTTTCCGTTTTTAATTTTCTTCTTGGAACTGTAATAGGGAGTTTTTTGAATGTTTTGATATATCGAATCCCAAGAAATGAATCTATTCTTAAACCTCCATCACATTGTCCTGTTTGCGGGCATAGGTTGAGATGGTACGATATGATTCCTGTTTTTAGTTATTTATTTTTGAAGGGAAAATGCAGGTATTGTGGAGCAAAAATTTCACCACGGTATCCTTTAATTGAAGCACTTACGGGGGTTGCTTTTATTGGTGTAGGTTTAAGGTATGGATGGTCCTTGCAGTTTTTTGAATATATAGTATTTTCTTCCCTTTTGATTACTGTAGCGTTTACTGATATTTTTGACGGCGTTGTTCCCGATGTTGTTGTTATTCCCGGTGCAATAGCTGGCTTAGTTTTTTCTCTTTTTAGAGGAAGGGCTGTTTTCTTAAGTTCGTTATTTGGAATGCTTTTTTTGTTTGGATTTTTTGTTATGGTTATTCTTTTAACGCGTGGAGGTATGGGGGAAGGAGATGCGACATTTGGTGCAATGATTGGTGCATTTTTAGGATTTAAATTTTCTGTTGCAATGCTTGTGATTGCATTTGTAATAGGTGCTATCATAGGGATATTGATTATAATTTTTTCTCATAAAAGTGGAAAAGATACGATGCCTTTTGCTCCATATCTTGCATTAGCCTCATACATTATGGTTTTTTACGGGTACAAGATCTTGCTTTTGTATTTTAAAATGTTTGCATTTTAAGTGAGCGTATGATATACTTTAACTATGTTAGTGGAGGAGGTTTAAAGTGAGTGCATTATTTAGGGGAAATAAAAAAACTCCTGTTATTGGTATAGACCTTGGCTCTGGCTTTATTAAAATGGCCCAGTTTAAAAACACGCCTAAGGGTTTATCTCTTGTTAATTTTGGGCTTTTACCAGTTCCTGAAGGTGCAATTCAGGAAGGGCGTATTGCCCGCCCTAAAGAAGTAAGTGATAGCATTAAAGGACTTATCAAATTTCACTCTTTTGTGGGAAACAGGGTCGTTGCAGCAGTATCGGGACAACTTGTTATTGTAAAGGAGTTGATTATGGAAGATATCCCGGAGAGTGAGCTTGACGAAGCCATAAAATGGGAAATGGAAAAGTTTTTGCCTTTTTCAATTGATAAAGCGGTTTTTGATTATCAGATTTTGAACAAGATTGTTCTTGAAGAAAGTGGTGTCGAAAAGCTTGATGTACTTTCAGTTGCTGCACCACTTGAAGCAGTACAGTCTATTGTTGAGGTTTTGAGAGATGCTGAACTTGAGCCAGTTGCATTAGAAGTAGAAGCCTTTTCAGAGTTGAGGCTTTTAAGGTTTATTCCAAGTTTTAATATGGAGGAAAACGATGTGTTACTTACAGTTGCAAATATTGGACATAATTATACTTCTTTGAATATGATTGATAAGGGATTTGTGCGATTCTCAAGGACTCTTCCTATAGGTGGCAAGAAAATTACAGAAGCCATTTCTCAATATTTCGGTAAATCTTTTGATGAGGCGGAAGAATACAAGAAAACAAAATTAGATTTGATGAATAGCGATGATCCTGCTGTGAATGCTGTGGAGCAATTAGTAAACAGCCTTTCAGTTGAATTAAAGCGTTCTATAAACTATTATTTTAATAAGTTTAATGAAGGTAAAGAAATGAAGACCGTGGTGTTAATTGAGGGAGGAACAGCAAATCTCAAAGGGTTAAGGCAACGTCTTGAGGAAAGTATAGGCTATCCTGTTGGTATAAATAGATTGTTTAATGATATTGCTTATTTTGATCCGAATTTATTTACACAAGAATACCTCCAAGAAATGGCACCAATTTTTTCTGTTGCTACCGGGCTTGCTCTCAGAGAACATCCTGTTAGTTCTATAAAAAAACACAAACGAAGCAAGACTACAACGAAACAGGCTGTTACTGTAAAAAAGAGCCTGTTTAAGTATAAGAAGGGGTAGGAAATATGGAAACTATTGATATTAATTTATTACCTGGTAGAAAGAAAAAGAAAAAAATTAGCAAAGAAGATAGGCAAATAATTTCAATTGCTATTCTTGTG
>CAYXJW010000064.1:0-8146 GCA_964465465.1 uncultured Caldisericales bacterium
GATATTGTTCAAAATTGCAAGACAAACATCCAAAACAGTTTCATTATCTGAGGAAATATCTAAGACATTATCTGGGACTTGAGGACAAATGATAACATTAAACAAGGAAGAAAAGTGTCAAATCGAGTCTTGGATACTACAATGACAAACTATTCAGAAATTTATGATCCAAATACAATCGTGGTGAAATAATATTTATTTCGCTATCTGTTCGAACAACTCATAATAGCTTTTTGTTATTTTTGCATTTTAGGTAAGTAACTCAAAACGCAAATTGTACCCTTTTTGTACCCAAAATACAGGGAACAATAGGGAACAAGAATAAATATTAGGGAGTTGACATAATAATCCTACATATGACAGACAATCAGAGTATAGGAGGGGATGACAGGTAATTGACGTTGCTACCTCACACGGTAGAAGTCGGCGGTTCGAACCCGCCATCGCCCATCATCCATAACTTATTTATAACTCTTAAATTTGTTCATATCAAACCAATATCTTTTAGGCAAAGTTCTTGTTTTACGAGACAAATACCTATTGGGAATCTCAAATCTAATTCTATTCTCTAAATTTGCTACCCTTAAAGCATTTCGGATATAGGGATGCTCATAAAAAAACTTATCGAACTTGCCACTATCAAAAATCTTCCTAAACCCCCTCTCAACCTTTTTTGCCAGCTTAGGATACTTTGGGGAAACGTAAAAATACATCGCAAAGGGATATGTAATAAGAATTCGTTTTTCAATCGTTATATTGGGATAAAGAGTCTTTAACGTCTGTATTTCTCCGGGAGCCTCATACACTGCCCGTGAAAAATAGTCTGCCCTTCCGCCGCGATTTAACATCTTGTAAATTAACGAGCCCATTACAACAACCTGATGTAACCCAGCATCCTCCAAAATTTTAACATCAGTCCACCCCTTTCCTTGAATCCCTATAAGCCTTCGCAAATCTTTTAATTGTTTAACATCATCAAACTTATACTGATCATGTTTGTTTATCAAAAAGATCCTGTAGCCTATTAGACCCTTAAAAATCGGAATTCTTATGGGAATAAGCTCTTTCTCCAATTCTTCAGAGGCGCCAAACGATTCTATCGTAACAATTCCCTTTTTCACCCTGCTAACTTGTAAAGCATGGTCTCCCGGCACCTGGTAGTAGTACAACCTATAATCTATTCCCGAATTGTCCAGTATCATTTTTATAAGATCCGTTTTATATTTATCTCGTTCAAAATCCTTGCCATTCAACGAAAATATTATGGGAACCTCAGCTACTACTACACCTATTTGCACATACAAAAGTAATAAAAGGAAGAGGAATCTTTTCATAACTAATCCTCCTTATTCAAAACTCTTTGGACAATAAGAGATAACTGCTTAACGGAGTAGGGTTTGGAAAGAAAATTAACATTTTCTTCAAATACTTCTCTGTCAACAATATCATTATCAACATAGCCAGAAACATAAATAACTTTTATATCGGGATACATTTGTCTAATTTTCCTTACCAATTCCTGACCGGTCATCCCCGGCATAATTAAATCGGTGATAACCAGATCCACTTTTAAGTTATCATTCAAAAGCTCCAAGGCCTTCCCACCATGCGGTGCCGTATATACTTTGTAACCCAAGGAAAGAAGTGCCCTCTCGGTAAAACGACGCACCTCTTCTTCGTCTTCTACAACTAAAATCCTCCCGCTTCCGAAAACTACACCCCTATCGGAAACGCGCTTTCCTTCTATCTCTTGTTCTTCAGAAATAGGCCAATATATTTTAAAAGTGGTACCCTTGCTAACTTCCGAAATTACATCGATACAGCCCCCATTCTGCCTAACGATTCCATACACCAAAGCCAAACCCAGCCCTGTCCCTTTATGCTTTTCCTTCGTTGTAAAAAAGGGCTCAAATATTCTCTGTTTGGTTTCTTCATCCATTCCAATACCATTATCAACAACTGCAAAATAAACATACTCATCCTCTTTAAGATTCGGACACCTAGAGGCAATTTCAGAATCTACAAAAACTTTTCCCGTTTCAATTTTAATCTTTTTCTGAAAATCCGTTCTCTCAACGGCATTCAAAGCATCCTTAGCATTAACAACAAGATTAAGAAACACCTGTTCCAATTGAGATACATCGGCTTTTACCCTTGGAAGATTCTCTGTGAGCTTCATTTCCATATCAACATCTTCGCCAATAAGTCTATGAACCATTTTTTCCATAGAAGAAATCACATGGTTAATATCAACAACCTCAGGCTTATAGGAGTGTTTACGACTAAAAGTCAACAGTTGCGTTGTTAAATTTTTGCCCCTTCTGGTAGCTTCAATAATAGGCAGTATGTTCTTGTATAACGGACTATCAGAATCGACACTCATCAGAGCCAATTCCGCATACCCATTAATAACAGTTAATAGATTGTTAAAATCATGAGCAACCCCGCCGGCAAGAGTACCTATAGATTCCATCCGCTGCATATGGTGTAGTTGTTGCTCCAACATCTTTTCCTTTGTAATATCCTGCTTAGCCGAAGCATAATTAATTATTTTTCCCTCGGGATCTTTTATAGGGAATATAATTGCCCTCTCATAGTAAATAGACCCATCCTTCCGCCTGTTGGTAAAAACCCCTTGCCAGCTATCTCCCGAGGTTATTTTATTCCACAAATCCTTATAAAATTTCTCCGAATGTTCACCGCTACTGAGAATATTGGGCTTTCTACCCTTAACCTCCTCAAAAGCATACCCTGTGGTTTTCTCAAAAGTTCGGTTAACGTATTCTATATTACCTTTCAAATCCGTTATAATAATAGACTCGGCAGATTGTTCTATAACTGTTGCCAGACGGGAGATTTCCTTTATATGTTTATCACGTTCCTGATGAATCTCCATACTTACCTTTATTCCCTCATTTATAAACCTACCCATACGGCCAATTTCATCGTTCGTATTAATATCGTATAGCCTTACCTTACCACTTTTACCAGCAAGAAAATTAAAAAAACTACGAAGATTATGTTCTAATCTATGGATAGGTTTGTTTATAATCTCGGTAAAAAACAAATACAACACACCATATAATACTGCAAACACCAATAATAGACTTATAACCTTTCCCTTAAAACTACTCCAAAGAGCATCTCGAGCAAATTCGAACTCTTTATCTAAAGCCACCATCTCTCCCTTTTTTAAACTAAGAGGCTCTCTCATAAAAACAGAAGAATCATAGAAAATTTTTACCACTCCTATTAGTCGATTTTTATAGACTAGATCCGAGCTTAAAAAAGATAGATTTTCAAGATGAGGCACTTTAGTCGTAAAAATCATAGATTCCTTTTCGTTCTTAAAAACAGCGATAAATGGTTTGCTTACCAACAAATCATAAACCACAACCTCTTTAACACTGGGAAACATAGCAATGTCCGAGATGATTTCTTTACATTGCTTATAATCCACCGTAAAAAGGGCATACTCCAATTGTTTTTTATACCTTAATACTCGCTCTTTAATTAGCCTTAATCTATCCTCATAGGTTGCCTTAACATTTTTCTTTAGTTCATCCTCGATATACTGCTTTCTCATTTTATACATGACATTCAAGAGTCTGCTTTCCGTTCTCTGGATATACCACAGAAAAAAAACAAAGAAAACTATAATTATTCCAAAGACAATGATTATAAATTTAAACAAAATACTATTTTTTATTCGCCCAAATTTAACCATATATCCATCCTTTCTTAAACCCAACCCATTCTCACCTATTCCATTGCAAAAACCCCACAGGTGGGTGCAAAAAAGCAGGACACTCTATAAATTTCTACACAGCTATACAATATTCATTATGAGGAGATCCGAACTTCCCTCAATATCATTCGGGAGCAACTTTAATATTCAGCTTGTTAAATAACAAATAATATCACGTTTTTGGTTAATTTCAATCAAAAACTCACGATAAAACTTTTTAATTTAACCATCACAATATACAACCGTCATTCCGCTGCCTTTTTCATTATTCCACCTGCGCAGCACAATCGGAAATAACTCCTTAGGGGTGCTTTCGATAGGCAAAAAGCCCTCCCTGTCGTTTCTTAGAGAGCTAATTTTTTTTACAACCTCTTTTTCTCCATCAAACTTAGATAGCAAATTCTCATTAACCACAACAATATTTTCAATTCTTATCTTGCCAAATCCCGTATTTTTATCGGCACCAACAAAAGCAGTTCTACCCTTTAAATCATTTTCGAAAAAATCTACAAGTTCGGCCATTACCCTTACCCAACCAACAAACTTTTTAGCAGTTAAATATTCCCTTTCGTAAAGCGCACTGTCAAGAGAAGTACCGGAAAAGGTATCAATGGCCGTTTTCAAATTGGACGAGATATATTGGCGCCTCTTACCATCGAGCGACTTCCTCAGAATTTTATTACCTTCCAAAATATAAAAATTAGTCAATTGTACACTCTTAAATCTCTCCTCCGCATTCTTATAATCAATTCTTCCGCCTTCAGAATTTTCAAGTGCATACAGTTTGACCAATGTATTCCACATTGTCCACGCGGGAATAAAGTGATACGTTTCGTATAAAATCCCGAATACCCTCTTTGTAACGGACACGGGAGAGAGTGCTCTTAATTCTATTCGGAATATTTTCTCTGACATTCTCTTCCCCTTTTATTCATGCTGCACTGCTTTTGCTTTGTAGCGTGCATATATAAGCATTTTTTCAAGTATTGTTTTTACAAAAAGAGTTTTAGTTAGATCCGTTGAAATTTTTTCAAGAAAAGCATTTTCCAGTCCTTTTTTAAGATCTTTATCCGGCGGAATATCACTTATCAAATTAAGCGCCATTAAAATTCTTGCCGTTTGAATAAGCATTGCCCGATGTGGTTCTTTATCCTGAGATTTAAGCCAGATAAAATATGCAAAAGGCCCGTCCTCTACAAGTATGCCAAGGGCTTTTGTTATTTCGGTTTCAAAGCTTTTGGAGTCAAAACTTAAAGGATTTTCTTTGTTTTTTAATTTATTAAAATCTTTTTCCCCATTTATCTTGCTTTGCAAATATTCTAGACTAATTAAACCATATTCCAAAAAATTTTTTAAAGAATCTTTCCAATTAGTTTTATCATAATTTTTCCTCTTAAAATCAGCAAAATTTGAGCTACTTTTAACCAAATTATTAGTTTCATCGTATAATTTCTTTGGCAGGTTCAATAAATCCATCCCATATTCCGCACATATTTTATCGAGATTGGTTTGTACTGTATCACTCATTTCTTGTCCCCCTTGTTTTCCACAATAGATTCCAATATTTCAATAATCTTTTTATTTTTTTCCTCATCCTGCCTTTTCTGAGCCAAACATTTTTTTACATAATTTTTCCATAATTCCTTTTTTTGTTCATATTTTTCTCTCTTACTTTTAAGTTTATTCCTTGTTTCTTCTTTAGTTTCTTTATCAATTTTATTTGCTAATTCTTTTACCTGTTTTTCTAGAACAGAAAGATACTCTTTCACTCTCTCCCAATACTCCTCTTCCTTTACCCAAATATCCGTTTTTACCTCAATCTTCCCAAATCCTCTTGTTCCCATACCGCCAATGCCAAGGGAAGAGAAAAGTTCTAATCCCTTTTCAACTGTTCCGATTACAATATTCATATCCCCATCTTTTCCGTAATTTTTCGGATTTTCATAAGTAACATCCGTAACAAAAACGGTTCCTCTTGGCAGTGCCTCAAAAGTAAAAAGAGCTCCGGATTCAGCCGCTCCTGTTATGGGATTAATAGATACGGATGTTCTCGTCTCCAAATTTGAATTTACAATGTGGTGAAAAACATCTGCTGAAACCACACAAACTTTGGATTTAATTTCTTCAAATATTTTTTGCAAATCCGAAACTTCTTCACTGTCCGTATCTTTTTTCAAACTCCATGTGCTAATATCTAACCCTTTTTCTTTTTTCAACATTATCCAACCAAAGTTAAGTATTTCTTTTCCCGCGTTGTTTTTTGGCAAGTTTGATAATTTGGAAGACGCGACAAATTTTTCATTCGATAAGTTATCAATTGTTCCGGCACCGGTATCTATAAACTCCCCCACAATATCCTTTGAAGTTACCCAAATAGTTCCTACCATAGTGGAAACAGGAAAAAACAAAATTTGTGCATCCGAAAAATAGGCAAGTCCGGTATGTGCCGAATTATCGTTTATAAATCCGTATGTTAAACATACAGGACAAATTCCGCACGCAGATTCATCATTTGTTTTCTTTCCCTTTGAACATCCAAGATTTACATCCATACCTTTCGATTTATAAGAAAGCCAACTGTAATATCTTGCGTTTCCCGAAATGGTAGATCCCGGGATTTTAGGCAAATTCGTTGCCGGATCCCTTACAATCGTATTATCAACCCTTCCTATTCTGTATCCTCCGGTACCCACATAAACCGGCTCTTTTGCAATAACCAGATATTTTCTTGTTTCAAACGGAACAAATTGATTACCCATTGTTTTCCTCCTTAAATCTTCTCTTTAAAACCGTATGCCACATATCTATGAAATCAATAAAAACACCATTTAACATGCATTTTTTGAGAAAGTCAAAATCCTCATCCTTAATTTTCCCTTTTTGACTCACGGTATCTTTTTTTAGTCTAAAAGGAATATTCAAAATTATGTTTGAGACAAATTCTTTAAATACAGAATCATTTATGGGCCACTCCGAAGTTTTATCTATTTCCCATTCCTGCATTTTCGCTATTAAAAAACCGTAAGCATTCAAAAACTGAGATGCACTAAGCGATAACTGTTTAAGCAATAGCTTTTTCAATCTTTCAAAATCATCAATAGCTTTTAAATCATAAGGCTTGGGTGATTTCGTTTTAAAAAACCAGTGTTTCCGTGTTTCGTTACTACTTTCTGCATTTTGTCTGCGAGTGTTCGTATCAAGATAAAGAAAATCAAAATAAGAGGGATAAAACGAGACTTTGTCATTTTCTCTTAAATCTTTTACATGTTTTATTGTTTTCCATTCTCCTTCAACATATGTTTTCCAGCCATTGTTATTTTTCACAATAAAATAGGGATGATATAGATCTTCCTTGTCAGAATCACCTGTTGAATAAGAAAAGTGATATTTGTAACTATTTTTAAATTCTATTTCTTTTACCTTATTCCCTATTCTTCCTTGATAAAATTCACAGTTTTTTTTGACGTTTAATTCATGAATACTTTTTACTTCATATTCTTCTTTCTCTATTTCCCCCGAATACATTTTCTTTGCCGCATCCAAAACAGCATACATCGGCATTCTTTTATGAAACGCAACAAAACCTACTCTTACGGGCAATCTGTTTTGCACCTTGTTAAACTGCATTTCATATTCCTTTTTTATAAGAGTCATAACTTCCCAGACATCCTTTAAAGGCATAAAGAAAAGTGTTTTTGACGGCTCGAATTGATAGGGGATTAAAGGAGTGTAAGAAACCTTTCTTTCTACCTGAACATTTTCTAATGTATAGAGGTAAGTTTTAAACCTTTCATCATAGAGTTCCATTGTTTTCGGTAATTCAAAATCGGAGGGAGCGGAAATAATGGCAGCCGTTCCTTTGTCTCGAATTATAGCCAGTTCACATTTTCTGCCCTTTTTATCCTTAAACCAATAGGTGTGAGTGATTTTTAAACTATTATTTTCATTCTTCGGTTTTCCATCAATTTCCGTAAAAAATAAAATCATTCTTTTTCTTTGTGTTAAGTGCTCATTCTTAACTTTTTCAAAAATATCTATTCCAAAGTTTCGCGTTGTTTCCCAGATTCTCCTTAGTCTTGCAAAGGAGGGGTGTTTGCGAGTGAGGTGGAGAAGTAAAATTTTTGCTTTTGATTCTGTATCATTATCACTAATATCACTCCCATTTATTTTATAATTTTCATACCATTTCTCATCTCTATCCTTTACAATTTCTTCAAATATCTCTTCACCTGTTTTATCCTTGGAGTATGGTTCCAACACTTGCCAAAAATTTTCGTCCTTATTATTAAAATTATCTTTAATACGCTGAACAATAGCTTCGTAAGAATCTTTCAATAATCCGAAATCCTTTAAAATTTCTAACGGTGTACTTAAAAAAGTATTAAGCATCTCTCCGTT
>CAYXJW010000065.1:0-32898 GCA_964465465.1 uncultured Caldisericales bacterium
TGGATTACTCTTCATTATCCTGAAGCCAGAAGTTGCTGCAGAATTTCCGCCGAAAAGCAGAGTCCCAATTATAAATAGGGTTGCAAGGCCAAATACAATAATAGGGCTCTTTGCATTTGGACTTATTGGAGAATGTGTAATTAGTGCTGCCATATATACAAGACTCAATGTTTTTTCTGCGTCGTTTGATCCGTATCCAAGTACGAGCAAGATGGAAGTAAAAACCTGCAATATTCTAAATATAACTGATACTTTTGGAGACGCTTTGAATAGAATTACATTTACGAGTTTCAGGAATAAATAACCCAGAACGAAACTTATACCAATTGCAACAAGTAAACCCGCAAATACTTTATATACTTCTGTTACGTGAATTAGGTGGGAGTATTTTGATGCAAGGCCACTTCCAACAAGTGCCCCTACGAATGTATATGAAATGCTTACAGGATATTTTATTTTTTGTGCAATGATGACCCATGTAATTGTTGCAAATAGCGTTGCATATAGCATTGCCATATTCATGTGATCTATGGGAAAAATCTTTGTTCCTAATGTTTTTACAACTGCAGTTCCAAATATAAACGGTGCAAAGAACAGGGAAAGGAAGAGTATTGCAACAGCAACTACCGGGTGGATAAAGTTCGATGAAATTATCGAACCGAGCAAAACTCCACCGTCGTTTGCTCCCATTATCATCTGGAATATTAATGCAAATCCCACAAATATCCAAAAACTTAATGTCGCTCCGTGCACCATAACAAATTATGATACCAAGAATTTAATTTAGGTCAATACCTTTTGGATGCTATTTTCTTTATTCCTGCACCAAACGTTTTAGTTCAAGGGCATTTTTTACGGCGTACCCGTAAAAATCATTATCAAAATACACGTAAAAGGAAATCCCGTTTTTGTTGTTTTCCAGGATAAGGTTTGCATAGTGTTCAAGTTGTTTTTCCGTGTATTCAGAGGCGTAGAGTTGTGTGTGTCCATGAAGCCGTATGTAAGAAAAGTTTGCCGTGATTTTTTCGGCGTACGGATAGCGTGGTGTATCGGATATACAGAATGCAATGTTGTTCTCTTTTAAAATTTCATATACATCATCTGAAAACCATGTTTTGTGCCTGAATTCAAAGGCATACTTTTTATCTTTATTTAACGTTTTTACAAAGTCTGAAAGCAAGGAAGTATCCTTTTTGAGTGAAGGAGGAAGTTGAAAAAGGATTACTCCGAGTTTTTCCCCGAAAAGTCCCGCTTTTTCCAGAAACTTCTTTACGCTATCCTCTGCGTCTTTTAATCTTCTGATATGGGTAATAAATCTACTTGCTTTTACTGAAAACACAAAGTTTTTTGGTGTTTTTTCAACCCAGTTTTTTATCGTGGAGTTGCGAGGTGTATGGTAAAAAGTGCTGTTCATCTCTACTGTGTTGAATTTCTCTGCATAAAATTCGAGAAATTTCGATGAGGGCAGATTTTCAGGATAGAAAACCCCTTTCCAATGGGAATAAGAAAATCCAGAAGTCCCTATGAAATTTTCTATTTTCATATTTATATTTTATCCACAACTCACAACTTCTCAACTGTCCACCTGGTACCTGGTACCAGGTGGACACCTCTCCAAACTCACGATTTTAACAGTATGTTTGTGAGCCTCTGTTGTGCGAAAGTTGGGCAATGTGTCCGATTGGTACCTGGTACGGAGTGGACAGGGGTATGTTTTTCGTTCAGAATTTTGAGGTATAATACTTGTATGTTAAAGATTGAAATTTATTCGGAGAAGAATTGGGAAGAGATTGAAAACTTTCCCTGGAATAAGGAGATAGAACTCTGGGAAGGGTACAGGTTTATAGAGCGAAGAAAGGGCGAAAGTCGCCACACTTTGTTTTTTCTCAGAACTGATAAAGGGGATATAGTTATAAAGAGAACCTCCCCCGAAGTTGCAGAAAAAGAGTTTTTTACATATAAAAAACTTGCCAGGATGGGGATTCCCACGATTGCCCCGATTGGTTATGTAAAAAAACTAAAAAATGGAAGTGGTGAAGGTTATCTTCTTACGCTATACGAAAGAGATGCGCTGCCTGAATCACACCTCATTAGAATTTTAAAAAACAAAAATTACAGAGATCTTGTGTGGAATTCAATTATTGCACTTCTTGTTGTAATGCATATAAAAGGAGTTTTCTGGGGTGATCCTTCTCTTGATAACATTCTTATAAAGTTTTATAGAACGAAAGTTGAAGCGATGCTAATAGATGCCGAAACCGTGCAGTTTTATGAATTTCTTTCCCCTGAAAAGGAAAAAGAAGATCTTGAACGACTTTTTGAATCTCTTTATGCTTATTCGTTAACAGGAGAAGAGGATAGTGAAAAACTGTTTGAAGAAAGAAGAGCCTATATTCTTGAGCGATATGAAAAACTTAAGAAACTTCTTATTGATGAACTGGATGTGAAAAGTGGCGAATACTTTAAACTTATAAAACGAATTGATGATCTATTCCTGTTAGGATATTCGGTGAAACCGTGGCGCATATCTCCAAAATTGAAAATTATAGTAAATCCAATAACACCGCGGAAGGGCTGGTTTGTTCAGATGTTGGAGGATATGCTTGGAGTTTCGTTTACCCCGGAGCAAGCAAAAAAGATTTTCAGGGAAATTCTTCAATACAGAGATAAACTCTCCCGTGAAAGAGGAGAAGAAGTGAAAATTTCAGATGCTGCGCGTGAATGGTACAACAAGCGTTTTTTACCTGCAAAACTCATCTTCTCAAAATACTTTCCCGGTGAAAACCCTGTGAAGATATACGTGGAAATTCTTGATCACAAATGGTTCCTGAGTGAAAAAGCAGGGAAAGATGTAGGCATAGAAGAAGCAGCCCGTAGTTATTCTGAAAAGTTTGGTAAAGGAAAAACTGCCTCTCTTTGGACGAACATTGTTAAAACATTTTCTGAACTATTTGGCGGAAAATGAAACTTAGAGATAGAGTATTAAAATTTGTAAAAAACTACAATCTCATCAAAAGAGGTGAAAATGTCCTGCTTGGTGTTTCAGGAGGGCCAGACTCTATTTTTATGGTTTATGTTCTTGATACACTAAAAGATGAAATAGGTTTCAAAATAGGTATTGCCACGTTTAACCATAAGATCCGTACAGAATCCGAGTCAGAAGTTGAGTTTGTAAAGAGCATTGCGGAAAAACTAAAAATCCCGTTTTTTTACGGAGAATGCGATGTTAAAACTTATTCTGAAAGCAAGAAAGTTTCGCTCGAAGAGGGTGCGAGAGAGAAAAGACTTGAATTTCTTCTGAAAGTTGCTAATGAAAACGGCTTTGAAAAGATTGCACTTGCCCACAACAAGGACGATCTTGTAGAAACTGTGCTTTACCACTTAATTAAAGGAGCGGGTTTGAACGGACTTGTTGGGATAAAGCCAGAGAGTTTTGGTGGAATAATTCATCCAATTTTGTGTGTTGAGAGAGTGGAAATTGAACGATACCTTAAAGAAAACAAAATTCCTTACAAAACAGACATGACGAATTTTTCTCTTGCTTATTCAAGAAATAAGATAAGACATCAGATTATCCCACTTTTAAGTGCTATCAATCCCTCGTTTAAACAGAATGTGTTTTATATGAGTGAGGTTGTATCCAGAGAAAACGATTTTTTGGATATGCTGTCAAGGAAAGACGGAGAAGTTATAACCGAAGAAAATGGTTTTTCTATTCCTCTTTTTCTTTCGCTTCCTGTTTTTGAGCAAAGGCGGATAATCAAATCTTTATTTGGAGAGAGTGCAAGTTTTGAAAGAGTTGAAAGGGTTTTGAGTTTCATAAAAGATGCAGATAGGCAAAAGGAAAACCTGTATGGAAACTTTTTTATTGTAAAAAGAGATGACAAGTTTTTTATTGAGGAACAGAAAAATCCTGCTTTCACAACGAATTCTATTTACGAGGTAATGATTCCGGGAAGTACCGTAATAAAAGAAGCAGATTGTGTTTTGTTTGCAAGGATTTCTAACACGTTTCACAGAAAAGACATTAATGAATTTAAGGTAGCGTTTGATTTTGATGCGTTAAAATATCCGCTTTTTGTACGTTTCAGAAAAGCAGGCGATAGAATTCTAACCGAAGCAGGAACAAAGAAATTGCAGGATCTTTTTGTAGATGCAAAAATTCCCTACGAAGAAAGGGCGCGTATTCCGATACTCACAGATGGAGAAGACAGGATTTTATGGGTTATTGGAGTAAGAAGAAGTGCTGTTGCAAAAGTTTCTCCGCAAACCAAAAAGGTACTTTACCTGAAAGTGCGTTTTAAGAAAAATTAATTTATGGTATAATCATTCCTATGAAAGAAGATATAAAGAAAATACTTTTTTCTGAGCAAGAAATTAAAGATAGAATAAGAATTATAGGAAAAAAAATAAGCGAAGATTACAGAGAAAAGTTCCCCCTCCTCGTATGTATTTTAAGAGGGGCGTTTATGTTCCTTGCAGATCTTGTAAGAGAAATAGAAATACCAGTTTCTGTTGATTTTATGGCGATTTCAAGTTATGGAGGTAAAACAGAATCTACCGGTCAGGTGAAAATCCTGAAAGACCTTGACACTCCAATTAAAGGCAGGCATGTTCTAATAGTGGAGGACATTGTTGACACAGGGTTAACGATGGATGCAGTAACAAGGCTTCTCAGCACGAGAAAGCCAAAAAGTTTGAGAATTGCAACATTACTTGATAAAGTGGAAAGAAGGAAAATCCCGGTAAAGGTGGATTACTATGGTTTTAGAGTCCCTAACGAGTTTGTTGTTGGTTATGGGCTTGACTATGAAGAAAGGTATAGAAATTTACCATTTATAGGCATACTTAAAGAAGAGATTTACAAAGGAAAGGAGTAGTGCTATTGAATTATGGCAAACAATAGAAGAAAAACTGGGCCAGACAAACAATTTCTAATAAGAGAAATTGTTGCCTGGGTTATTTTGATAGGAATGATATTTGCTGTTGCAAAAATGTTTAATGTGGGCGGTAATGCCCCGAAAACAGTCCCATATTCACAATTTTTGCAGGAAGCGAAGAGTGGACAGTTCACGGAGGTTGAGATAAAATCAAACAATGGAGTACCAACTATTGTTATTGGAACACTGAAAGATGGAAGGAAAATTCAAGCCTTTACGATAAATGATATATCAAATCTAACGGATGTGCTTGATAGTAAGGGGATAACTTATGAAGTAGCTCATTCCAACAGCACTTTCTGGGTTATATTCTGGAATATTGTGCCCTGGATCTTAATACTCGGTGTTTGGTGGTTTGTTATGCAGAAGATGATGCAAGGTGCAGGTGGTGGAGGTGGACAAGCATTCAACTTTGGAAGAAGTAAAGCAAAACTTTTCCTTGATAATAAACCAAAGGTTACGTTTAAAGATGTTGCTGGTGCAGAAGAGGTAAAAGAGGAAGTTCAGGAAATTATTGAATTTTTAAAAAATCCGCGAAAGTTCACAAAATACGGGGCGAAGATTCCAAAAGGCGTTCTTCTCGTTGGCCCTCCTGGATGCGGGAAAACACTTATTGCACGTGCAATTGCAGGAGAGGCAGGGGTCCCGTTCTTCTCAGTGTCTGGTTCTGAATTTGTTGAAATGTTTGTTGGTGTAGGTGCTTCAAGGGTGAGAGATTTGTTTAATCAGGCAAGAACTTATGCCCCATGTATTGTTTTTATAGATGAAATTGATGCAGTTGGAAGGTACAGAGGAGCTGGAATAGGTGGTGGCCACGATGAAAGAGAACAAACGTTGAACCAATTGCTTGTTGAGATGGATGGTTTTGATCCTCACACAGGAATTATTGTTATTGCTGCAACAAATAGACCTGATATTTTAGATCCAGCGCTTCTTAGACCAGGAAGATTTGACAGGAGAATTGTTGTTGGACTTCCGGATACAATTGAACGTGAGCAAATTTTGAAAATCCATGCAAGGAATAAACCACTTGCCGACGATGTGGATTTACATGCAATAGCCCAGCAAACGGCTGGTTTCAGTGGGGCGGATCTTGAAAATCTTCTTAACGAAGCGGCACTTATTGCGGTGAGAAAGCACAAAGAAAAGATTACTCAGCAGGAAATAGAAGAAGCAATTGATAAAGTTATTGCAGGTCCTGAGAAAAAATCAGTAGTCCTTTCAGATGAAGAGAAGTGGGCAGTTGCCCTTCACGAAACAGGACACGCAGTTGTTGCAACTGCGCTTCCCTCTGGTGATATCGTTCACAGAATTTCCATTGTTTCACGTGGAATGGCGCTTGGATACAACTTGCAACTTCCAGCAAGGGACAAATACCTTCAGAAGAAAAGTGAACTTATGAATAAAATTTCTGGCTTGCTTGGAGGAAGGGCTGCAGAGGAAGTTTTCCTTCATGAGGTTTCAACTGGAGCGGCAAACGATCTTGAAAGAGCATCTGATATTGCAAGAAAAATGGTTCGTGCCTACGGAATGAGTGAAAAACTTGGGCCCGTCACATTTGGGAAGCAGAACGAAATGATATTTCTTGGAAAAGAACTTGGAGAAGAAAGAAATTACAGTGAAAAAACTGCTGACCTTATAGATGCTGAA
The DNA here is from genome assembly GCA_964465465.1 of uncultured Caldisericales bacterium. GTDB lineage: Bacteria > Caldisericota > Caldisericia > Caldisericales > Caldisericaceae > AUK232. The sequence goes on from CAYXJW010000065.1 coordinate 6,591, forward strand.
GTGAAGAGAATTATAGAGGAATGCTATTCTCGTGCAAAGAAGGTTTTAAGGGAGCAGAAAAAAATTGTTCTTGAAATTGCAAATGTATTGCTAAAAAAGGAAACACTTCAAGGCAAAGAACTGAAAGAATACCTTGCAAAGATAAAAATTGAAAATAAGGGTGAAGAAGGAACGGATAAGAAAGACGTTCAAACTCCTGTTCAATAAATTCGGGCCCCAGTTTTGGTGGCCCGGAGATACTCCGTTTGAGGTGATGGTTGGTGCGGTACTAACGCAGCAAACCTCGTGGAAAAATGTTGAGAAAGCGATAAACAATTTGAAATCAAAAGGTATGCTTTCACCTGATGTTCTATACAGTTTGGATTGTAAAGAAATTGCGGAGGTTATAAAACCTGCTGGTTTTTACAACCTGAAAGCGTGCAGGTTAAAAGAATTTGTACGATACTTCAAAGAAAAGTATGAAGCAGATGAAAGCAAAATGAAAGAAACTCCCATGTTCCAATTAAGGGAAGAACTTTTAGCGGTTCATGGAATAGGCAAGGAAACAGCGGATTCAATTTTACTCTATGCATTGGATATGCCAATTTTTGTAGTAGATGCCTACACAAAGAGGATTTATTCAAGGCTTAGAATTGTAGATAAAAATGACTCTTACGAAGAAATACGCATTCTGTTTGAGACATCATTGAGTGATGAAAATTTCCTTAATTATGTACGAAACAACATCCGTTTTAAAGGAAACGAAAAGGTTTACGTGTTCAAAGAAATGCATGCACTTATAGTGAGGGAAGGAAAAGATTTCTGCAAGAAAAAACCTGTTTGTGGAGAGTGTCCTCTTTTCTCTATGTGCAAGATGAAAGGTGGTGAAGTTCAATGAGTTCTGTAGGAATTCTTGAATGCAAGTCTTATGATCCTGAAGAGGTAAAGGAAGCGATAAGGGTAATTACATCTCCGTTCAAAAAGGAGAAATTAAAAGGAAAGAAAATTGCCTTATATTTTGATTTCCCAACTCCAAACCACATTTTTTTAAGAGAGGTAATACACTATTTAAAAAGTGCTGGTGTTTCTCAAATTACAGCAGGGGCTTCAATATTTTCTGAACCTCTGCCTGAGGAAATCAAAAATATGTTGGATGAGGAGGATGTGGAATTTATTGATTTCAGGAATGATCGATACGAAAAATTGACAGTGCCTCTGCATGGTGAGAAAATGCCAGATCATTTTAAAGGCTATGCACTTCTTTCGCCCGTTCAATACTCAAGGGAGAGACAACTTGAAAAGATGAATGTGAAAGGAAAAAGAATATTAAAACACTCGTTTATCCCCGTGACTTTAACGGAGGCGGATTTTATTGTGCCTGTCGTGAAATTAAAGGTTTCCCCTGTCACTGCTCTTGGTGGGATCGTTGCCTCTGTGCTTTCAGTTGTTCCCACGCTTACGAGAAACGAAATTTTTGTAAATAAACTGAAATATCAAATGGAGCAAGCAATTGTTGAGGTTTACGGCCTGATTCAGGAGAGAATGATTTTTGGATTTGTCGATGCAGTGGAGGCAGACTTAACCGGAGATAAGGAACTTGACAAAATGAATGCCATTTTGTTCTCTGAAGATGGGTTTGCCCTTGACTCTCTTTCTGCTGTGCTGATTGGGTACCGCTCAAGGGAGGTTAAAACTAATAAAATAGGTGATGATCTTGGATTTGGTTCTGGTTTGTTTTCCCATGTTTCGTTGTTTGGAGATGAATTTTTGAGGTTTAGAAAAGAGATTGTAAAGTTTCTAAAATATCGAAATTTACGTGGAAAGAGGCCCCGTGTTTTGAAAAACGATGTTGAAAAAATTGCCAGAATTGAAACGTTCTGCCCAACGGGTGCAATAAAAATTGAAGACGGAACTTATAAGATAAACAGGCATTCCTGTATATCCTGTATGTTCTGCGTTCAACTTCTACCAGAAGTGTTTGGTGTTTAAGGCAGAGTAATTGCATTAATCACGCTATCGAATTGAGCAGAAAATTCCGCAAACAGCATAAGAATAAAGATTACAAAGGCGGATACCGAAACGGCTGCCATTAAATAAATCTTCTGATTTTTTCCTTTTAGAATTTGTTTTTTAAGCCCGTGAGGAACTTCTATAGCATCGTACTCTTTCTTAAAAAATTCTCTTAATTCTTCATCCATCTTGTTGCATCTCCTTTTTTAATTTTTCTTTTGCCGTGTGCAACCTTGACTTTACCGTGCCAGGCGGTATATTCAAAATAAAAGCAATTTCTTTTTCCTTCATATTCTTAAAAAATTTTAGGTAAAGAATTTCATAACTCTCTCTATCTAATTTATTTAATGCCTCTTTTAATTTATCGTATTTTTCCACATCTCTGTTTGTTCTAAATAACAGAGGTATCTTTACATGTTTCTCTGTTTCTCTCTTTTTAAACAGCCTCTTTGCTTCATTTGTTGTAATTCGATACAGCCACGTTTTTATTGATGCTTCACCCCTAAAACTCTTCAAGTGCTCCTTCACTTTGAGGAACACCTCCTGTGTTATGTCCGCCGCATCGTCTCTGTTTTTTGTGAGCAAAAATGCAAGTTTGTAGATGTCTTTGTAATGCTCTTCTACTATTTTTTTGAATTCCTCTTCTCTCATCTGAGTGTTTTAAGCAAAAACAGAGAAAACGAAGCAAGAACAAACCCTCCAGTGTATGCTACTATAAATGTGAGAGCCCATAGAAAGAGAGATTTCCAGTAGGCAATTTTTTTATACATCGTAAGAATGTATCCGTTGAAGAGTGATCCTCCAATGCCCCATAGGAGTGCAATGAACCAAAAATACTTTTTAAAAGCGTCAAAGAACATTCGCGGAAAGATGAAAGGTGTGAATGCTATTCCAAAAAGAAGGAGGGAGAGCACGAGGCTCTCGAAGTAGTCTAACTCTCCCTCAATCTCCTTTTGCCGCGAAAGTTCTCTCATTACGAGTGGCGCTATTATCACTGCACCAAGCCAGATGATAAGCCTGAATGTGAGCACGCCGACAAAAGGATGTTTAATCATTCTCCAAGTTCTCCTTTAACCTTGTTGAGAAGATCAATCAAGTTATCTGCCTTTTTCTCCTTCTCTTTTAATGCTTTGGTTGCTGCTTCGTACGATTTTGTCGTTTTGTCCAGAAGGCGGATTGCTTCCTTTTCTTTTCCGTTTTTGTTAAGTGATTCTGCTTTCTTCATAATTTTATCCGAATTCTTGAGCATTCTTTCCGGTGAAAGTGGGGCAACGAGGCGAAGATCGGTAAACAACTTTCTTAACTTTTCTCTTAAAGGCTTTAATTCCTCTTCAGAAGCACCGCCTTTTCTTTTCTCCTCAATTTCTTTTCTCAGCGATTTCATCTGCGCAAGGATTTTCCCGGCATACTCTCCACGTGCATTTCTTATTAGCATGCTTCTTCTTATTTCAAACTGTGCCCTTCTGAGTTTTCTCAAATCGCTCTTTGCATTTTCCGGAATCTCTTTTCCGTTTGCCTTCATTTCTTTGATTGTGTTTCTAATTTCTTCTGAGAGTGTTTTAATTGTTTGAATTTTGCTCTTAAAGGTCTCTGTTTCTGTTTGTAATGATTGCTTTGCATTGTTGAAGTTGGATACTGCTTCTTCAAATGTGCCGCTCTGTGCAAAGATCACATTCGGCAATGAAAATGCTCCAATTAAGAGTGCTACAATTACTGCTACCACGATTAATTTTTTACTCATAACACACCTCCCTGTGTATTTTATTTTTCCACATATTAGACATTTTTCAAGCCCAAAAGGTTCATATATTTCAAAAAATCCTGTATAATGAGAAAAAACAGGAGGTTTTTTAATATGAAAAGTGGACTTGTTGCGATACTTGGGCGTCCGAATGTAGGGAAGTCAACGCTTATGAACTACCTTGTGGGTAGTAAAGTTTCAATTGTTACTCCGAAACCACAGACTACGAGGTTTAGAATTCTTGGAGTAAAAAACCTGGAAGATGCGCAGATTGTTTTTGTTGATACACCCGGTGTGCATCAAGCAAAGAGCGCTTTAAACAAATATATGGTAGAGGTTGCAAAAAAGAGCATTGAAGGAGTTGATCTTGTTTACCTTATGGTGGAAGCGGGAGATTATGCAGGCGAGGAGTATGCTTTGATTTTTGATACTCTGAAAAAGACAAACGTTCCCGTTTTCCTCGTGATAAATAAAATTGACAGGCATAAACATGAAGAAATTGAAAAAACTGAAGAAGAGTTCAAAAACCTGTTTGAATTCAAGGAAGTTGTAAAAATTTCTGCTTTAAATGGGCAAAATGTTGATGCACTTCTTGAAAAAACTCTTCAGTACCTTCCAGAGGGTCCTGCTTACTTTCCAGAGGATGTTCTCACGGATCTTCCACTTGCACTTGCAATCTCAGAAATTATCAGGGAAAAACTGTATTTAAATTTGAGAAAAGAACTACCCTATTCCTCTGCTGTAAACGTTGAAGAAATGAAGGAGCGCGAAAATGGAATGATGTATATCCGTGCTGTGATTTCTGTTGCTCGCGATTCTCAAAAGGGTATTGTAATAGGTGAAAAAGGGAAAATGATTAAAAAAATTGGTAAAGAGGCACGGCTTGAAATCCAGGAAATGCTTAAAAAACCTGTATTTTTAGAGTTATTTGTTCGTGTGGAAGAGGATTGGCCTAAATTTGAATCGAAATTGAAGAAACTGGGATACGTAATACCGGAATAGATCAGGTGTTTTTCTCAACGATAAGTAGAATTATCCCATTCTTTACTTTGATAAAAACTTCTTTTTTTGTGATGACGTTGCTTAACGTTAAGGTGGAATGTTTTTTTATGCGGATCCCTTTGAGCGGGTATTTCAGCCCGGAGGAATTTTCTATAAAAGCAGTTTGTGTAATTGGGTAAATGGAGGCGGTATACCCCGCTTCCGTTTTTATTTTTAACTCAGATTTTGTTATATAGATTTCCTCGTTTTGTTCAATTACTGTGCAATTCTTTTCTTTTTTTAACAAAAATAGCATCACTGAAATATTAAAGAGAAGATGGTCCGTTCTTTTTCCAAGCGCATTAGTTAGCACAAAATCTGAACAGCCTTCTTTTAGTGCAAACCTCACTGAGAGTTCTGTATCTGAAAAATCTTTTTCTCCTGGAAACTTTACCACTTTTATGCCACTTTTTTTAAGTTGGCTCACCGTTTTGGAATTTTTAACAGAGTCAAAATCTCCAACTGCAACGTCAAAAGGTATGTTATTTTCAAAGAGGAACTCTGCCCCGCCGTCAGTCCCAATCACGAGGTCTGCGTTTTTTGTAAGTTTTTCTACAAATTCTGGAGAGTTTTTCTCTCCGTTTGCAACGATGAGCGCTTTTTTCATATCAGGATTATATCCAGATTTTAATTTTTAAAAATTTCTACATTCCACCATGGAGACTCTGACACTCTTAAATTAACTTGCTCAACCTGTATTGCTGTAAAAAACGCCTTACAGTTTTCGAAGTATTTTTTGTTTATATCCAATTCAAGAAGTAGTTCAGAACCTTTTGCCGATAGATTCTCTTTTGATACTTTTATCGCCTTTCCATTTTTTATAAGTGTAATTTTTAGCCTGTGAGTTAACCCTCTTGTGATTACAACCCTGTATTTCGGAGAATCATAAAATTTCTCTGTTTTTATCTCTGGGTAGATGAACACGTAAAGTTTAGTGAATGTTTCAAATCCTTTTTTGAGTGTAATTTTGTAGATAACGTTGTTTTTATCTTCACCAATATAAACAGAAGAGATTGATGGGCTCACTCTTATTTTTTCCATTTCCCTGTCTGTCCAGAGTGGCATAAAAGAATTGATTTTTTCTTCTTCATTAAGAAATATCTCATTCCTTCGCACAAATGAGAGCATAAAGTTTGGTGCAGATTTAACCTGACTTTTGTGGCATAGTATTGCCTTTTTCTTGATTTCCTCTTCTTTCAGTGTGAGATAATAGGCAAACCATTTTCCATTCAGGTTTCTTATGTATTCTGGCTTTGTGATGTAATCGTGAGGTGCATATTTAAGTGGTGTAGGCCAATCCTGGGCATGCATGAAGTACCGAAATCTTTCCGGGTTTATAGAATTTCGCAGATCAAAAAGTGCTGCATCTACAAATAACCCTGTTGCTCTATGATCTGGATTTAAGTCTGTTTCTGGTGGATAAATCACTATTGTTGGTTTAAATGTTTCAATGATTTTTTCTATCAGGGTAAGTTCATTTTTTCCCGTAAACTCAATGCCCTTTTTGTATGAAAATGGGAAAAACGTTTTATCACTCATAAGCAATCCGGAGAAGTATGGTTTGTTTTCAAAACAGTCTGTCCAGATCTTTAGTGTTCCAAAATCTGGAAAACCGAGGAACACGAGGGTATTTTCAGATAGTCCGAGCGTTTTTGCGGAACAGAGTGCCTCTCTATGTCTTTCTTTTGCAAGTAAAATTCCAGAAATTGGGGTTACCGTGTGAATTGCAGAATCGCGCACCATTGTTGTTGTATTGTGGCTTCCAGTTGTGATATAAACGATCTTTACTTCTGCACCAGATTTTATCGCATACTGAATAATCCCTGAGGAAGAAAGCACAGCATCGTCTGGATGTGGTGCGAATATAAGGATTCTATCTGAGTTTTTAATGTTTATAACGTTTACCTCAGCGATTGGATTTACCACATCGTTGCCTGTATTCTTTACAGGTTTTATTGTAAGCACGAATTCTGCAATATAAAAAATTAGAATGTATGCAATTACTTTTTTAAACCGTCTCACCCTGCAATTATATTTTAATTGCAACATTTTTAAAATAGTGTTAAAATTATCAAAAACAAAGGAGGTGATAGTTGTGAATAATCTTTCTACCGGGAATCTTCCACTTAATGGACTTGCAGCAATTACTACGGTTGCAACTGTTTATCTTGGCATCTTATTGCTTCTCCTTGTATTTGCAATAGCAACGGCAGTTGTTGCTGGTAAGAAAGGAAGAAGTGCATTTGGTTGGTTTTTCATAGGCTTGTTTACCGGGATTCTTGGATTGGCAATTGCACTTGCTATGCTTCCAAAGAAGTATTATGTTGATGACACAGAAGAGTTTTAGTTTAAAAGTGAGGTGGGAGAAATGAAAATTTTTATTGACACGGCAAATCTTGATGAGATAAAAGAATCTTTGTCCTGGGGGATTGTTGATGGCATTACGACGAACCCTTCCCTTATAAAAAAAGCCGTTGATTATTTCAAAAGCAAAGGTGAAGAGTTTTCAATGACTTCTTACATAGAAAAACTTTTGTCTGTTGCAGGGGAAGGTTGTCCTGTGAGTCTTGAAGTAATTGGAAACACGGAAGAAGAGATGTATAAAGAGGCGAAAACGCTTTACGAAAGATTTAACGGAGTTGCGGGAAATGTGGTTGTAAAAATCCCGGTGAACCCTGAAGTAGAGGAAAACGGCAAAAACGCTTTTGATGGTTTAAAGGTAATAAGAGCACTTTCCAGAGATGGCATTCCTGTGAATGTTACTCTTATTATGGCTCCGGTGCAAGCGCTTCTTGCAGCGAAAGCAGGTGCAAAATATGTCAGTCCATTTGCAGGGAGGATTGACGATTTTTTGAGGAGTACTGCAGGTATTACTTTTAAAAAGGGTGATTACTATCCAGCAGAAGGGCTTACATTCAACGATGAGATTTTGAACGATAACGGAATTGTTAGCGGAGTTGATCTTGTAGGTAGCATAAGAGATATATTTGACAATTACGATTTTGATACAGAGATTTTAGCGGCAAGTGTGAGAAATGCGAGGCAAGTTCGCGAACTTGCAGAAGCAGGTGCTGATATAGCAACAATTCCGTTCTCAGTGCTTAAAGATATGATTTCGCACTACAAAACGAGAGAAGGAATGAAGAAATTTGCAGAAGATACGATACCCGAATATAGAGAAATCTTTCGTTAATGCTTGACAAAAACGGCGCCCGTAATATGCTTTATCAGTGAAATTATTTTATGAAAGGAGAGGCTTATGGGAGAAATAACTGAAAAGGAACTTCAATACTGGGAAAAAGTGGGAGATGTTGTTGATCAACTTATTGACCTTATGATTAATTACAGACAGAGCGGACATCCGGGAGGTTCACGTTCCAAACGGCATGTCCTTATGACACTTATGCTTTCTGGCGCAATGAAATGGGATATACGTGATCCTTTGAAAAGATTTTCCGACAGGTTTATTTTATCAGCAGGCCACACGATACCGCTTGTGTATGCTGCACTTGCTGCTTTGAACGGTGCAATGTGGAAGATGCACGAGGAAACTGGAGATCCTCGGTTTGCTTTAAAAAGAGAAATTACCCTTCTGCCTGAGGATCTGCTTGGGTTTAGAAGGAGAGGTGGCCTTTCCGGGCATGCTGAATTTTCTGGAAAAACACTTTTCATTAAATTTAACACTGGTCCTTCCGGACATGGCCCAACTGCAGCAGTAGGAGAGGCAATTGCTTTGAAACGTGCAGGCGCAGGCGATGTAAAAGTTATTGCAATTGAAGGCGATGCTGGGCTTACTCCCGGTGGAGTGCATGAAACAATGAATTCTGCATGGGCGCTTGGGCTTGATAACCTCTATTTTTTAATTGACTGGAATAACTTTGGAATTGATGATCACCCGCTTAAACAAACGGTTTATGGTGGTCCTCAGGATTGGTTCTCCTGTCATGGTTGGAGAGTTCTTGGAACTGAAAAGGGTTCAGATTACAGAGAAGTTTCCAGAGTCATTTCTGAACTCTTCGATCCGAATAAAGTTCAGCAGTTTGTTCCAAATGCAGGTTGGTTTAAAACCCGCAAGGGAAGAGGATATCTAAAATATGATAACAAGTCTCACGGTTCACCGCATAAAATGAACTCCGAGATTTTCTGGGAAACAAAGAAACCATTCCAGGAAAAATACGGAGTTGAATTTGTAGGATATGGAAAACCTGCACCTGAAACTGAAAAGGAAATTTACGAACAGTTTAGAGCAAACATTGAAGTAGCCATGAGTGTCATTTATAATGACAAGGAACTTATGGAATATCTTGCAAATAAACTTGTAGAGATTGGAGATTCTGTTCCTGAAGAGATACCAACACTCAAAATTTCTGATAAGAGTGAGGAAAATCCTGTTTACGATCCTGTAATTACTGATTACAAGAACTATCCAGAGGAACTGTTTGCTGCACCTGGGACAAAGGCTGCAAATAGAGAGGCATTTAGCAAATGGGGTGCATGGATAAATGCATACACGGCAAAGAAGTACAATAGGCCTTTGTTTATAGCAATGTCTGCGGACCTTGCAGATTCCACAAAGATATCCGGTTTTGCGAAGCCTTTCGGTGATTTTCCGGGTTATGGCTGGTATGACAAGGAGAAAAATCCAGATGGAGTTCTTCTTCCACAGGAAATTACGGAGTTTGTCAATGCCGGAATTTCGGTAGGGATTGATACGATAAACCTTGCTAAAGATCCTTACAAAGAATTCCTTGGTTTCTATTCTACATCATCTACTTACGGATCATTTGCATACCTTAAGTATGGAATGATGAGGCTTTACTCCCAGATGGCACAGGACTGTCCAATAAAGTTAGGGAAAACGATATGGGTTGAAGGACATTCTGGGCCAGAAACTGCAGACGATTCAAGAACACATTTCGGAATTTATGCGCCCGGAGTGAGGGATCTTTTCCCGGAAGGCAAAGTTATTGATCTTATTCCATGGGAGCATAACGAGGTACCTGTTCTTCTTGGCAGAGCATTACAACTTGATGTACCAATAATTGCACTTGTGCTTACGCGTCCGAAAATTGAAATCCCTGATAGAGAAGCGCTTGGACTTGCTTCTTATTTTGAAGCGGCTCACGGTGCATACATACTGAAAGATTTTGAACCAGACAAAGAAAAGATGGGTACTGTAATTGTTCAAGGAACAAGTTCCACTTTAAGTGTTGTTAAAATTCTGGGTGAACTAAAGAGTGCAGGCATCAACGTGAGAATTGTTTCAGCCCCGAGTTATGAACTGTTCAGGAGAGAGCCAGAGGAGTACAAAAATAAAGTGCTTCCCTGGAAAGAATTCCACGATTCAATGGTGATTACAAATGAATCAATAAAACTTATGCACCATTGGATTGCAAATCCCGTTGCCAGAGAGTATTCCCTTTCCTCAGATTGGGACAACAATTGGCGAACTGGCGGCACGCTGGACGAAGTGATAGAGGAAGCACACCTTGATCCTAAACATGTGTTTGAAGGGATAGAACGTTTCGCAAGAGATCGCGAAAAGAGGCTTTCAAAACTCAGAGAAATTTTATAATTTGTTTTCGGCGCCCTTTTGGGGCGCCTTTTTCACATTTTACAGGCGGAGGCGAGAAATGGAAAGGTACATAGATGCACACAGAGATGAACTCATAGAGATTGTTCAGGAGATTCTTAAAATAAAGAGTGTAGAGGATAAGCCAGAAGAAGATGCACCTTTTGGAATAGGTGTAAAACTTGCCCTTGAATACGCTTTGTCGGTTGGCGAAGAGATGGGTTTCAAAACAAAAAATCTTGATAACTATGCAGGCTATGTGGAATTTGGGAACGGAAACGGACTTATCAGTATTCTGGGACATCTTGATGTTGTTCCTGAAGGAAAGGGTTGGGATTATTCACCTTACGGTGGGGTTATTGCAGATGGTAAAATTTTTGGAAGAGGTGCAATTGATGATAAAGGTCCAATCATTGCAGCACTCTTTGGGCTTTATGCCTTGAAAGAAAGTGGTATTTCCCTGTCAAAACGTGTGAGGATTGTTTTTGGTACAAACGAAGAAACGGGCTGGAAAGGGATAAACTATTACAAGAAGAAGGAAAAAGAGCCACTTATAGGTTTTACACCAGATGGAAATTTTCCAGTAATAAACAGGGAAAAGGGAATTCTTGATGTAACATTATACAGGAAGTTTTCTTCTCTGAATAAGGAAATCAGATTAAAGGGCGGAGACAGGCCTAATATGGTTGCCGACCGTGCAGAGGCGGTGCTTTCCTCTATGAACGGCGTTTCCTCCGATGGTGTTGAAATATCCGGAAATCGTGTGATTGCGAAAGGTGTTTCTGCTCATGGAGCGCATCCGTGGGAAGGGAAAAATGCAATCACTATTCTTTGCAATGCATTGAGAGATGCAGAAATTACAGGTGAAGCAAGAGATGTTGTGAGATTTATCAACGAATGTGTTGATTCCGATGTTTATGGCGAAAAACTTGGAATTGCAAATGAAGATGCTATATCAGGAAAACTTACTGTGAATCTGGGAATAGCAGAGATTGGTGAAACCGAGGCGAAAATTGTGTTTAATATAAGGTATCCCATCTCAGATAACTCAGAAAGAATTGTTGAGAAAATTTCAGAGAAGGCAAAAGAATACGATCTTTCCGTTCTTTCAACGCATGATAACAAACCCCTGTTTGTTGATGAAAAGGAGCCAATTGTTCAGACGCTTCTTAAAGTTTATGCGGAAACAACAGGGGAAAAGCCTTACACATTGGCGATAGGTGGAGGCACGTATGCTCGTGCAATGGAAAAAGGAGTTGCATTTGGACCGGTTTTTCCCGGAATGAAGGCAGTTGAGCATCAACCTAATGAATTTATAGCGATTGATCACCTTATAAAACTCGCAAAGATATACGGAAGGGCGATAGAATCACTTGCAAAATAAGATTAGTGTAAGGAATTTTTCATTGGAGCGGACGTTGAAATGTGGGCAGACGTTCCGTGTGTTTGAGAAGGACGGGGTTTATATTTACCCATCTGGGAGTTCTATTCTTGCACTGAAACAGGAAGGGAACTCCCTTTTTTATGAATCATTTGGAAAACCTATAAGTGAAAACGAAGTGAAAAATCTGCTTGGTTTAAACGATGATCTGGATTTCATAAATGCGTATCTAAAAAATAGAGTACCGGGTTTTTCCAAGGTGATTAAAGAAACTCTCGGAATCAGAATTATGCGGCAGAAACCATTTGAAACGGTAATTTCATTTATGTTTTCTGTGCAGAGCGCAATTCCTCTTATTGCAAGAAGGTTGAATGCACTCTCCGAAATGGCAGGTGAGAAAATTACAACGCCTTATGGAGATTTTTATCTTTTCCCAACGGATAGAAGTTTAAAAAAACTAACGAATTCAGAAATTAAAAATCTGAAACTTGGTTTTAGGGAAAAATGGTTTCGTGAATTTTTATCACGATACAGTGAGAGTGAAATTTTTAAAATCTCACGCCTTCCGTTTCAAGAAAAAGAGCGAGAACTCCTCAAAATAAAAGGTGTTGGAATTAAGGTTGCGCACTGCATAATGCTCTTTTCTATGAACGAACTTTCTGCGTTTCCCGTTGATGTGTGGATAAAGAGAGGTATGAAACTACTTTTTGGTGTTGATGGCACCGTTAAAAAGATTACGCAGTTTGGCAGAGAACTGTTTGGAGATTTTTCAGGATATGCGCAGGAATACATCTATTATTACATAAGGAATGGTGCCGAAGGAGGGACTTGAACCCTCACGGGGCTCTGAACCCCTGCGGATTTTGAGTCCGCCGCGTCTGCCAATTCCGCCACTTCGGCATCAGTCATATTATACGGAACAATTTTTCCTCGTCAAGTAAAATTTTCACACTATTTTGTTGGAAATTTTACGCTGTTGTGATAAAATTTTAACAAAGATATGCAAAGAACAACTTATTTGCTTCAAAAAATTTTTTTAAGATTCGCTTCGTATCCATTGCGAAGCGAGAGATTTATATTATCCATTGAGAATGTTTTAATGTCCGTGTTTTTTATTATGGGCATTATGGTATCTGGGAACAATGAGATATTAATATGCAGGGGGCTTGAACGCCCCCTAATTTATTAGGAGGGAATATGGAAAAAATTCTCGTTATTAATCCCGGCTCTACATCAACAAAAGTTGCCGTTTTTGACGAAGGAAAAGAAGTTTTCTCTGAAACGTTGAGACACAGTACAGATGAACTTTCGCGTTTTGCTAAAATTATTGATCAGTTCGAATTCAGGAGAGATGCAGTTCTTGATGCCTTGAAGAGGAATGGCGTTTCCCTTAGCGAACTTTCGGCAGTTGCGGCAAGAGGCGGACTTATTCACCCTGTTCCGTCTGGTACGTATCTCGTTAACGACGATATGGTGAAAGACCTCAGAGAAGGAAGATATGGTGAACATGCATCTAACCTTGGAGCGGTAATTGCAAAGGACATTGCAGATAGGATTAATAAAAAGGCATACATTGTTGATCCTGTTGTTGTTGATGAAATGGAGGAGATTGCAAAAATATCAGGCCTTAAAGGAATAAAAAGAAAACCTCTCTGGCATGCGCTGAATCAAAAAGCAGTTTCAAGAAGAGCGGCAAGAGATCTTGGCAGGAAATATGAAGAGGTAAATCTCATCGTAATTCACCTTGGTGGTGGCATTTCTGTTGCAGCACATAGAAAGGGCAAAGTTGTTGATGTGAACAATGCACTGAACGGCGATGGGCCATTTGCACCAGAACGTGCAGGTGGGCTTCCAACGATTAGTCTTGCGAAACTCTGCTATTCAGGGAAATACACATTTGAAGAGATGAAAAAGAAACTTGCCGGAAAAGGTGGGCTCGTTTCACATCTTGGCACTAACTCTGCAATAGAAGTTGAGAAAATGATAGAAAAAGGCGATTCCCATGCTAAACTCATATACGAAGCAATGGCATATCAAATATCGAAAAGTGCAGGAGAGATGGCAACGGTGCTTGAAGGAAAGGTTGATGCAATAGTAATAACTGGTGGGCTTGCCCATTCTGAAATGCTCACTGATTGGATAAAAGATAGAGTGAGTTTCATAGCGCCGGTGAAAATTTATCCAGGGGAAGATGAGATGAAAGCACTTGCAGAAGGTGTATTACGTGTTTTGCGAGGAGAGGAAAAGGAAAAAATATATGAAAGAATTTGACGTTAAAGAACTTCTTGATGAAGAATTTCAAATTTTTGCAGGAAGAATAGGATCTGGAAAAACTGAGATTGCAATAAATGTTGCAATTAAAATGAAAGAGGAAGGGATAAAAAACACGCTGTTTGATATGGATATCGTGAAACCGTATGTTCGCATCAGGGATTTGAAAGAAACGCTCATTCCAAAATACCACCTTGATATTGTTGCTCCCCCGGATGTGACGCGTACGCTGGACCTTCCGATTTTCCCAAAGTTCATTATAGGAAAACTTATGGAAAAAGGTGTGCAGAAGGTTCTTGATGTAGGCGGTGATCCCTACGGTGCAGGGGCAATTGCGCAGTTCAGAGATGTAATAAAAGAAGGTTCTTATAATTTCTTTTTTGTTGTGAATACGAGGCGGCCTGAAACTTCAACGAAAGACGAAATTTTAAAGGCAATGGCTGTGATTCAAAATGCATCACGAATGAAAATTACAGGGATTGTGTTCAATACAAATTTAAGGTGGGAAACAACTGAAAAAACGCTGGAAAACGGGTTTAAAGTGGTAAAAGAGGTGTCAGATTATACAAAACTTCCAATTGTTTTTGGCTGTGTTGATGAAAACAACCAGAAGATTGCAGAAGTATTAGACATTCCAATTTTGCCGTTAAAATTATTTGTTAATCCTCTCCCTAAAATGGGAGTTTAAGGAAGGAGGAAATATGGAGAAAAAAGTGATTATCAACGAAGAACGGTGTAAGAGTTGTGGGCTCTGTGTAAGTGTGTGTCCTAAACATGTATTGAGGATTTCGGAGCGCATCAATTCGAAAGGGTATCACCCTGCGGAACTTTTTGACAATGAAGGGTGTATATCCTGTGGATTCTGCTACATTATCTGTCCGGATATGGCGATTGCCGAGGTAAGGCGTCCGGAACCTGTGAAGAAATAAGGAGGGATTATTATGGGTGAAAAGGTACTGATGAAAGGCGCAGAAGTTATTGCTGAGGCAGCGATCCGTGCTGGTTGTATGGCATTTTTTGGTTATCCGATTACTCCGCAGAATGAAACTCCAGAGTACTTTTCAAGGAGAATGCCTGAACTTGGAAGAGTTTTTCTACAAGCGGAAAGTGAAGTTGCCTCAATAAACATGGTTTACGGTGCTGCCTGTACTGGCACGAGGGTTATTACAACATCTTCCAGTCCGGGTATCAGTTTAATGCAGGAAGGTTTTAGTTATATTGCAAATTCTAACGTTCCCTGCGTCGTTGTTAATGCGATGAGAGGAGGCCCAGGGCTTGGGGATATTGCTCCTGCTCAGGCGGATTACTTCCAGGCAACGAAAGGCGGAGGGCATGGAGATTATCACTCAATTGTTCTTGCTCCACATACGATTCAAGAAACTGCTGATTTGATGTTTGATGCATTTGATCTTGCAGATAAATACAGAATAATGGTAGTCGTATTGGTAGATGGCCTTATGGGGCAGATGATGGAACCTGTTGAGTTCAAAGAATGGGTTGACGTTTCCAAATTCAAAACTCCTGATTGGGCAACTGTTGGCCAGGGAGACAGAAAAGAAAGGAACATCATAACGTCGCTTGAAATTCTTCCAGAAGGGCTTGAAAAGATGAACCTTGCACTTCAAGAAAAGTACAGGAAGATAAAAGAAAACGAAGTGAGACTTGAAGAATACGAGATGGACGATGCTGAATATGCATTAACTGCATTTGGTACTGTTGCGCGAATTGCAAAAACAGTGGTGGATATGGCACGTGCAGATGGTATAAAACTTGGATTAATTCGACCAATTACTGTTTGGCCTTTTCCTGAAAATGAGATTTCTAAGAGGGCAGATCAGGTAAAATTCTTCTTTGATGTGGAAATGAATGAAGGGCAAATGCTTGAAGATGTAAAACTCGCCGTAAATGGTAAAAAACCTGTTTATTATTATGGCAGACTTGGTGGCGTTGTTCCAACGGCAGAGGAGATTTACGGTGAATTTAAAAAACTTCTGGGAGGTAAGGAATAATGAAACTCATATATAAAAAACCGGATACGATTACTGAAAGAGACACTACGTATTGTCCGGGGTGCCCTCACGGAATTGCGCATAGGCTTATAGCAGAACTGCTTGAAGAGATGAATCTCGTTAAAAAAACGGTTATCGTTTGGCCTGTTGGCTGCTCTGTTTTTGGATATTACTTCATTGCAACTGATGCTGTAGAAGCGGCGCACGGCAGAGCCTGTGCTATGGCAACTGGCATTAAACGTGTGCATCCAGAGTCCTTTGTTATAACATACCAGGGAGATGGAGATCTTGCCTCAATAGGTATTGCAGAAACTGTTCATGCTGCAGCAAGAGGTGAGAGAATTTCTGTAGTTTACATTAACAACGGGAACTACGGAATGACAGGTGGACAAATGGCACCTACAACACTCGTCGGACAAATTACAACTACCACACCTTATGGGAGAAAACCGGAGTTAAATGGATTCCCAATGCATGTTCCAGAAATGCTTGCAGCATTAGATGGTCCTGCCTACATTGCTCGTGCTTCCCTTGATAACCCCCAGCATATTATCCAGGCAAAGAAGTTTCTCAAAAAGGCATTTACTGCGCAGGTGAAAAATCTTGGATTCTCACTTGTTGAACTTGTTTCAGCGTGTCCAACAAACTGGAAAATGACGCCTGTTGAAGCGATGGAAAGGATCAGAAAAGAGGTTTTGCCTGTTTTCCCGATAGGTGAATTCAAAGTTGCAAAGGGGGTTGAATAGCATGCAAAAAGGACTTGTGATAGCCGGGTTTGGCGGGCAAGGAGTTATGCTTGCAGGTGAACTGCTTGCAGAAGCAGGAAAAGATGAAGGAAAATTTGTTACATTTCTTCCATCTTATGGTCCAGAGATGCGTGGAGGAACTGCAAACTGCGACGTGATTGTTTCAGATAAGCCGATTGCCTCTCCTGTTATTGCTCACCCTGAGGCTGCAATCATTATGAACCTTCCCTCTTTAGACAAGTTTGAACCATTGATGAAGGAAAATGGACTTCTTGTTTTAAATAAAACTTTGATCCCAAGAGAAGTGAAGAGAAAAGACGTGCGCGTACTTCAAATAGATGCTCAAACTGTGGCAAGGGAGCTGGGCAATGAAAAGGTTACGAACATGATCTTGCTTGGTGCGTATGCAGAGATAGAAAAACCGGTTAAATTGGAATCGCTTAAAAAAGCACTCAAACATTTCCTTACAGGGAAGAAAGAAAAATTAATTCCTGTGAACGAAAAGGCGCTTGAAAAAGGTGCGGAGATTGCAAGGGAATTTTTGGGAGGAAAGTAATGAAAGTTGTAAAGCCTTTCGAAATCCCGGCACAGCCTGTTGAATTTAATGGATCAGTAATAAAAGGTGTTACGATAAGGTGGCTTATAAAAAAGGAAGATGGCGCCCCAAATTATGCAATGCGCTATTTTGAAATGGAACCAGGTGCCGAGATTCCAGAGCACAGCCATCCCTGGGAGCATGAAATTTATTTCTTACAAGGAAGGTGCCGCGTAACTGAGGGGGAAGAGGAAGTTATTGCAGAAAAAGACACAGCCTTGTTTATCAGGCCCGGATTACCTCATTCGTATAAAAATATTGGAGACGAAAAGGCAGTGTTTCTATGCATAATTCCGCACCATGAGTGATTATTTCAAAGGCAAAACATTTGTTATAACAGGTGGCTCTTCTGGAATAGGAAGAGCCACTTCCCTGATGCTTGCAGAGAAAGGTGCACTGGTTTTTACCTGTGGTAGAAACAAAGAAAAACTCTCTTTGCTTTCCAATTTTTCTGAAAGTATCTTTCCGTTTCAATGCGATCTTTCAGTTTTAAGTGCTGCCGATGAATTTGCAGAGCACATTCTTTCTTATGCAAAAGAGATCAACGGATTTGTTCATTCTGCTGGAGTGATTTACACTGAACCATTTGAAACATTCAGAATACATGAACTCTTAGAAATGGAAACGGTGAATGTAAACTCTGGATTTGAAATATTGAAAAGAATCCTCCCGTTGTTTCCTGAAAATGGCGGAAGCGTTGTTTTTATTTCTTCGATCGATGCGTATTTTGGTGCGATGGATCCACCTTCATCCGGGTATGCACTTACTAAGGGTGCATTGATCTCTCTTACCAATGCACTTGCATCTGAACTTGGAGCAAAAAATATTAGAGTGAATGCTGTTGTACCTGGACTTATAAAAACGAGAATGACTGAAGATTTTTTTAGCGAAGAATTTAAAAACGAAAGGGAAAAATTTTTGGACAGGGTTCCACTTGGAAGACCTGGAAGTGCCGAAGAAGTTGCAAAACTGATCCTGTTTTTACTCTCTGACGATTCTTCCTATATTACAGGAAATGCAATTTTTATTGACGGGGGGTACCACGTGAGATGAAAATTATTCATACAGCGGATCTTCATCTTGGATTTAACGCATATTCAGGGGAGAGTATTGATAGACAGTTTGCGTCTCTTGAATTTCTTGAAAAATATGCAATTGAGAATAGGGCAGACATTGTGCTTATCGCAGGCGATCTGTTTGATAGAAGGGATCCGCCAGGTTATGTTCAAGAGAGATTTGCTATTTTTGTTCGGAATCTCACTGAGAAGGGTATTGCCATTTTTATTTTAACCGGAAATCATGAAGGCCCTCCCAACAAGGAAAGAAGGGTGCACCTTGATGTTTACTCTGCTCTTGAAATCCCAGATGTTATTGTTGCAAGGAGAATTGGATTATTCAATGTGAAAGGTATTAACATTGTGTCGGTTCCATACCCGTATAAGAAAAACCTCCTTTCAAAGGATAAATATGAAATTAACAGTGAAGAGGAAGCAGCGCGTCTTATGAAGGAAATCATTATCAGTGCTGTAAAAAAATACATTGATAAAGCAAACAAAGAAAATCCAACGATACTTACTATGCACATTGGTGTTGCAGAAGGTAAAGTAGGAAGTGAACAATATATGACACTTACATACGAACTACCAATCTCTCTTTCTGAATTGGATTTTGATAATGTGTCATACATTGCCATGGGACACCTTCACGAAGAGCAGATACTTTCTACTCCAAGAAATAATACTCCAGTTGTTTATCCGGGATCGTTGGAAAGGCTGAATTTTGGTGAAGAAAACGATAGAAAAGGTTTTTTTGAAATTGAATTTACTCCACATTCACTCATTCCTTCATTCCAGTTTGTAGAAAATCCATTTACACGTTCTTTTTACACGGTTGAACTTCGGAGCGATACCGATGTAGAAAAAATCGATTGGAGTAAAGCAAAAAAAAGCATTACAAGAATAAAACTTCTTGGAGATTTTGAAAACGAAACAGTTTTGAAAGATCTCATTTTAAAACTCAAAAAGGAGAGTTATGTTTTTGCTGGAATTGTGGATAGCAGGAAAGAAAAAGAAGATACTGCTTTTGCAATAACGCATACAACAATTTCTCCTAAAAATGCAATAGAAAAATATCTATCTGAACGTGCAAAGAATGAAGAATTTGTTAAAAACAAGATGGATAAAATTACAAAAACTGCACTTGAAATTTTAAAAGAGGTTTCTGAAAACAGCGAATAATCGTATTATAGTTTGTAATATTTTTCAAATATAAAAAGCACAAGGTTTTCCGGAAGAAATCTCCTGAGTACCACGAACAGTTTTTCAGAGTAAGGACCTGCAAGATATCTCAGTCTCGGATTTTTTGTATTGAGGATTTTGTTTACAAGTTTTGCAATTTCAATGGGATCTGCACCGTTTTGCTCATCTTTTTCCATTACGGAAAGGCATTTTAAAAACCGCTCTGTGTAGGCTTTATCGATTAAAGAATCTCCTGTTTTTCTTCTGTTCTTTGTAAAGTTTGTTTTAAAATCGCCCGGTTCTATCAGTGAAACTTTTATTCCGAACGGTTTAACTTCATGTCTCAATGCCTCTGTGTAGCCTTCAATTGCAAACTTGGAGGCACTATAAAATGCCTGAAACGGAAGCCCGACAATTCCGCCTATTGAACTGAGATTTATAATGTATCCACCTTTTTGCCTTCGCATTATGGGAAGAACTTCTTTTACCATGCGAACCGTACCAAAAAAATTCGTTTCAAGTTGTGAATGTGCTTCTTCTATCGAAGTATCCTCAACAGAGCCTGCAATACCAAATCCTGCTATGTTGAGCAAAGCATCAATTTTTCCTTCCTTTTCAAAGATCGTGCGCACGGCATTTTTCACACTCTCATCATTTGTAATATCAGTTTTTATTACGTGTGGAAGTTTATCTGAAGGTTCGATATTTCTGCTTAATCCGTAAACTGTAAAACCCTTTTTATGCAGAAATTCAGCAACTGTTTTTCCTATTCCGCTTGATGCTCCTGTTATTATCACAACACGCTTTTCTTTTCTCATACATTCATTATAGGAATTTTTCATTGTCTTGCAAAAGTTTTATACTGTTTCTGGAGGTGTATCGTGCTGAGTAAAAAAGAAAAAGAGCGGTATTTAAGGCAAATTGCGGTAGACAGAATTGGAGAGAGCGGGCAGGAAAAACTTAAAGAATCTTCTGTTCTTGTAATAGGTGCAGGAGGATTGGGAAGCCCCATTCTTATGTATATAGTTTCAGCAGGCGTAGGACAGGTTGGTATCGTTGATGGTGATTTTGTTTCTCTATCAAACCTTGCACGCCAGATCCTTTACACTTCAGACGATATTGGAAAGAAGAAGGTTTTGATTGCAAAAAACCGTTTGAATGCAATGAACCCAGATGTAAAAATCGAGATTTATCCGGAGTTTTTAAACGAAAAAAATGCAAGAGGAATTTTTGAAAAGTACAGTTGCATTGTAGACGCAACGGATAATTTTAAAACACGTTATCTTATAAATAAAACTGCTGTTGAATTAAACAAACCGTTATTTGTAGGTGCAGTTGGAAGGTTTACTGGTCAGGTTGTTGACATAATGCCAGATGTGACACCTTGTTACAACTGTATCTTTCCAGAAAAAGATGAAGAGATACTCCAAAAACTTACAGAGAGAAATCGAAGAAACGGAGTTTTTACCCCTCTTGTGGGTATAATAGGAACTCTCGTTGCAAATGAAGTGCTGAAATTTTTGCTTCAAATAGGGGAAAATTTTTTCGGAAAACTTCTTGTTTACGATGCTTTGACCAATGATTTTTCAGTAATTCCTGTAAAAAAGGATCCAGATTGCAAAATTTGTGGTTTGTCAAATCGGTAGAATTATTGTATAATGCAAAAATTTACGATATAAGGAGGTGTTATATATGCGAAAAGAAATAGAAGGTGAAGTATATGGTTGTCGTAAAGGAAATCTTTTCCGCGATCAAGGCAGATCTTGAAACTTTCTTTCAAAATGATCCTTCAGTGAATTCGAAGTTAGAAATTGTCCTTTTTTCAACTTCGTTTAAAGGTCTTATGCTCTATCGTGTCTATCATGAGTTATATAAACTAAATTACAAGTTCCTCTCGATGTTCCTATATTATATTGCAAAAAGACTATATACCATGGATATACATCCTGGAGCAGTTATAGAAAAGGGTATTATGATTGACCATGGTTTTGGCGTAGTAATAGGTTCAACTGCATTTGTTGGTTCTGGAACCATAATTTATCACGGAGTTACACTTGGCGCAAGAAGGATAAAAAGAGGAAAAAGACATCCCACAATAGGGAGGAATGTTTTTATTGGAAATCATGCCTCTATTTTAGGAAACATAAAAATAGGCGATTTTGCAAAAGTTGGAGCCCATTCTGTTGTTTTAAAAAATGTTCCTGGTAGATCAACGGCAGTAGGAAACCCTGCAAGAATTATTAAAAGAAGGGAGTGTGATGATGCAATTTAGTATAGGGAATACACCAATTAAGGAACTGCAAACTGAAAAGGGAATTTTTGTAAAAGAAGAATATAAAAACCCTACAGGAAGCATAAAAGATAGAACAGCATTTTTTATGATTGCTCATGCTATCAGCAGAGGAGTGCTCAAGAAAGGAGGGAAGGTAGTTGAAGCATCGTCTGGCAATACGGGTATAGGGCTTGCATATGCTGGAAAAGAGTTTGGAGTTGCAGTAACGATTGTGATGCCAGATTTCGTGAGTAGTGAAAAAATTATGTTAATAAAGGCGCTGGGAGGTAAAGTAGTACTGACTGATGGAAGTAGAGGTATGAATGGCGCCATTTCTGTTGCGAAAATGATTGCAAGAAAGGAGGGAGCATTTATTCCGGATCAGTTTTCGAATCCTGCAAATACCCTTGCACATAAGTTTGGAACTGGCCCGGAAATTCTAAACCAAATGCAATTTAAAGTACAAAGTTTTGTTGCTGGTGTGGGAACAGGAGGCACTATCATGGGCACAGGTTTGGTGTTGAAAGAATTTAATCCTTTTGTTAAAATTATTGCTGTAGAGCCAGAGGAATCTCCTGTTCTTTCTGGGGGGAAACCTGGTATTCACACGATAGAAGGGATAGGAGCGGGTTTTGTTCCTAAAATATTTGATAGAAGTATAATTTCTGAGGTAATTAAAATTCCTCAAGAAGAGGCGTGGAATGAGGCATTAAGATTATGTAAAGAAGATGGAATTTGTGGAGGTCCTTCTACTGGTGCTAATGTACTTGCATCTCGTATCATAAAGAAAAAATACCATCTTTCGAGAGTTATTACTATTGCACCTGATGGGATATCTCGTTATCTCTCTGAATTTCGGATTTGACATTTTTGTTATTTTATGTTATATTGAAAATACAAATCAAAATAAGGAGATGATCCCTATGAAGAGGGAAAATGTTGCTTTTTTAGTACTTGGTATATTCGTTGGACTTATAGTATCTTCGTTTATTTATGCGTTTCCCATAGGAGCTAAACTCCCAGGAAGACCAATTTGTATGCCTCATTTTCCAGCGTTTAGATGCTTAACGCTCGGTCATGGTGTCCCACAACCGCCTTCTACTAATTCAGTAAAAGATATTCAAGTTGTTCAAAATGCTCCTGGAATGCCTCCGTTGGAACCCAGATCAAATTTACAAATTCAACCTGTTGGGAATCGGACTGAACCACCATTACCAAATCCGCCAGGAAAACCATTACCTTCTCAGACTAATTCTTCTCTTCCTAATCCTCCATCCCAAGCAAAAGTTCCTACTACTCCAAATCTTTCGAATTCTAATCTAAATCCCCCATTAATACCTCAACAACCTCCTAAACCATAATAGGTATTCATTAGTACGATAATGTAGCTAATTGTTAAACTTAATGGAAATTATTACATATTCTGTAAATGTTTCCTATTTAATTTCAATTTAGAGAGGGCATGCCTATGAAATATTTCTTTGTCAGTCACCATTTTTGTGATAGAATAGAGGCTCAAGAAATTTTTAGGAGGCATTGATGAGAAAGAAATATTTTGGACGTTCTGTAAACAAAGTAGTATCTCTGTTTATTGTTGTTTTTATTTTATTAGGCTTTTTTTATTATATGCTTACTCCACATTTATCTAATCAAAAATCTTTTGCAGGACAGAAGGTTGTGCTATTTGACGATACAAAGAGTGAAACTGCAGGAAATGCTGATTGGGTCATTGACGGAGCATATTCAGATTGGGCAAATGCATTAAAAGATCAAGGTTTTGCTGTGAGAGAGCTTTCGGGTTGGAAAATCACAGAAGACGATTTAAAGGGTGTATCCGTTTTTGTTATTCCAGAGCCACAGAATCCTTTTACACAGAATGAAGAAAGGGCAATAAAGGATTTTGTGAAAAACGGAGGAGGTCTGGTTATTATTTCTGATCATGCGGGAGCAGATAGGAATCATAGTGGATATGATGCGGTTCAGGTATTCAATGAAACGCTAAAAACATCTGATTTTGGCATTACCTTTGATAGCGATAAAGTTTCTGAACATCCAATAACTAATTTGAACAAAAAAGATTTTCCAGAAATTTTTAAAGGTGTAAATGCGGTTGGTATTTGGGGTGGGGCAACAATTACACTTTCAGGTGATGCAAAGCCTCTCGTGGTTTCGTATCAGGGTAGTGTTGCGGCGGCTTCTATTTACGGAAGTGGAAAAGTTGTTGCAATTGGCGATTCTTCAATATTTGATGATGGTAGTGGAGATCCAGGTGATAAACTTTACGACAATTGGGATGATTACAACGATGCCGAATTTGGTATTAACATAGTAAATTGGTGTGCAATTCCGGTGAGTGCTACTTATCCTTCCGGGCCTGATTCTCCAATTCACATTCATTTGAGCTGGAAAAGCGATCCCAGAACGACGATGGTTGTTACATGGCAAACAAAGGAAAATCATAATGTTCCAGCAGAAGTTGTTTACGGAATAACGGAAAGTTATGGTGAAACAGCAAAGGATAACACGTGGACTTATGAGGGAGCAGATGGCTATATTTACAGTGTAGAACTCAAAGGTTTAAAACCAGGCACTACCTATCATTACAGATGTGGTGATGATGTGGGAGGGTGGAGTAAAGATTACACCTTCACAACAGCTCCAGCAACTGATAAAGCCACTTTTAATTTTGTTGTTATGGGAGATTCAAGAAATAAATCTCCTTACGATTCAGATATGTCAAATTGGGGTAAAGTAGTAAAAGGTGTCTTGAAAGTTCACCCTAAATTTGTTGTATTTACAGGAGACAATGTTTACATAGGGGGAGATCAAAGTTTTTGGAATATCTGGTTTAATTATCTTGAGCCACTTTCCGCTACTGCACCTTTTATGGAGGCAGTTGGAAACCATGAGTATCATTACAGGACAGCAGAACCCTGGGTGAATTATTTGAAACAGTTTGTGTTTCCGAACAACAATTTGTGGTACTCTTTCAATTACGGAAGTATTCATTTTATCAGTTTGTCAACTGATTCAGATTACCGTAAAGGATCACCCCAGTATAAATGGCTTGTTTCTGATCTGCAAAACATTAAAAAGGAGCATCCTGATTATTGGATTATTGTGGCTTTCCATAGACCTCCTTTCACCTTTGTTGGGGCGAGTGATATGTCTGTACGCGAGACACTCTGTCCATTGTTTGATAAGTACAAAGTGAATCTTGTTTACAATGGGCATGAGCATGATTACGAGAGAACATATCCTATTAATGCAGAAGGTAAACTTGGGAGCAAAGCGAAATATGAATACTGCGGGCAGAATTATCCGATTTACGTTGTAGATGGTTGTGCTGGGGCACCTCAGTATGGGGCATCTCACATGTATTGGACTGTGTATTCTGAAAATGGATTTGGTTTTACTGAAATCACTGCTTCTTATGACGAGTTAAAGGCAAAACACATAAGAATTGATGGCACAGTTTCGGATAGTTTTGTTATAAAACGTTCCTGTGGAGTGCCAACGCCAAAAAATTTGAATGCTGTGCCATTTGCTAAAGGAATTTCTTTGCATTGGGGTCCTGTTGATTACTCAAAACTTGCAGGCTATTCAATTTACAGAGGCACATCTCCGGGGGGAGAGGATTTTGCAAACCCAATTGCAACGGTTGATAAAAATACAACGAGTTATAAAGACACTTCTGTTGAAATAGGTAAAAAGTACTACTACGTTGTTAAGGCATTTGACAACGGAAACCCTCCAGATTATTCGGCGCCTTCAAATGAGGTAGAAGCAGAGATCGCTGATAATACACCGCCAGTTGTTAAAATTGTTAGTCCTCAAGATGGAGAAACGGTAAACGAACAGTACCTCACGATAAAAGGAAGTGTATATGACGAAGGTTCAGGAATAAAAGATGTTTTTATAAACGGAAATATTACAATCCTTGATAAAGACGGAAATTTTGAAACATCAGTTAGTTTACACAAAGGCGAAAACACAATAACAATTGTTGCAACAGACAAAGCAGGCAATAAAACAACAAAAACGATAACAGTGATATATAAACCTCAAATAGTAATTACGCTTAAGCCCAATAATCCCTATATGACAGTAAACGGAGTTGAAAAAGAAATCGATCCAGGCAGAGGCACAAAACCCGTAATAATACCTGAATGGGGAAGAACGGTTGTACCTATCCGTGCAATAGTTGAAGCATTAGGTGGAACAATACAGTGGGACGGAAAAGAAAGAAAAGTTACAATACTCTTTAACGATACAACAATAGAACTCTGGATAGATAAACCTCAGGCAAGAGTAAACGGAGAAATGAAATGGATAGATCCTAAAAATCACAATGTAAAACCTATCATAATAAACGATAGAACAATGCTACCATTAAGATTTGTTGCTGAAAACTTAGGCTGCACTGTTAACTGGGATCCAGCAACAAGAACAAT
>CAYXJW010000066.1:0-4748 GCA_964465465.1 uncultured Caldisericales bacterium
AGCTTTCCTTAAGTTTCTGAGATAACGATCAACAATATCGTCGGGGATTTCTACGCGCTTTTCGTTTGCCTCCATCTCGATGACCGCGCGAATGTCCGCATCTACAAGCATCCCAAGGAGCAGGTTTGTGGTGAAGTAAAGGAATATAGTATCATTAAACAAAATTACATCTAGCAATTCTTCTGCTATTTGGTCCACAGATCCTGTCTTTTTAATTTGGATTATCGTATCGATTATCCCTTCTGGATAAACTTTGTTTATTTCCTTTTTTGCTTTCAAAAGAGACTTGATTTGGTCTTTAATATGACGAGCGTTTTGGTACCACAAAGGATCAGTAGTGTTAAATAACATTTCAACATTTTGTGGATTTGAATGATGATGGCGAATAGCAAACAGAGCGCTAAAAATATTTACAGAATTCCTTGAAGTATCGTTTTTCAAAAATTGATACAATATCAGAGACGAGAGAAAAGCATGCCGTTCTTTACCGCTAAAGTTATCTCCATTTTGAAGATGCCTTTGAAAATATTCGGTATATTTCCCTATATCATGGAAAAGACCAATATATTTTATAAGAGATCTATCAAAAGGAATTTGAGAAGAACTTTGCATATTTTCCATTATTTTACTTACTTTATTTACATGATCGCATAATGCTTCTTCGGGCAATCTGGCAAGATACTTCATGACTAATCAAATCGTTAATTCATAAGGTGTCCACACAAAGTTTTGAGATTTCAAGGCATATTTTACCTTTAAATTCAAGGATTCAGCTTGTTCGGAATAAATGACATTGACGTGGTCTTTGGCAGAAAAGTCATTGTTCATGTAAATTAGCATATATTCCACATTGAATTTATTTCCGGGTTTAATCAGTCCTTCTTTTAATACGTTTTTGCTAACTACAACAGAATGAATTTCTCCTTCATATTCTTTTAACTCAACTGCACTTTCAGTAAATCCGTCAAACTTAACAGAGGCGAGAAATTCACTAATTCCAAGATAGATTGGAAAGAAAGTTTGTTTTTTTATCAATTGTTTTGCAAGTTTGTCTAATAAAGACTTATCTTGATGCCAAAATATCACTTTGAACTTCAGATTAATGTCCGGTGGTTGAGGAACAAGTATTTCGAATGGTATTTGAGTTCTATTTTTAGCAGAATCGAAAAATTTTAAGTGACATTTCTTAAGAAGATGTCTCAAATATTCCTTTTTGGTTGCTAGAAGATTTGTAGTAACCGTGATTTTACGGATAGGGGTCAAAAGTTGAAGTGCGAAGAACCCATTAGGCGGTTGCATTAGTTTATAAACTTCCGATCGAGGAATTCCCAAAATAGCACCAACAATACCGGAAAGAGCGGTTCTTGGTGGAACAGAATAAGATAAAGCTGAAGTCTGGGAATAAAACTTCCTAAAATGAGCAAAGGGACCTTTGACAACAAAAATCACACCCTTATTTATATTGGGTATTCTTAGAGATAACATGGCTTAATCAATTTTTATCTTTTTTGTATTAATGCCTAAATTATTTAACTCATCCAAATTCCAATTTTCCAAATTTAGATGTTCGTGTTTCCAGAAACGAATTTTTTCAATTTTGTTTTTATTGTTTTTTAATAAATTAACCAGCTTTTCCACATTTACAACTACTTCAGTAACACTGCGGACTTCTCTTAATTCTTTATTTTTATCTTTAGTTCCCAACTCAATATATTCCCTAAAATCTCCAAGTACTGTTTTATCATCTTTATATTGGACTCTTAAAAGTAGCCGTGGTGTTTCTCCAATTTTACTTCTTGTAGTACCAATGATGGGTATAGACTTAATTAAAGCTTTTTCTAATTCACTAACATCGTCTTCTGTCAATCCTGTTCCAAACTGTTTACCTCCTTTATCATTAGCCCAATTAGCAGCAATAACACCGTAAAAAGCTATAAATGAATACAGAACTCTCCAATCCTTACCTATGGCGCCATGTCCTTCCTCTCCAGTGGAGCTAAAGTGAGAAGTAATACTGGCAGAAGGATTTATTTCAACGGGATTCAAGGAATAGCCCCATGAGAATTGAACAGCACCCGTAAGTGAGATACCTTCTCCACTAGTACCCTTTCCAGATTGTCTTATTGTAAATGTAGCACCAAACATTCTAATATCTATCCAGCTTTGCCTAACACCTTTCACTAGTTTCTCAGGAGAGTTTTTAGCGAGATTTACAAGTGCCTTTACTATTTTGTTATCCTCCAAATTTTCTTCTTCTGGATGGTTATTTTTATACCACCGGATTAACCTTTTTGTTGAATTTACGGTTTCCCCTTCTGGTTTTTTGATGAAAATATCTTTGTTTTTCACCTCGGTTAGATAATCCCGGATATATCTTTTTAAACGTACATCACTTACGAGATTCCTACGGGTCACTATGTCCATTCTGGGTCTATTCTCATCATCAGGATCACCGTTAGGATTGGTAAGCACAGCATCATACAAAAACAATATTTCAGAGTTTTTATTAATGGGGTTACTCATGCTCCTCCTCCTTTTTGGGTATTTCTTTTTTACGACCTATCAATCTTGAAACTAAAAAAGCATAACCAGAAAGGATAAAATAAACAGTTTCCTCTATTGATAGGTTCCATTTGTTTAAATAACGATCAAAAATAGAGGCTATTTCTCCCATTAGCTTGGAATTTTCTGGGAACTGTTGTAAGTCGTAAATCCGCATATATTCAAAAACCTGATTAAACAATCTAAGAACATGTTCTTTATTCATGCCCCTAAATTGTATCTTATCAAGTATTGTTTCGCCTAAGCCTTTCTCTCTCTGCTTTCCTGCTATTTGAGAAATGATATATCCTAAGAAGAAAAGCCCTTTTCGAATGTCTCCATCTTTTCCTTGATAGATAGGAAGGTTATTAACGTATTCTTGTGCTTCATCAAATATGTTGTCCATAATTTTACCCCCATTTAAATTGAACTTTATTCCTTTCATAAATTCTTTGACTAAAAGAAATCCCTCTATTATGCGAATGGTCTTAATCCACTCAAGATCGTCCCGATTTTCAAATTGCCATTTACTGAGCTCAAGTCCTGGTTTTATGAGAATCAAATCCGGGAATTGATTTCCTAAAATTAAGTTTTTGAAAACTTCCGCAAATTTCTCTTTTATTAGTGGAGTTTTTGCGGACTGAACGGAACTTTTTCCTGATAGTAAGTTATAAAGAGTCTTGAGAGAGAACGAAATATTAATAAAGTTAGAAATAAAAAGAGAAATATCTTTTAGAAGCAAAGCCAAAGATTTTATTCTGCTTGGAGGTATGTTGGTTAACGATGCATATATTTTTAAGGTTTGCCCATCATATGTATTAACAACAAGATGAAGTTTAATATCTTTTGTTTCAAAAATTTTTTCAGCATAAACATCAAATTGGCTCAATTCACGCCAACCTGTCAACATATCCGTGGCCTTAGTCAATAAAGAAAAAGATCTTCTTATAAACTCCTTTGAAAGACTTTTCCATTCCGGAATGTTAGGCAGAACTAGTAGATTCAAATTTCCAGCAATTTTAATATTAAATTTGCTTTCTTTTAGATATACATCAGATAAAACTATGCTTTCTGCACATTCTGGACATAATGGTAATACTTTCCATTGATTTTCAAGCGAAGTTCCTGGATAAAATCCGAGCTTATCCTTACCAAAAAATTTAAGAAATTTAAGATAATTCGTATCAAAGTTTTTTAGTACTCCTCGTTTGCTACATATCGAACATTTCACAGAGTCAATGATTTTTCCAGATATCTTATGCTTATATACTTTCCATAAAGGAATTCCATCTAAACAAACCTGAAGGTAAAAAGGAGTATTTCCGCTAATACTTTTAATCTTGTTAGTAATTATTTCGTAATCTTTTAATAAATATTTTCCATATTTGTTTTCATAAAACTGGGAAATAATTTTATCAAGTTTGTTTGCAAGTTCTTTTTTGTCAGCATCTTTACCACGCTTAATCTCCTCGCAAATATTGAGTAATGAAAATTTTGTGGTAGAAGCAGGTTCACCTATGCCAAAATATTTAAGATACTTTTTATCTCCAAATACAATAACTGAGTATTCTTTACCAGAACCTCTTTTAACCCCTCTATATCCTGTTGAGACAAGAAAATCTGATGTCAATTCTCTATCAATTTTAACCTCTATTTCATTTATTTCAGTATCAAAGTTGAGACAAATAAGATTTGTGCCCTTCTCGATCTCAAATTGTTCTAATATACCATTTTTTATCATATTTCCAATTTGAACAATTGCTTCGATCATTTTATTTCTCCTATTATCTTGAAACAAAAAGGATATATAAGCTCAACTCTATAAGGGCCATAGGATACTTTTCACGAAGCACTTTTCCGATCTCAATGAGGGCTTTTATCATCGAACACCTCGCTTGGGTGTGGATAGGAATGTTTTAGTTTGAATATAACCTTCCATTTGCCCAAAAAGGCATAAGAAAACTATAAGGCCATTATCAATCTCCAAATTACCTATTTGCCTGTGAAGATTTAATCTAATCTGAAAAGACATTCTATCTTTACTTTTTTTTCTTAATAAAATCTTCATAGATTTTTTCTTTAAAAAATAATATGAATTTGTTTACTTTTTCTCCATATATAATAGGACCAATTGTGGATATCATAAGAATTGTTGTAATTTTTATTGGGGAAGAATTCATGATATCCTTAACTCTTAATTTAAACTT
>CAYXJW010000067.1:0-4125 GCA_964465465.1 uncultured Caldisericales bacterium
TATTTATTTTTATGGGATTTTTTTCTTTAGTAAGGAAATCGTCTGCATGAATATAACCTCTCATATTTTTTGTTACTATTACTCCTCTTTTACCAAAGATTACAAGCATATATGCAGGGATGGAAGGCATATCTCTTAAACTCATCCTATAATGTGAGAGCCAAAGCTTTTTTGCATGTCTTTTATCCCTTTCTTTGAAGAAATATTTTTCATTTTTTGCTACAAAGCCTCGTCTTCCGGATTTGATTATTTTGTAATTTTTATTGACAATATCTTTTATTATGGATTTTGCCTCAAAAGAAGTTATCTTTTTTGTATAATACGCATCATATATATCATTCTTTATTACTCCAAATTCAGAACATTCTCTGAAGCACCGGTTTTCTTTCTTTGAAAGCAGTATTTTCTCGGTTTTTACTGCCAATGGGGCCAACCTCCTAAAAAATATTTTTGGTTTTTGGTGAAAAATGCTTTTTGTATCATAAAGATATTGTTTTAAAAATATTAAAATATCTTTAATAGAAATATTATTCCTTAAAGAAAACCACAACCCTATTAAGTCTTTTATAAAATTCTTCTTTTTGAACAAAAAAATCCTATTTAATTTTATTGATTGAAAATCTAAGATAATCCAGGTTTGGTTTTGTGTAAAAACAATATTTTCTGAGTGCAGATCTGAATGATAGAATCCCTTTTTATGAAAAATAGCCAGGGCTTTTGCAAGGTTTCTTATCTTTTTTTTGTTTAATTCATCTTGATCAACTATACGTGATAGAGTTATTACTGAACCTAAATCCTCAAGTAGCAGCATTGATAAAGTTTTGTTTTTATATACAGCTAGAGGGAGTGGAGCCGGGAGTCCGTTTTTTTTGGCAGTTCTTATAGCCCTAATTTCTCTAGAAGGAGCATCAAGCATTAATCTCCTAAGAATTGATTGTTTTATCCCTTTTTTTAAATAAATCTTCAAGATGGCAGAGCTGTTATTAGCAAAGATTCTATATATCTTTCTTACTGGGGACTGTTTAATTAAATTAGGGTTGTTCTTTAAAATCAGACTTTCCCTAAGCAAGGATTCAGGAACATTCTTGTGTAGTTTTTGCCAGTATTGAATTTTATTTTGTTTTTCACTCATACAATGGTACCAGTATGTATATTTTATAAAGCAGGTAAAGGAGACAAAATTGAGGATTCTTCATAAATATTTTTTAAAGGAGTTATTGATTAATTTCTTGCTGAGTTTTTTTGTGCTTTTTGGGATTGCTTTTTTAGTTGCAGTGGCAAGATGGACTTATCATTCTGCTGGGCTTGATCCAATACTTGTCATAAAGAGCATGTTTCTTTGGTCCATTGATCCACTCCCTCATATTATACCTATTGCGTTAATGATTGCTGTGATTTTTACATATGGGAGGGCTACTGCTGACAATGAGATTTTGGCAGTTAAAATGGGAGGAATACCTGTATACCAGGTTATCCTCCTGCAGTGCTTTTAGGGACTTTTTTAAGTGTATTAAATTCTTGGCTTATCTCAAATGTTATCCCTACTGTTTATTATAGAAAGCACAGAATGGTAGCTGATGTTGCTTCCCAGTTTTTTGCAAAAACAAATCCTGTAAATAATCTTATTAATTTATCTGGTTTTAGAATGAAGTGGAGAAAAAAGGAAGGAGGAAAATTTATAGATGTTTGGATTGAATTAAAAAAGCCTGGAATATGTGGTCATGCAGAAGAAGTTTGGATAGAACCACCAAAATCAGGAAGAGTTAGGATATTTTTTAAAGGTTTTAGGGGCCTTAGTGGGGGGAAAATGATAGATGAAAATGTGGATATCTTCCAGGCAAGTGCAGAATGTGTAGATATAGAAGTGGATATAGGCACACTTCTTTTAGGAAGGCAGAGAAGATTGAGATTTCATGACATGACATCAGCTCAAATGGTTTCAGAATTGAGGTCGGGAAGGATATGGAAGCCAAGGATGGCTATGTGGAGGCTTCATTTTAGGATGTGTCATGGTTTAATAGCTCTCCTTTTTTCTTTAATAGGTCCTGCTATTGGGATACTTTTTAGAAAGGGAGGGAGGATGGCAGCCTTTGGCCTCTCCTTTTTTCCAATTATGCTTTATTATATAACGGTATATTTTTGTGAGGGCTTGGTGGCAGGAGGATCTAACCCTGTCTTTCTTGGATGGACTCCAGGATTTGTTTTATTTGCTATTGCTATTTATCTAAACTGGAGAGTATTCAGGATATGAAAATAAAAAAATTGTATACATATATCTGGAAGCAATTCACATTTTCATGGATTATTTGCTTTCTTTTTATGATGGGCATAATGATCGTTTTCGATTTTTTTGCAAATATGGATAAATTTGCAGAAGCGGCAGAACGTGTAAAAGGTGTTTCCATTCCTATGATTGTTGCTAAATATTATATGGTTAATTCCATTTTTGTGTTTTTACAGATTGCACCTTTTATAACCGTTACAGCGAGTATGTTTACAATTGCAAGGCTGATGAAGTATAATGAAATAATACCAATAATTGTAACTGGAACTAGTGTATATAAAATATTGATTCCTATTTTCTTGGGAGCTGGAATAGTGATGTTTCTTATGGTATGTCTTAGAGAAACTGTTGTTCCAACAATAAGACCAATGAAAGAAATATACCGATTAGTGGCATTTAAAGGTGAGTCTGAGAAAGTAAAATCCAATTTATTTTTTACTGATCCTTCTGGTCGATTGATTTCTATAGACAAATATTATTCAGTAAGTAAAAAAGCTAAAGGCTTAAGTATATTTACTATGGGAGCGCTTAGAAATGACTGGGAAAGAATAACAGCAAAAACAGCAATTTGGAATTCAAAAAGGAAGGGATGGGAGCTTAAAGAAGGTAAAAAGATAGGGCCTACTCCTGAGGGAGATACAGTTATAGAGAAAATAGATTTTTTGGAAGGAGAAGGGTTGACACCTTCGCTTTTAGAAAAGGAGATCAAAAAAACCAAAGAGTTTTTTGATTTTTCTTTTTCTGAGTTGTACGAACTAACCAAATTGAGACCTGATTATAAAAACTTTCAGGTTTTATTATATTATCATGTAACGTTTCCATTAGCAAATATACTACTTCTTTTCTTAACGCTTCCTTTTGGTTTGAGATTTGAAAAGAAATCAACACTTGAGGGGGTTATCTTAGCAATAATCATATGCGGCTTATATTTGTCATTAGATATAGCAATGAGAAACCTTGGGGGAACCAAAGTAATTCATCCAATTATTGCAGCGTGGATAGTGCCTGTAATATTTGGGTCTGCAGGGATAGTTTTATTTACAAGCATACGCACTTAATGGAGTTAAGATTAAAGTAAATTCATTGTCAGGTGGAAGGAATAATAGGGTCAAAATTAATAGAGAACATTATTACAAGGATTAGGCATTTTTACAAAGGATATGTTCTTTTATTAATGAGAGCTCTGGCTACTATTGTGTTTATATAATATATATTAAGGTAATAAAACAAAGATCTGTTTGAGTCTTTGATTGATAATCTAATATAAAATGATTATAATTCAGGATTGAAAGATATAACGGTTCTTTAACAAAAATGTATTGAAACGAAACAAAAATAATGGTTAGAGAATGAAAAATGTTAGGTAAAATCGCGAACCTCCCTTGAAAAAAGGGTGATTTTGTAAGTCCTTGGATTGCAAGGGGTTATAAAAATGGCAAAAAACAGGTTCGCGAATTTATAACTCTTTTATTGACAATGAGTTACGTAAATTTTAAAAATTCCGTTCCGAGCAAACTTTGGAAGGGGGGTGGGGGTTCGCGAATTCTACCTCCCAACTCTTTGAAAATTAGGAAGTTAGGAGGAGGGAGTTTAAATACCTTCCCCGCAAAAGAGGGGATTACGAGACCCCCCTTCTTTTTAAGATCAAATTCTATGGCGCCTCAGTTTAAATACCTTCCACGCAAAAGAGGGGATTACGAGTTGACCGGATTAAACCCTACCGGCGGGCAGGGTTTAACGTTTAAATACCTTCCCCGCAAAAGAGGGGATTACGAGTTAAGAATCACTATGGGGTATGACTTCTGGACCCCTTCGTTTAAATACCTTCCCCGCAAAAGAGG
>CAYXJW010000068.1:0-3148 GCA_964465465.1 uncultured Caldisericales bacterium
TTGTAACTTTTCTTTCTTTTCCGTCCCACTGTATTGTTCCACCTAATGCTTCAACTATTGCACGGATAGGTACAACCGTTCTTCCCCATTCAGGTATTATTACGGGTTTTGTGCCTCTGCCTGGATCAATTTCTTTTTTAATATCATTTACAATCATCATCGGATCATCTGGCTTCAACAAAATTTTTATCTTACAATTCGGATGCAAAACAGCCTCCAACACAGGCACCATTGAACTTATCCACTCTTTTTTTGCTCCATCATAAAACTTCATATCGCTGTTAATTGAAAATGGAATACCTGCAACATCAAGTTCACAAGACATAAAACTTGCAAAAGGTATTTGCTCTCTTACAGAATAATGATTTCCATGGTTATAATCACCCGGCATCCAGGCACCCACCCATGTAAGAATTCCGGTTTCCCGTTGCCATTCAAGGGCAGTGTTTATTTTATCCGTTATAAGTTTCTTCTCTTCCGGTGTCCCGGTTGTCCACTTCTTTCTGGAATTCGTTTTGGAAGGGCCTGCTGCATAAAAATGCCATTCAGTCATGAGATAACCATCTGCCTCATCTGGTATTTTGAGCTCTTTCAAATCATCTGGATTTGAACAATCAACAGGGGAAATGAATATTATCCTCGTAGGATTTGTTTCTCTAATTGCAGACACAGTTTTTTCATAAAGTTCATTTAGAGTATCTGGCTCCTTACTTAATTCACCTGAAACTTCAATAAGAATATCAAAAGAAAGGAGGGGCGGATAATTTTCATAGTGCTCTGCAACCTTCTTCCACCAATCAACAACTTTTTCCATATTTTCATTGGTGGGATCCTCCTCAAAATATCCACCCTGATAAGCAACAACAGGTATTAGACCCACAGCAAGGCAGTCATTTATAACCCGGTCAAGTTGCGCAAAGAGTTCAGGAGTTGCATCAGCACTCACTCTGATTCTCACATGGGTAAAACCCATTTTCCGAAAGTCTTCTGCTTCTTTTATATTGTAAGTCTTTATGTCTTTTTTAAACTGCACCCAACTTACATCCATACCTTTACCAAGCATCTTTTGATATTCCGATGGAGTAAGCGGCTTATAAGAAGAATTTTTTGAAAAAGAAGAATGCGGACTAAACAAAACACTAACTAAAAAAACTGCAGTAAAGAGCAATGCAAAAAATTTTTTCATCTTTCAGCCTCCGAAGTAGTTGTTATATATTTTAATACGAAACTTTCAAAGAACAATATAATTTCATTAAAAACGGTAACAGGATATAATGAAGTGGAGGTGTAAAATGGAAGAAAAAAAATCTAATGAAAAGGATCTTGAAAGAGCACGGAAAAGGGCACACGAACTAAGGGAATTTTACAATCATCTGTGGAGTTACATTGGGGTAAATGCAATTCTAATCATAATAAATCTCATTACTTCACCTAAAAAATTGTGGTTCTATTGGATCACAGCATTCTGGGGAATTGCAATTATATCTCACGCAATAAGAACTTTTGGAAAAAACCGTTTCGATGAGGAATGGGAAGAACAAAAAGCAAAGGAAATTTTGAAAAAGAAAAAATGAAGCACTCTTTTGCAAGTGATAACAATGCAGGAGTTTCCCCGAAAATATTGGAAGCAATCTTATACGCAAACAGAGTGGCAAAACTTTTAGAAGAAAAATTGAAAGGTTGTAAACAACTTGAAATAATTCTTCCTGACCAGTCAAATGCACTATTTGTGAAACTTCCAAAAAACAAAATCTCGGAGATAATGAAAAAAGTATTTTTCTACACATGGAATGAAGAAAAGGGGATTGTCCGCTGGATGACGAACTTTCAGACAACTCAGGGCGACATTGAAGAATTCGCAAAAATCGTGCGAAAAATCCTTAAATGCTGATTTTACTTTTCTCCAACATAAACAATCATTCTAACAAACATCTCCCTAACGATGGGGACTCTGAGAAGGAAAGAAAGGCTTTTTTTAAGAGGTATTAACTTGTATAACTTCGTTTTGAATGGATTTTCATTCTTCATAATCCTTTCAAAGCGCCTTACTGTCATTCTGTTTATGTAAGTAATTGTTTCCCTTCCATTTACAACTCCAAATCTGAGATTTACTCTTTTAGAATACGATTTTGTGTTTTTCGCAAGTTCTTTGTATGCTTTTATTAAAACGCTTTCAGGAAATAAAATATGCACATACGGAATTCCTATAAGATCAGAAAGATGAGCGCCATATGGATGGAAATATGGCGGGGAGTTTATAAAAACTTTGCCGCCCTTTTTTAAAACTCTAAAAGTTTCTTTTAGCACCTTTTCTGGCTCCGAAAGATGCTCGAATACATCATTCATCACACAAACATCAAACGCCTCGTTTTTAAATGGCATTTTGCCTGCATCAGCAACAATAAATTCAACATTGTTTGCATGCATCTTTTTTGCAAATGCTTCAGATTCTTTAACAAACCCCTCTTCTATATCAATCCCAACAACTCTTTCAGCTCCGTTTAAAGCATAGAAAACAGTTTTTCCACCACCACCCGCACCTATATCGAGAACTCTTTTGCCAGAAATCTCTTTTAAAAGATCAAATTCAGGTAAATAGTAGCGGGGGATTTTTGAGGACTGTTCAAATTCCCATTCTGCAAATGTCTTTATGCCTGCATCTTCCAGATTAAACGGATGCACAGGCTTTTTGAAAAATCTGTTCAATACAAAAAGCGCCTTTACCCTTATGTCCATTATCAAGTTGCCCCAGCTTTTCCTCTGGCCTTTGCCTAACTTACATCCTCCTGAGAGGAGAAGAAGACATAAAAGGCCGCTACTGAGGATAAAGCCAGGGCATATCCTCCTTCATTCAAGCATTATTATAAAATTTTGGAATCAAAAGTCAAGCAAACATACATTTTTTGTTTATCAAGAAAAATAATCACAAAAACAACCGGGAAGAATGAAAATTCCCACTCCCGGTTGTTTAATTTTTAAAATTTACTGCGGAGAATATACAATCGTTATTGTTCTTGTTGCTGGATCCCAGTTAACAGTGCAGCCTAAGTTTTCAGCAACAAATCTTAATGGTAGCATTGTTCTATCGTTTATTATGATAGGTTTTACATTGTGATTTTTAGGATCTATCCATTTCATTTCTCCGTTT
>CAYXJW010000069.1:0-6574 GCA_964465465.1 uncultured Caldisericales bacterium
ATCCATTAAACTATACCGTAGGTGAAGCGTAAACACCCCATATTCGATGATTTTAATGTTGTATATGTTCTAATACCTTTAATATAGTTTTTGTCCGTTAAAATGGAAATAAAGGCTATGTTTTAAATAAGTGTTTATCAGCATTTCTTATGCATACAACGAAACAATGCGGGTTTATTGAATTATAACCTTTAACATCATAAATCAACAAATCCTCTATTTATCCCATTCTTAATTTTCAACTTTTCCACACTCAAATTAAACTTTCAAAAAATATCAAACAAACGGCATAAGTTCGTAGAATGATAGGTTTTGTAGTGGGTTGTTTAAGATATTGTTCGCACAAAATCGTATGAGAATAAAATAAATAGCAAAAAAATCACATATAAAAAGTAAATAAGACAATTCGGAAGTATATGAAATACAACTCGTTTAACTAATCAGAGGGGATAAAGTACATACTGTCCCAATAATATCTTCCGTTATAACTGTGAACGTATGGATCAGTTTCTACGGTATCACCCGCGGGAACAATAAATAAACTGGTAGAACTGTCTGTCTTTACGATATAAAACTCATCAGTTTTTATAACAACACTTCCACTATCATTACGAAGCAACTGAAAATATCCTGTGTGGCCCGTATAACAGATTATTACATATTTATCAGGTACGGTTGTTCCATAGTCATACTGGTGAGCAGAGTGAGTTCCTCCCCAAATGACAGCATTCGGTGCAAATGGATTAACTATTTTTCTTAACCCTACATCACCAAAATAGTCAATTCCTCCCTGCTCTCCTGTTGCAGTTACATTTGAAGGATTGTTGAGTGAACCGTCTCCAGTCATCTCTTTGTAGAAATCGCTTGAAGTATCTCCGAGTTGTACTCCAGTGCTTTCTATGGGGTATCCTCCCCAATCAACTTTATACATTTCAAGTGCTTGTGATAACTTTCTATCCTCATCTGCGAGTTTAGCCTTCTTAGCCTTGAACTCAATAGATTTAAACGATGGCACAGCAATTGCAACAAGAATGATTATAATAGCAACCACAATCATAAGTTCCATCAAAGTAAAGCCCTGTCTAAACTTTAATAACTTCTCCTTTTTTAGTTTCACTTTAAGCTGGATTGTACAAATTCTCACAGTGCTAATCACTTTTGCCCCTCATACAAAACTATATTTTTTTCATTTAAAATAGCAAAAATAAAAAGTCTTGTCAAGTTAATAAACAATGAAGTATGAAAAATAAATGTAAGAAATAACCCTAAGGTAGAACAGTACTGTTTTTTAATTTAAACTTGCCTCAATTAACTTCTTAAAAACTTATTTTCCAAATGTTTGCATAGGTCTATTATCTTTTTTTACAATGAGATGTTTTGCACTCTTTTTTGCTTCTCTGATAACATCATCAATATTTATTGTTAACAATTTACCATCTTTTACAACGATTTTCCCATTCACAATCACTGTATTTATATCTCGTGAGGAAATAGAATACAAAATGTTTGCAAAGACGTTTGTATCTGGAGTGAGAGAAACAGAATTTTTATTAATAAGCACGAGATCTGCAAAAAAGCCTTCTGCAATTTTTCCTGCTTTTTTCCCTGTGAAAGAAGCACCACGTGAAATGAGCGGAACGATTTGCTCAATTCTTCCAATTTCTGCATTTCGCTCGGAAAGTTTCGCAAGGAGCGCTGCATCACGCGCAACTTCAAGAATTGAAAGATTTGCATTTGAAGCAGGGCCATCCGTTGCCAGAGCAACATCTGTTCCAAACTTTAACGCTCTTGGAAGAAAGTTCTGTAAATCACCAAAACGCATATATGTTTTTGCTGCATGCGCAACTTTTGCTCCACTTTCCTTTATCATTTCTAAATCCTCATCTGTTGAATAATAAGCATGAGCAAGAATTGTGTTTTCCTTTAAAATCCCAACTGATTTAAGATATTCTATTGGGGTTTTGCCTGTTTCTTTTAAACTCTTTTCTACTTCCCATTTCTCCTCTGAAACGTGTATGTGCATTTTTAACCCTGTACGTTTTGAAATATCTGCAATCCTTTTAAGAAAACTCTCAGGGCAAATATAAGGGGAGTGAGGGCCCAAACTCACCGTGATAAGATCATTTACTCCGCTGTACTGCTCAGAAAATTTTAACGCTTTATCAAAATTCTTTTCCCAATTCTCGCCACGTCCAAAAACAGCCCATGCAAGATCTCCTCTGATTCCTGCTTCTGTAAATGCCTTAAAAACCTCCTGCATCTCAAAATAGTGATCAAACACAGTGGTAACTCCATTTAAAAGCATTTCAGCAGCACCCAAAAGCGCACCGATGTATATATCGTGAGGAGTGAGGTTCTTTTCATAGATCCAGATATACTTATTGAACCAATCCGTTGTTTTTACATCTTCAGCCGCCCCACGGAAAAGCACCATGGGGACATGCGCGTGGGCGTTTGCAAACCCAGATGTAATGTAGAAGTTTGAAGCATCAATAATTTTCTCTCCCTGTGCAACTATTTCTTTCGCTATTTTTTCAATTTTATTTCCATTTATTAAAATATCCGCTTTTTCAATTGTCAGATTTTCAAAGTGAAGAATAGTGCCATTTTTAATAAGCATAATTCCCTCCATTTGCAAATTTTTTAGAAACCTCGCAAAGTTCACTTATCGGGATTTCTCTAAACTCTGGAAGATAGGTTTTGATTTTTCCATTAAAAGGTGCTTTCCAATAATTGGAAATACCTTTTTCTCCGTTCATTACGCCAAGCACTGTTCCAACAATTCCGCCGTTGCAATCAACATCGTACCCAAACGAAGAAACAATTTCCATTGCTCTGTCAAAACTTCCTTCAGAAAAATATATCGCCGTTATTACAGAGGATACATTAGGATATAGATGAATCCAGTTGTAAGTTTTAAACCTCTTTTCTATAAACTTTCTCACTCTGTCTGGATTACCTGTGCCACTGCAATAACTCATCACTTCCCATACAATACTTTCAAGTTCGCTTCCCTTTGGAATGTACTTTATCGCTTTTATTAGCAACTTCTCTGGTTCAGTAAAAACAAATGCAAGTGAAACGAGAGCAGCAACAAAAATGCCACCATAAAGTCCGTTTCCAGAATGTGAAATCTGGCTATCAATATAGGCAAGATATGAAGCCCTTTTAGGATCGCCCGGGGAAATAATACCTGCTACCATTGTTCTCATAGCTGCACCTATCCATTCCTGAAATGGATTCCCCCATGTACCAGAAAGCGGTGGAAAAATTCCCTTTCTCAAGTTTTCAAGTGCAACTTGCTCCGCAGACCACCCCGATGGGATAAGTTCAACCCATTTCATAGCAATCTTTTCCGGGGAAATTTCGCCTCTTAACTTTAACGCTTCCAAAAATGCAATTTCGTATGTTATATCGTCATTGTAAGTATCAGGCTTTCTTACGAACCGTCCAGGGTTCTTACCAAACCTGTTTACAAGTGCGCGGTGCATATATCCTTCAAGAGGTGTGCCCATTGAAGCACCTGCAATTTGCCCAAACCAACCGCCACAGATCTTTTCTGTAACCATTGTGCTATCAACTTCATACTTAACGTCTGGAAATTTGAAAGATATTTCATTCCATTCAAGTGGTCTTTTGAAGAAATGATACTGATGCCCTTTTAGTTCAGGGGCTGTATTGAGAAAATGAAAAATTTTAGCAGTAATCACGGAGAGTAAACGAAAATTTCCAGAATAGTATGCTTTGAATCCTTCTTTTAGTAATCTTTCTGCTTTTCTGACGTCTCTACCCATATTTTCAACAGCCTGAATTGCACCAACAATGAGATGTTCTGGCGCACCAGAACCCGGCACTTTGCTATCCCAGAGAAGTTTTAACTTTTCGTTTTCAGTTTTAAATGGATCTTTTCCGAGTTCTTCCCAGAACGGGGAAAAACGCCTGTCTGGAAAGGCGTTTTTCCTCAATCGATACTCAACCCGCCACGCCTTCATCAAGTTTCCTTATGTGAGAAAACACAATTTCCTTAAACAGGGGGAGATTGAGATCCAATGCCACATCTGCATTTGGCGGTTTACCTGTTATTCCATAAACATCTGCTACTGATTCTCCACGTGTAAACTCACCTCTCGTTTCAATATCCACATGGAGAAATCTTGTTTTTATAACATCTGGATTTATTAAAACAGAAAGTGCAAGTGCATCGTGCAGAGGTGCTCCGTCAAAACCGTAAATCTCTTTGTTCGCATTGCCAAAAAATTCAAGAAGAGGTGCAACAACACGAGAAATCCTGCCATTAAAACTTCTGAGTTTTTCAATATCATCAAAATTGAAAATTGCTTTATCTGTAACGTCGAGCCCTACCATCGTGATTGGAACGCCACTTTCAAATACAATCTTCGCCGCTTCAGGATCCACATAGAAATTAAATTCCGCAGCAGGAGTTGTATTTGAATCAAAAACTGCACCTCCCATTAAAACAATCCTTTCAATTTTTTCCTTTATCTTTGGTTCTTTTATGAGGGAAACAGCAATGTTTGTAAGCGGTCCTGTGGGAACAAGGTAAATTCCCCCGCTGCTTTCCATAAGTGTATCAATGATAAAATCCACTGCATGCTTTTTCAAAGGTGTTATGGCAGGTTCTGGAAGTTCTGTGCCATCCAATCCAGATACTCCGTGAAAAGCGGGAGCAGTTTTTAATTCTCTGAAAAGCGGTTTATCAAACCCTCTTGCAACTGGAATATTTTGCACGTTAAGAAGTGTAAGTATGCGGAGAGCGTTCCTGAAAGTCTTTTCTCCTGTCTGGTTGCCAGCAACAGTTGTAATTCCAAGCAGGTCTATATTTTCGTCAGCAATAGCAAGGAGGATTGCAACCATATCATCATGCCCGGGATCGCAATCCATTATTATTCTCTTCACTCTTCACCCCCACTTCTTACACTCTTTTGAATTGCATAAATTGCAAGGACAAGTACCGTGGTAACATAAGGAATCATTTGAATGAGTTCAGAAGGCACTTTAAGTGTGGCAAGGAATATGGCAAGCGTATTTACAACACCAAATAGCAATGAGCCAAAGAACGTTCCAAGTGGCAAATTTCCACCAATTGAGGCTGCAGCAATTGCAATGAACCCTCTTCCTGCAGTCATATCTCTTGAGAACCAGGAAACATATCCCATTGAGAGATACAAACCACCCAGAGCACCGAAGAATCCTGATAGAAGAAGTGAATACATTTTTATCTTTTTAACATCCACTCCTACTGACTCAGCAGCATCCGGATTTTGCCCCACCGCTCTGATCCTTAATCCAAGTGGCGTTTTATAAATAAGGTAGTAAAAAATAATAACAGAAATGAGTGCAAAATACGTAAGCACGTTTAACCCACTAAACATCTTTCCAACAACTGGTATTTTGTCAATTAAAGGAATTTTGATTGATGGGAAAACGAGACTCTTCAAAGAACTTGTTGTTCCTTTGTCATGGGCAAAAATATACGTGAGAAACACCGTTATACCAGATGCAAACATATTCAGCGCAATGGCTGCAATGATGATGTCTGCCTTGAGGTTAAGGTGAAAGTATCCCAGCAAAGCTGCCATTCCCATACCTGCGAGAATACCAAAAATCAGCGCAAGGAATAAACTTCCTGTGAATGCACTTACAACAACACCAACAAAAGCAGCAACAAGCATTATCCCTTCCAGGGCAATATTGATAGAGCCGGAAAGCGCAGTTATCGCCACACCAATTGCAGGATATAAAATTGGTGTCATCACTCTCAAAGTGGCAAAAACAAAATTTGCGGAAAATATACTTTTAAGTAGTGGATTCATCTGATACCTCCTTCAAAGACGCTTCCCTAACGGTTATCCTGTACTTCCACTGGGAGAGAAATGCTTCTGCTGTGATTAAGAGGATTATAATTGCTTCGATCACAGTGACCATTTCAGAAGGAACATCTGAGAGAAGGTTCATTACCTGACCACCAACCCTCAAATAAGCAAGAAATAGTGATGCAAGGATAATTAGCAGTGGATGATTATGCCCTATAATTGCAACAACAATTCCATCCCACCCGTAGCCCGGGCTCATCTGCCAATTAAATCTGTGATGGATACCCATCACTTCCACCATACCACCAACTCCTGCTATAAAACCGCCTATCACCTGGGACAGAACGATAACTTTAAATGTGTTTATCCCACCGTACTTAGAAAAATGTAAGTTAAAACCAGTCATTCTGATTTCATAGCCCAATTTCGTGTGATACAGGAAATAGTAAACAAGAAAAGCAAACACAAGCGCAAGAATTATACCGAGGTGAATACGCGTTCCCGGGATAAATTGC
Organism: uncultured Caldisericales bacterium; assembly: GCA_964465465.1. Classification (GTDB taxonomy): domain Bacteria; phylum Caldisericota; class Caldisericia; order Caldisericales; family Caldisericaceae; genus AUK232. The sequence goes on from CAYXJW010000069.1 coordinate 6,350, forward strand.
TTTAACCAAACTGCGTGTGGGAGTTCATAAGAGACAAGGAAACCTGCTGACTTATCCCTAAAATGATAGTTTATAATGTACAAACCAAAGAAATATGCCACATAGTTTAACATCAAACTTGACACAAGTTCATCAACTTTCCATTTTGCCTTTAAAATACCGGGAATATATCCCCAGCCAGCACCTATAAGCCCTGCAAACAGAAGCACGACAACTGCATACATA
>CAYXJW010000070.1:0-8812 GCA_964465465.1 uncultured Caldisericales bacterium
TATTGCCTGTTCTGCTTCGTGCATCTCACCGTTTTTAAACGATTTTTTAATTTTTTCAAAAATATCCATACACACCTTCCTTATCCAATTTGCTGACATATTGTAAAACAACGAGAAATTTTTTCAACGCATTTCAGAGCATTACTTTTAAAAACCGATTTACTTAATAAACAGTGCTAAATTATACCACAGAAAAATTTTTTGTGATTTTTTAATAAGTGGTAAAATTAAAATAGACAAGGTTAAGGAGGAGATATGAACCCCTCAAAAGAGAGTTTGATTTATGGGTTGAAAAAAGTTAAAGAGGCATGGTGGTGGATTTTACCTGCATCACTTTACATTCCAATTGGTGGCTTTATCTTCTGGTTTCTGGGTTTTACTATTGCTAAGTGGTTATATAACCCGGATATCTTAGAAAAACTTAATTTCAGCACGTTTCGTACCCTCCTATGGGAAAACCCATTTTCTATGGGGAATTACAAAACATTTGCAAGTGTCCTTGCAACTACCTTTCTAATGTATCTAATCCTCTATTTCTTTACAGGGTATCTTCCTTCAAAAAAAGCCGCAAACAAAAATCATTCAAGGCTTATGTTGAATGTTACAGTATGGTATTTTGTGCTGTACATACTGCTTGCTTTAATCTGCAATGCGTTAATCAAGCTAAACATACATAGTAAAAACATCATTTTAAACTTCGCTTTGAACGAACTATTTAAAAACATATGCAGAACAACTTTCGGTGCGATAGGTTATATTACAATTGCGTTTATCTCTTATATGAGAGAAGATTTTTCGATCAAGCATGTATTTTATGCAGTGCTTATACTTATTGGTGTTGAAATATTAAAAGTGCTAACTATATCACTTCCCACTGCAATGTCCACATACGGTACTAACGGTCCAAACACAAATACGCTTTTTCTAAAATCAGGGTTCGTTGAAACATTTATCGCATGGCTATTAACAATTTTTGGATTCTTCGAAATATCAACTACACTTCTGTACAAAAATTTCTTTGAAGGAATTAAAAAAGGCTTTCTCCTTATCAAAAATGGGTGGCAAAATATTCTTGCATACCTTTTAATCTACACACTTTACATTATTGCAGTTGCAACTGTTCGACTTGCAGCACATAATAACCATAGCAAAATACTATATCACTATCTGATTCCTGTTATTCTCATTTTTATTGTATTTTTTGAAATCGCCTCAATTTTAAGACTTGCGGAGATCTACCACAAAAAACTCTAATTTAACTGTAAAGACTGTTCAAAATTTATATTTGCGGTACTAAAATGCATAGCGGATTTAGGTAAAACACCATTTGGAAACAAAAATAAAAATCCTTACAATAGTCTTATGGAAACAGTGCAAAGATTTACCGTGAGTATGCTAATTATGGTGATTGTAGGTATAGTTATTATTTCCAGTTCATTCAACCGCCTCAAAGCAGGTAAAATTACACGGAAAAGTTTTAAAATTCAAGTCATTGAGACTGTACTTCTCATTATTGGAATAGGTGCAGTAGATTTACTTTCCCTCGTAATTTCTTTTCTACAAAATAATTTTACTTTAACAATGGCTGAAATGGGTGTTATCATCGCCTATTTATACATAGACAAAAAACTCACCGGAAAAGATTCATTCCTTGGGTAGAACATGAGGTGCTGTAATTTTAAATCTAAGAGAAACAACCTTGCCTCTCTTTAATTCGAGTTCTTCAAAGGACTGCTTGGAAATATAAGCAGAAATTTCCTTACCACAATCTACAACGATTTTTAATAGTGCTCCTCTGTTTGCTATCTCCTTAATTTTACCGAAAAGTATATTCCTTGCACTTGTTTTATCCTGCTTCAGAGAAATTACTATATCCTCAGGTCTCACAGCAAGTTTTACCTTTGAACCTATTTCATACTCTCCCAGAAAGGTAATTTCAAATCCATAACAATCAGCAATAGAAACTCCGTAATTAGATTTCTTTACAATGCAATCAAATAGGTTAATTTCCCCAAAAGTTAATGCAACCAACTCATTTGCAGGATTGTACTTTATCTCCTCAGGAGTTCCTATCTGTATGAGTTTACCGTTTTGCATCACGCCTACTCTCCCCCCAAAGAAGTATGCTTCCTCCATATTGTGAGAAACAAAAATAGCACTTAAATGGAACTTTTCCAGTGTTTTCTTGATTTCAGAATCAACACGGAGTTTTTCAGCAGGAGAAAGGGCAGATGTAGGTTCGTCAAAAAGTATGAATTTTGGCTTTAATATGAGTGTCCGTGCAAGTGCAACTTTTTGCTTCTCTCCACCACTAAGAGACAAAGGTTTTCTGTTAAGCAAATGGCGTATTTTGAAAAAATCAACAATTTCATCGAAACTGCCATCAATATTTTTCATTCTTTTTAATCTTGCACCAAAGAGAATATTTTCCCTCACAGTAAGGTGCGGGAAAAGGGCAAGATTTTGAAAAATGTATCCCATACCTCTTTCCTGCGGTGGGCTGTTTGTAATGTCCTTTTCCTCAAGCAAAATTTTGCCACTCAAAATCGGCAAAAAGCCACTTATCGCATCAAGTAGTTTTGTCTTTCCCGCACCATTTTCTCCAACTATAACAAAAGTTTCACCACTATCAACTGTAAAACTGATATCTTCAAGCATAAAACTACCTATCCTTGCGTTGAGGTTTTGAACTTCAAGTACCGTCATTTCTGTTAATCACCACTCTTAACACAAGAAAAATAGTAAGACAAATAATAAGCAAAACAGCAGCAATTGCTGTGGAAACGGTAAGGTTATACTGAGTGAAAGCATCGTATATCTTCACAGGTGCAGTCATAGGATAATATGCAAGTATTACCACTGCACCAAATTCAGAAATTGCACGTGCCCATGTCAACAAAAAACCTGTTTCTATAGATTGCAATGACAAAGGAAGATATATTCTAAAAAACGTGTAAGATGCAGAAGCACCTAGAATATAAGAAGCCTTTTCAAATTCATAATCTACACTTTTAAATCCATCTCTTGCAGAATCCACGAGGTATGGAAGTGATACAAACATCATCGCAATTACAATTGCAACACCTGTGCCTGTGATTTTAAATCCAAGACTGTTATAAAAAAGTTTGCCTATAATTCCTGCCCTTCCAAATATAAAGAGAAGAGCAATTCCTGCAACGGTATGCGGAACGGCAAGCGGTAAATCTACAATAGTCTCTATCAGTTTCTCAAATCGTCCAAACCTCCTTTTCGCCATCAAAAAAGCAAGCGGAACACCAAATATCAAAGAAAGAACAGCAGTTAAAAAAGAATAAATAAGACTGTTTAATATTGATGTCAAGGCAGACTTATCCTTAAAAGCATTCATTAGCAAATGAAAAGATGGAAGGGTAATGAGTCGTAGAAGAGGCATCAGGACAAATACAACAAGAACTACAGCAAAAAAGAAAAATATCCCGTAAAAAAGTCGATTCTTACTCTCCAAAATCACTCCTTATAGGCTCAGGAAGTTTACTAACTTCAACATTTGCCTTTAACGGTAAAAATGGCTGTCCATTCTTTTCAAATATTTCTTTACCTTCTTTGCCTAACAAAAACCCGACAAATTTTTCAGCAAGGGCTTGATTCGGTGCGTTTTTCGGAATTGTTATACCATAAATTATTGGTGCACCCGTAACTACCTTTCCGTCTTTCATTGTGAACTTTGCCTGTTTATAAAAGTCGGCATATTTAGGATTTCCAAAATTTAATTTATCAGGAAGCATTATGTATTTCAGATTATTCTGTATAGCAACAGAGAGATACTCAAATGCATAGTCAAGTTCTCCAGACTGAATTTGAGCAACAAGTTCAACTGCCTTTGGTTTAATATTGTTAGGATCAACTGCATTTACAAGGTCGTTTGCCAGATTTGGGACATTGTAATACTTTTCTGCAAGAATAAACATCAAGCGTGTTCTGTATCCACACGGATCTGCATTGGGATCTGAAAATCCAAATTCAACTCCTTTTCTTTGCAATATTTTAAACCAGTTCTCTGCATTCATTTCGTTTGCAAACTTGCTCTTCTCCGTGTAAACAATAACAAGTTTATTGGTAGCAAACTGCACTACCCAATCAGCATATTTCGGAATAAGATACTTCGGAATTAACCTGTAATCAGCAGTTGCAACAACATCTATCTGTTTATGTAATTCGGAAACTGATTTTACTACATTTACGCTTCCTGCAGACTCGTCTTTGAACGTGATGTTTCCTCCGTATTCTTTATTGAACGCTGCTTCAACCTCCCTTATCGGCTTTGTTAGACTACCTGCATGATAAATTACTAAAGTCTCTTCTTTGCTTTTATTAACGCTTTGAGAACCTTTCCCGCAACCCCATACAGCAACAAAAATCAACACAAAAAAGACAATCAAAAATTTCTTTTTCATAAATGCCTCCTTTGCAAAACGGCAGGCATAACCGTTTCCGATTATACCCTAACGGCGGTACCGCATAGGTATACCCTTAGCAAATACCGCTCGGATTGACAAATTATAATTCCCTTTTCAAAGAGTGTCAATAGCGATTTTTATTTGAAAAATACTTTAACGAAAGGAAGCAAGTTGCTTCATAATGTCTTTTCACTACAATTAGTGAAACATCGGAAAGAATGAAAAATTTCAAAGCAAGAGTTCCGTAAAACACGGAATATAGAATTACAATAATAAATCCAAATGCTTCACCCACTTCCAATACAGATATATTTCTCTCAAGTGCAAAATTTTTTATGCGAAGCATAAAAACTAAAATAAAAGAAAGTATTAATGTGGCAATAAGTAATCTTTCATTAAAAAATAGCAGCACTCCAATTGTTGCTGCAATACCAGTTCCTCCTTTAAATTTATGAAATACAGGATATTGGTGGCCAAGGATAACAAAAAGAGAGATAACAGCAATAAGAATCTCAGAAATACCTGCTTTGTAAGAAAGAAATGCCAGCAAGAATCCCTTCGAAATATCAAACATACCCGCAATAATTCCCCAACTCTTCCCAAAGTTTAAAAACAAGTTTGTTGCTCCGGGATTGCCATCTCCAAAATTTCTCACATCTTTTTCATAAACTACTTTGCTTATGATAATCGCTGGATTAATAGAGCCGATAGCATAAGCAAAAATACACATTGGAAAAATCATATTAGCACCTCTTTCAATTATACATCAGAATGATAAACTTCCTATTTTCAAAAATCGGTTTTGTGCTAAAATAAAAGCGTTCGAAAGGAGGAAAAGTTGAAGATCAATCGTATAATATTAAATAGTGCGCGTATTATAGGGCTTACTGCAGGATTTTTGTGGACGTTTATTCTGCTCTCAGGCTCAATAACCTCTAACAGTGTTTACAACAGACAACTCACTTTTTTATTCCTTCTTATTGTTGCAAACTTTGCCTCAGTAATTCTCGCACTCTGGTCAGAAAAACTCGGTGGAATTCTTTTAACGACTTTTTCACTCACGCTATGTGCTTTTGCAATTGTTATTGCAGGAAGAAATAAAATTATAGCAGCTTCTGTCTCAGGAATACCATTCCTTGTCTCTGGAATTTTATTTATTATTTACTCAAAAATAAAACCTGAACATTAAATCTGTTGAAAAATTTGATAAATAATTTTAAATATTTGCCTTAAAAACTATTGACTTAATTAAGAAAAAGATTTATATTTATACAAGAAGACTCGGGGAGGCAAATAATAGATGGACCTATACAGACATAAGAAAGAACTAAAAAAGAAGGTTCTCCGCAGGAGGAGTGGTTTTTCCATAGTAATTGTGCCACATTACAGCGGAAAAGCCAGAAGATTTGAAATTACACCTTCAAAGATTTACATCACCATATTTGTAATAGTGTTAACTTTTTCATTTGCTACAGCAATGGCTTTTTCTTATAAAAGCTTAAAAAATCAGGTAGCACAATTCAAAGGAATGCAGCTTGATGCTATAGTAAATGCACAGTCAAAGGAATTACAAGTTGCACAAAACGAACTCTCAAAAACAAAAGCGGAACTCGATTCACTGAAGCAGTATGTAGTGTATCTATCTAACTTAGAAAAGCAAGTAAGGAATTCTCTCAAACTTGGAAACTCAAAAGTCAGCCTTGAGTATGTACTTGAAAGAACACCAAAGGCAAAACTTCAGTCTACAGAAAAACTTCCAGAGAACGTAGCACAACTTCTGTCAGAACAAAACAACGTAACGCTTCTCGCAGAAGACAGAGCCAAAATGCTCAATATGCTAAAAGGTGCTTCAGACGAATATCATAAACTTCTTGCAGAAACCCCTGATATCTGGCCTCTCCATGGATATATTTCTTCTCCATTCGGATGGAGACGTAGTCCATTTGGCACAGGATGGGAATTCCACAAAGGAATTGATATATGCGCATACTATGGCGCACCAATACGGGCCACAGCTGATGGAAAAGTGGAATATGCAGGCTGGTATGAAGGATACGGTAAATTTGTAAAAATATATCACAGAGACGGAATAGAAACATGTTATGGACATATGTCCAAAATTATTGTAAAAGCAGGAGAATACGTGAAAAAAGGACAAGTTATAGGATACGAAGGTTGCACAGGCCTATGCACTGGTCCACATCTACACTACGAAGTGAGGATTAACGGAGTTGCAGTTAATCCAATAAATTATTTACCATAGGAGGCAAAAATGGCATTTGGAGCAAAAAAAGACACAGGTAATGCAAGAAACGTAAACACATCTGATCAATCTATCCTTGCAAACGATGTAGTAATAAAAGGAGAAGTCTTGTGTGAAGGACTTTTACGAATAGAAGGAAAAGTGGAAGGTGCAATTAAAGGCAACGGAGAAATAACAGTTGCAGAGAACGCCGATTTAAAAGCAGATATTGAAGGAAGAAAGGTAATCATACTTGGAAAAGTAGAAGGTAATATAAAAGCAACCAACAGTGTAGAACTTGTATCCACAGCAAAAGTGTTCGGCGATATAACAACTGATAAAATCTCAATAGAAGAGGGAGCAGTCTTCACTGGAAAGTGCGTAACAAAAGCACCGGAAAAACCAAAATTCGAAGAGCCTTCAACTGCACAGTCCAAGAAAGATTCCAAAAACAGTGCTGCGAAATAGAACTGATGCAGGCAGATTACTATTAAACGAAATTACAAAAAGAGGTGCAAATAAACGCATCTCTTTTTTATTCGCAATACCACGTGGCGGTGTAGAAGTTGCATTCCCCATAGCAAGTGGAGTAAGAAAACAGATAATTCCTATCGTTGTTCACAAAATCCCTGCTTCATACAATAAAGAACTTGCAATTGGTGCAGTTTCCCAGTTTGGAGATACACATTTCAATGATCTTGCAGAGATTGAAACAAAATCTTACATTGAAAAAGCACTTAAAGAAACAATGAGAGAAATAAACGATAGAATAAAAAAGTTCGGCGTGAATTTTGACTTCTCAAATATAAAAGATAAAGAAATACTTATAGTTGACGATGGCATCGCAACTGGAGAAACGATCTATCTTGCAACAAAAAGCCTGATAAAGTTTGAACCTTCTGCAATATTCATAGCAGTGCCTGTTTCCTCAGCAGAAGGATTTGAAAAACTTTCCAGCATTGCAAAGGTAATCTCACTTATAGTGGATAGGTATTTTTATTCTGTTTCTTCTTACTATGAAGAATTCTCCCAGCTCTCAGAAGAAAAAACTCAATTCTATATTTCTGAAAGTTCAAAGTTCGCAACGAGAGGCACATGATCAGACGGCTTGTTGTAAGAACGCCACTCTTTTTCCACGACGCACTCTTTTGCATATTTTGCAAGTGAACGTGTTGAAAGAATATAATCAATTCTCATTCCGTAATTTCTTCTAAAAGCACCACCTCTGTAATCCCACCAGGTATAGATATGCTCTGCTGATGGATTTAATTCTCTAAATAAATCTAACAAACCTATGCCGATCAATCCTTCCAATGCATCTCTCTCTTCCTTTAAAAATCCGGGTTCATTTTGCAAAAGCAAGGGATCCCACACATCCGTATCAAATCGCGCAACGTTAAAATCTCCACAGATAAGCAAAAATTCATCAAGGGAATAATTATTTAACACGTAATCTTTCATCTTCTGAAAAAATTCAAGTTTGTAAAAGAATTTTTCGCTGCCCCTTTCACCGCCCCGTGGGAAATACGCATTGATCACAGCAATATTTTCTATTGTCGCTTCCATTGTGCGCTTCTGCCCATCCGTATCAAACAAATCTTTTTTCAAGTTTTTGAACGGAAATTTTGATACAATTGCAACGCCATTGTACGATTTCTGCCCTGAAAAGGCGATGTAGTATCCCATCTTTTCAAATATTTCAACGGGAAAATCCTCGTCCTTAACCTTAGTTTCCTGCAAGCAGATAACATCCGGACTTTCTTTTCTTAAAAAAGTCTCCACCTGCTCTATACGAGCCCGCACTGAATTTACATTCCAGGTAACAATTTTCATATTCAATATTAATATATTCTATGAATTATTCCAAACTTAGTTCACACCTAGTGAAAAATAAAACCATTCTATTTAACAAAATAGCATTATGCTTGACATATACAGATTTATTACTATAATGATAGTGTAAAAATTCACATTTAATTAAAAGAATATAGCAAAACCCCTTTTTAAGGAGGCATTATGACAAGAGATGAAATTATTGAGATTGTAAAAAAGTATGAAACAAACACAGGGAAGCTTCTTGGCGTACTTGAAGACATTCAGAAAGAAGAGGGATACATATCTGAGGAAGCAATGA
>CAYXJW010000071.1:0-14222 GCA_964465465.1 uncultured Caldisericales bacterium
AAGATATACATTGCCATAAGTTTGCCTGTAACAGGACCAAGCATAAATCCGTGCCCGGAAAACCCTGCTGCAACCAAAAAACCAGATACAGGAGTCCCACCAAGTATTGGGTGACTATCAGGGCTCACCACATAAAAACCTGCCCATTGTCGCATAACATTCAACGAAGAAAGAACCGGCATAACTGATAGGAGTTCCTGTGCATATTTTTCCAAAAATTTTTCTGTTGATTCAAGGTTGTTTGTTTCTGGTTCATTTAGATCTGTACCTCCAATTATCCTTCCTCTGTATGTCTGCGTAAAATACAGTTCCCCCTTTACAATCATCGGATCTAAAAATACTTTTACAGGCTCACTAACAGCAATCTGATGACGGTAAAGTTTTAAAGGAAGAGAAAATCCCACCATCTTTGCAATTCTATTTGCTCCAAAGCCAGCTGCATTCACCACAAGGTTAGTATAATATTTATCTTTGTTTGTTATGACACACTCCACTCTGTTTGAATTTGTTTCTATGCCAATCACTTCCTCAAACGGGTGAATCTCTACTCCATTATTTCTTAAAGCGAGTTTCAATGCCTCAACCGTATCAAATGGATATGCATTCCCATCAGTTGGACACCAACTTGCACCAAGAATACTTTTTGTGTTTAAATCTGGAACAATCTGTTTTGCTTCATACGGATCAATTATTCTGCTCTCCACACCAAACAAATTTTGCATCTTAACGTATTCTTTAAAATCTGTAAGTTCTTTTTCGGTTTCAAGAAGCCACAGATAACCACCTTGTCTAAAATGAATAGATATGGGAAGACTGTTTTCCCACTCACGCCAGAGTTTCACACTCTCACGCATAAGTACGATGTGTTCCCGTGTGGTAAACTGCTGTCTTATTCCGGTTCCACATCTTCCAGTTGATCCTGAACCAGGAAATGATTTATCAATAAGCACAATATCTTTTACACCATTCCGCACAAGATAATATGCAGTTGATAATCCCGTAATCCCCGCCCCTACAATTACCACTTCTTTACTTTTCATGATGCTCCCCTTTTGCAAATATTCCAAACGGCACAGGTGTTTCCGGTGGACGTGTTGTAATTATACCGGATTCGCCAACTTTCTTTCCAAGTTCCCTTGCAAGGATCTTCTCAACAATTGGAATACATGTTTTACCCTGACAAGGTCCTGTTCCAAACTGTAACTTTCTTTTAAGGGATTCCATGTCAGTAATTCCGCTACGTATGGCATCAAGAACATCTTTTAACGTCACATCCTCGCACCTGCAAATTATAACATCCTTTTCACTCATTTCAGCACCTCAATATTTCTCACAAACTTTATCAATTTCTTATCATCAAACTCAACAGTAATTACAAATGAATCACGTTTGTTATCTATTCTTCTCACACCAATAACAGTTCCCTTTCCAACCCTTTCGCCTCTTCTATTCAACAAGAAAACTTCCTCGTTTTTTTGAGGAACCGGAAGAACCTCGTATGGAAGAGCAACAATACCTTTTTTATTCCTGATTCCAACCAAAAACATTGCAAGTCCTGGACACACTACTACACAATTTCCGCAACCAATACATCGGGAGAAATCTATCTCTGGGATTCCATTAATCCCATTCATAGAAATTGCTTTTACAGGACACGACTCCACACACGGATTACACGGAATTTCCTGCACACATTCCGTAACTGCAACAAGTTTACCGTTAATAATCTCATCATCTGGAAAATCTATGTCCTCTATTGTGAGATACCCTGTTTTTAAATAATCACTCATAAGTAACCTCTTTTAATCCTGAAATAATTTTATTGCCAAATGGCCCACTCCTTAACTCTGATAGTTCAGAAACTGTTTTAGAAAGTTTATCTTCAACGTCTTTTCCCATGTTAGAAAGAATAGAGTACGCCGCTATTTCGCCTTCAAGTATTGCAGTAGAAGCCTCTTCAACACCCGTAACGTCACCTGCTACATAGACATTTTTCAAAGAAGTTTTCAAATACTTATCACGCAAAGGCACATAACCCCCGAGACTTGAAACATACTTAACTTCAACACCTGATTGGGCAAGGAGTCTTACAGAAGGCATCAAACCTGTTGCAAGACACACAGTATCCACATCAAATTCATTCTCAGTTCCGGGAATTTCCTCAAACTTTTCATTCAACGAAATCGTGATCGCCTTTTCAACCCTCTTTCTCCCCAATACTTTTTTGATTGTCGTTGAAGTATAAATTGGTACACCAAACCTTCTGATTTTAGCAGCGTGAACAAAGTATCCTCCTATTTCTGGTGCTGCTTCTATAACAGCCTTCACATTAACTCCAGCCTGCAACATTTGATAAGACACAATTAAACCCACATTTCCTGCTCCTACCATAAGCACATTTTCGCCCGGCTTTATTCCATAAACATTCATCATCGTCTGCGCAGCACCTGCACCAAACACACCAGGCAAATCATTGCCCTCAAAAGGAATCATTCTTTCGGCTGCTCCTGTTGCAAAGAGAAAATATTTTGAGTGGATTTTAACGTACCGATTTTCGGAAAATACACCAAGTGTTTTTCCCTCATAAAAGGCAAAAGCAGTAGAATTTAAAAGAAGATCAACACCAAGTTCCTTCAACTTCGCTATCATTTCCTCTGCTATATCAATGCCTCTTTTTCCTGCATTTTCCCGCTCTGAACCAAAGAATTTATGAGTTTGTTTTATGAGTTGCCCTCCAGGACGTGGATTTTGTTCCACGAGCAAAGGGACAACGCCATTTTCTGCAAGAGTTATTGCAGCACTCAATCCAGCAGGCCCACTTCCAACAATGACAACTTCTTTTGCGATCTCCTTCGATGGAGGATAAGAAATAGATTTAGAAGGCTTTTCACCAAGTCCTCTCTGTCTTTCTACCTTCATTCCTTCACGAACAGGAAGAATACAAGTTCTTACATTGGGAACACCGTTCACTCTCATAAGACAGGAAGAACATTTACCAATAGCACAGAACATACCTCTTGGTCTGTGTAGTTTTGGGCTTTCAGAAAATACGTCGACACCGTTTCTGTAAAGTGCCATTGCAACTGTTTCGCCTTTGTAAGCAGAAACAGGTTTTCCTTCAAAAATAAACTCAACACTCCCGCTTCGTTCAAATCTCAAAACGGGGTGTTTTGAGATTTCCCTCATACCTACCTCCATGCCAGTTAAATTATAACACCTTAAAACTAAAACTCAAACTTGCTCTATCTTTTAAATGCCTCAAAAGTATATACATTTGCAGCATTCCACATAAACCATGAATTTAGTCCATTGTCGTAAACCGCCTTCTCCTGTGCACGCACTTCTTTTACTCCGTAATTGTGATAAAGCGAAAAATCTTGCAGATATGGTATGAGTTTACAATGCGAGTGAATTTTCGTTAATCTGGACAACCCATCTTTCAATGCATGGTCAACAATTTCATAGGGATGAGCATCTGGATCCGCATAACCAAAACTTCCAGACCAATAATGTGAAGGATACACCATAGGACAAATAAAATCTACGTGTTGTGCCATTTTTTCAAGATTTTGCCCTATACCAAGATCTTCTGTATTTGTAAGAACTAAACCAAATACATCTGCCTCCACTTTCACCCCATACCTGTGTAATTCTTCTGTTGCATATTTAAGAAAACTTGCAATATCATCTGCCTTTGAAACATTATTTTTATTTGCAGGATAAACAAGTTTAACAGAAAATGGAACAGCGGGAAACCGCACGTAATCAAATTGAATTTCTCTAAATCCAGCAGCAATTGCAGCCTTTGCTACATCTACATTATACTGCCAAATAATCTTTGAATACGGATCCACCCAGGGCAAGCCACTTCTATCATAGAAAATGGAACCGTTCTCCTTTCTAACAACGAGATCCTTTCTGTGTCGTGCAAGAACCGGATCCTTGAAAACAACTATTCTTGCAATCGGATAAATCCCATTTTTTAGACACTCTCTTGTAATTTCTGAAAGGCTTACAATTTTCCGTCTGTTCGATCCAATTTCTTCTGCAAGTGGAATATTAGATTGAAAGGAAAGGTATCCAGTCGCATCTTTTACATCTATCACAAACGCATTAATTCCACTATTCTTTGCCTCTTTGATGAGTTTTGTAAACCTTGAAGTTCCAGCCGTCCAACCTGTAATATATATTCCATGAATAACGGAAGGACGAGCAGGAGAATAATCATTTTTTAGTTTTGCTCCACTAATTAAAAAATCCATCGAGCCATAATACTTTTGAAAAGGTACATACGATTTGTGTTTTTGAACAAAATATTCATTTGCGGATTGAGATGGAGCAAAAACAAGCACTAACACAAGGAAAAAAAAGAATATCAACTTAAATGTTCTCTTCATACAATACCAAGTTTTCTTAATTCATATTCAGAGAGCCCAAAATAATGTCCTATTTCATGCATCAAAACTTTTTTAACTTTTTCTTTAAGTGGCATATGCAACCTCTTTGCCTCCTCAATTATAGGGTACATATACAATGTGATCCGGTCCGGGAGAACTGCCTGATATCCCGGTCCTCTTTTCCCAAGTGGAACACCTTCATAAAGCCCGAGAAGGATTCCTTTTCCGTAGATATTTGCCCTTTTTAACTCAAAAACAGAGGGATAATCCTTTACTATGAATTCCACATTTTCGATATGTTTCTTAAAATATTCAGGAATTTCATCAATCGCTTCTTCAACCAATCTTTCAAAATCTTCTTTTGTTATTTCCATCTCTTAAATTATAATAAAATATGCAAAGATTAAAATTAATTAGTTTCACATTGTTCAAAATTGGGCCTAAAACGTTTTTTACTCAACTAAAAAAAAGCATATACGAAGAAAAAATCATCTATCACTACAAACTCCCAATAAAAAATGTACGAAGAATTTTTGTAAAAGAGCCGTTCGTTCATCAAATTTTTTATAATTTTGGCGAGATTCCAGAAGTAGTAAAAGAAAAAATTGAAAAAACATTCGGGAAAGAAAAATTGAAAATATTTAGAGAAAGACTAAATTGTTCTTCTGAAATTGTTTGCACATTTCTTAACGGAAATTTTGCTTCTTACTGTTTCTTTGCATATTCACAAGAACGGTTTGCATTCTTCAAACTTTCTGAAAACGAGATCTACTTTTACGATTGTTTTACTTTTCCTGAATACAGAGGGAAAAGCGCAATTTATTCGGAAGTAAAGTACGTTTTAGATGTTTTTGACAAAGGAAAATACGATTATGCAAATGTGGAAATCGAAAAAAATAACATTCCTTCACAACGCGCTTTTGCTAAACTTGGTTTTTACAAAACAGCTGAATTTTATTTAAAGAGAGTTCTATTTTTTGAAAGGAAGGTGAAACTATGAAAATCCTCCATGCAGCAGTGCAGTTTGAAAGAGAAGAAAACGCAACATTTTTCTTTGAAGGCATACTTAAAGCCGTTGAAAAAAGGGAATTTACTTTAAATGAAAGTCTTGCACAGGAAATTTTTGGGATAAGAGAAAAATATATGGTAAAGATTTATGAATTTGAAAATGCAGACATAGAGATTTTTATTGGAAAAAAGTTCAGATGCGTGGGACTTTTTCATATTGCAATAGGAATGCCATTCAAAACAAGGGAAGAAATAATAAAAACAGCACGCTCTTTCGGATTAAAAGTTTATGAAAAAGAGCGCACCGGAAAGGATAAACTTGTCTTTATTGCAGATCCAGAGGGCAATCTTTATGAATTGAAATCAACTAAGTAAAGGAATTATTTTCTCTGCAATTGCGAAAATCTCTTTTTTCACTTCTCCACATCCATCACCATCAACAGGCGTAAGTTTTTCTGAAAGTTTGTCTGTTATACATTTGTCAAATGGAATTTTGCCAATAACCTCAACACTGTTTTCTAATGCAAAATTTTCTATCGACTTTACGTTATTTGCATTTAACGTATATTTATTTATGACAATTTTAGGAACAACCCCAAATTGTTTGGAAAGTTTTAGTATTCTATCAAGATCATGCATACCTGAAAGGGTAGGTTCAGTTATAATAACTGCCACACTTGCCCCGGAGAGCGCAGAAATAACAGGACAACCAATCCCGGGAGGCCCATCAATGATAATCTTACCTGATTTCTTTTCTTCGGCAATGATTTGTGCCTGATATTTTACCATGGTCACAAGATTACCCGAATTTTCATCTCCAGGATTCAGCCTTGCATGAACCATCCCCCCGAAATCCGTCTCGGAAACATACCATTCTCCAACAATCTGAGGTACCATTGAAATCGCAGAGACAGGACAAACGTAACTACAAAGATAGCATCCATCACACTTATATGGATTTACAACATAATGCCCTTTTTCATTCTTATGAATAGCATCAAATCTGCAGTACTGCTCACATAAACCACATCCAGTACATTTTTCCAGGTCTATTTTAGCAACTGCTTTACCTTTAAATTCGGTTTTATTTTTCAAGCGAGGGGCTAACAGGATAAAAAGATCAGAAGCATCAACGTCTGCATCAACAATTACTTTATCTTTAATAATCTTTACAAGACTTGCAGTGAGCGTTGTTTTCCCGGTGCCACCTTTTCCACTTACAACAACGAGTTCCTTTGCTCTATTCATTTCCAACACTCTCCTTTATATTTTTCATAATACTCTTGAAAATTTCCTTCCCGTTTTTAATAGCAGAAATCACAGGCACTCCTTTTGAGTACTTTTCCGCAATTTCCTGAGAAAACGGGATTTTCCCTATAATTGGAATTTGAACGCTACCTGCATAATCTTCAATAATTGTATTCCCTTCTTCCCACTTATTAATTACAATGCCTATAGGTTTTTGCATGCCTTTTAGAAGAGAAACTGTGAGTTGTAAATCATTCAAACCAAAAGGTGTGGGTTCAGCAACAAGTACGATGTAATCAGAATCCTCCGTGGCTTCTACAACAGGACAACTTGTACCAGGAGGTGAATCGATTATCACGACAGTTTCATCATGTGGCAGATACTTTTTCATTCCACGTATTAAAGGGGTTGCTGAGGCTTCACCAAGATTTAAAACTCCCTCAACGAACTTAACTTCTCCGCTTTTACCGAACCGAATTTTACCTTTTTCCTTTGGCACTTCCTCCAATGCTCCTTTCACAGGGCAAACATATGCACACAACCCACAACTATGGCAGAGTTCAGGGAAAAACATTGCCTTTTTTAATGGTTTTAATATAACAATTGCTTTGTAGATGCAAGCATCAGCACATTTTCCACAAAAGGTGCAAACATCTGTATTAATCTGCGGAATAGGTTCAGTATAAGGTATTTCCCTTTCTATTACAGGCTTTAAAAAAATAGCACCGTTTGGTTCTTCAACATCTGCATCAACATACATAGCCTTTCCTTCGGAAAGGGCAAGACTCACAGCAACGGTTGTTTTACCTGTTCCACCTTTGCCACTTGCTACTGTTATCCACATATCAAACTCCTTTCACAATAAAATTAGGCATGCCTAATTATTATATTTGTTTTTCTCTATAAAACAAGTATAATGCAGGAAATATTCCGATTGTTAAGGAGGGAACAATGAATAAAGAAGAGATTTTAAAAGCCGTGGAGATAAATCATATAAACACGGTTATGTTGCAGTTTGTTGACATTCTCGGGTTCCCGAAACTCGTTGAAATTAGTAGCAAAATGCTTGCGAAAGTTCTGGACAGCGGGATTGCATTCGATGGATCATCAATAGAAGGGTTTGCAAGAATAGAAGAGTCTGACATGCTCCTTATTCCTGACCTGGATACATTTTCTATACTCCCATGGACCTTAAATCAAGAGGTGAAAACGGCAAGAATTATTTGCGATGTATATGAAAATGAAAAAACTCCATTTCAAGGATCACCAAGATATGCGCTTAAAAAGGTGATGGAAGAAGCAAAAAAAGAAGGATACTTTATGCAGAACGGGGTAGAAGAAGAGTTTTTCCTTTTCAAACTCTCAGAAGATGGCCACCCTACAACTGAACTTGTAAGTAAGGGAAGTTATTTTGAAATGCTTCCTGAAGATGTTGGAGAAAAAACAAGAACAGAAATTGCCTTAAACCTTGAAAAGATGGGATTTCAAATCGAGGCATCACATCACGAAGTTGCACCATCACAGCACGAAATCGATTTCAAATATGCAGATCCAGTAACAACTGCAGATAGAATAATCACATTTAAAACAGTAGCAAAAACAATTGCGCTAAAACACAATCTATACGCAACATTTCTCCCAAAACCAATATACGGAATTAATGGTTCTGGAGCACATACGAACATATCACTTGTATCAATAAATGGAGAAAATCTTTTTTTCGACGAAATGAGAGAATTTGAACTATCCGAAACTGCACTCTACTTCATTGGTGGCATTATGAAACATGCAAAAGCAATCACGGCAATTACAAACCCAATAGTGAACTCATATAAAAGGCTCGTTCCGGGATATGAAGCACCTGTCTATATTTCCTGGGCAGTGAAAAACCGTAGCGCACTAATTCGTGTTCCAGCAGCAGAAAAAGCAGGAAAACGCATAGAATTTAGAAGCCCGGACCCTACATCAAATCCATACCTTGCATTCGCTGTTATCTTAAAAGCAGGACTTGACGGAATTAAAAACAAAATTTTACCACCAAAACCAGTGAACCAGATAAATATCTTCGAGTTAAGCGATGAAGAAAAGAAAAAACTCTCTATTGATACTCTTCCATCAACGCTAAAAGAGGCAATCGATGAACTCAAAAAAGATGAGGTAATACTTGAAGCACTTGGAAAGCATATCTCCACAAAATACATTGAAGCAAAGGAAAAGGAGTGGGAACATTACCGTGTATCTGTTACTGACTGGGAAATTAAAAATTCTCTTCCTCTTTACTAAAAAGATGTGATATAATATATTAGTATGGGAAATTTAGAAAAGCGTAAGGAAGAAATTTTAAAAGATCTTGTTTCTGAATATATAAAAACCGGGAAGCCGGTGGGGTCGAGTAGTATTGTTAAAAAATACAAACTCGGTATATCACCGGCTACCGTTCGAAACGAAATGGCTGAACTTGAGGAACTCGGTTATATTTATCAGCCTCACACATCTGCAGGCAGAGTTCCCACAAGCAAGGGATACCGCTTTTTCGTAGAGAACATGTTAAAAAATAAAAAGAAAATTAATATAATGGATATAGAACTGCCTGAACCACAAAAAGTTAAGGATTTAAGAGAACTCCTCAGCGAAGTTTCTGATATGATTTCATTTCACACAAAAGAAATCTCCCTTGTCCTTGCACCAGATCTTGAAGAAGACAGGATAAAGTACGTGCATTTTTTCATTGTTGACAGCGTTGTTTACATCGTACTTGTTACCACAACTCACACATTAGAGCCTATTCCAGTTCTAAAAACCCAGATCCCGGATAACGAACTAAAAAAACTGGAAAATTTTATAAACCAGAAACTTGACGGATTAACTTTAAGAAAGGCTACAAGAACACTAAAAGCAGAAAAATTTTATTCACAAGAAGTTCCAAAGTTTAATGAAATAATTAAAGCACTGTATATTACGCTACACAACGAAATTAAAAAGGGCGAAACACGTGAAATTTATATAAAAGGCATCGCAAATCTACTATCCACTCGAATTTCCATCGCAGAGAAAAAGGCTCGCTTCTTACTTGAAATGCTTGAAGAGAAGAAACTTCTTGAAGAAATAGTGGAGGACGTACCATCAGAAGACAATATAGGTTTCCTTATAGGAGAGGAGAATAAACTTCCAGAACTGTGGAATTACAGCCTCATAACGGTAAAATACACGATAAAAGAACTCGAAGGAACACTTGCACTTCTTGGTCCAACAAGAATGGACTATATAAAAGGAATATTTGTTCTGGAAAAGATAGCAGATAAATTGGAAGAACTCGCTGATAAAATTCTAACATAATGCGCATTGCAATATTTACACTTGGTTGTAAAACAAACCAGTATGAGAGTGAGCTGATAAGAGAGTCTTTTGAAAAATATGGCGATGAAGTAATTCCATTTAAAGAAAAAGCAGATGTGTATATCATTAATTCCTGTGTTGTAACGCACAAAGCAGAATCTGAAACAAAAAAGGCAATACGAAACGCATTTAGAAGAAACCCCAACGCAAAGATTATATTAACGAGTTGCTATGCAAACCTTAATCCTTCATTCCATGCAAAAAATTTAATTGTTTACAGAGGAGAACGAAGCAAACTTGCAGACTTTATCTACGGAAAAGAAAAAGATATAAATATAAACCTGAATTTAGAAAGCATCAACCGTTTTTTTGAAAGAACCCGCGCCATTGTAAAAATTGAAGAAGGGTGCAACAATTTTTGCACGTATTGTATCATTCCTCTTGTTCGCGGAAATAAAATCAGGAGCAAGAGTCCAGAAGTAGTTGTAAATGAAATACAAACGCTTGCAAAAAATGGATTTAAAGAAATCGTTTTAACAGGAACTGAAATTGGGAAATACGGAGAAGACATTGGAACAAACCTCGCTTTACTTTTATCCCGTATAAAAAGAATTCCCGGAATCGAAAGAATAAGAATAAGTTCCATATACCCAACCGCAGTGAATGATGCATTGATAGAGCAAATAGAAGGCAAAATTGTGCCACACCTCCATTTGTCTCTGCAATCAGGAGATAATACCATTCTTAAAAAAATGAACAGAAATTACACGGTAGAAGAGTACATGAAAATTATAGAAAAACTTAGAAAAAAAGATCCCCTATTCTCAATAACAACCGACATAATTGTAGGGTTCCCTGGCGAAACAGAAGAAGCATTTTTAAATTCAATGAAAGTAATAAACAGTGTTGAATTTGCAAAAGTCCATGTTTTCAGATTTTCTAAAAGGCCTTTTACTCCGGCATTTTTTATGGATGAAACGGTTAGTGAGAACACAAAAAAATTGCGCGCCCAGAGAATTTCTGAGTTTGCTAAAGAAGTTGCAATAAGATACAAAAAGAATTTCATTGGAAAAACAGTTGAAGTGCTCACTGAAGAAGAAACAAATGGATTCTTTTATGGGTTTACACCACGATACCTTCGCGTAAAATTCACATGTAAAGAAAAAAATATTCTGCATAAAATAATGAAAATAAAAATTTCCGCAGCAGACTCTGATCTATTATACGGCAACTGCATCGAATAGATCCTTACTTTCAACTAAAAAAATTTCTAAAAACAGTTCAATCTATGCATAATCTAATTTATTGGAAACACGCATATCACTACTAAAAAATCTCAAGCAATATAGAAATATTACTTAAATTACTCAGGTAGAGTATTGATTTAAAATTGTTAGATATTATAATAATAAACAAGAAATTAATAAAGGGTTTTTGGCTTTAATCTTGTCATTTGCACCTGTTTTTGATAAGAAAAGATAAAATAGCAAATAGAAAAAGAGAAGATGAATTAGTAGTATATACATAGTAGAATTGAATGCAGCCTTGAATACAAGTTTATAAGTATCGAATATTTCTATATTGCAAATAATTTATTTTTTGAGAGGAGTTGATGCCTATGAGAGTATAATGCCTTGACTTGAGATTAATAATCAATATAATTTCTACCTGGTATCTCTATTTGGAAAGTAGTATATTTTCAGACGGGAGGTAAATTTTATTATGGAGGAGAGAATGCAAAGAATTACAAAAGAAACGGCAGAAAAAATTGCAAAACTTGCAGGAAGGGAAGTGCTTACAGATGATAACGGTAACATTATGCTTAAGGGGCAACGATTCGTTATGATGGGTGTAAAATACTTTCCTTACGGTTTAGGTGGAAAAAATGCACTACGGCCTGTTCTTTACCAGCTAGGAGAACGGATGGGCGAAGAGTTTTTTAAAAGGTATGCAGAACTTTCAGGAAATAAAAATCAAGCAATTGAAATGGTATTCGGTATGATGGTATACCAGGGATTCGGGACTTTCGAAGTAGTAGATGAAGGTTCAGACAAGATTGTAATACGATTTCATAACAGTTTTGAAGTTGCAAGTTATAGAGAAAACAACAATGAGAACAGTGATACTCCAGTATGCCACCTAACAAGGGGTTTCCTCGGCGGAGTTTACTCTACCTACTTCGGAAAGAGAACTTCAGTTGAAGAGGTTTCCTGTGCCGCGACAGGTAAACAGGACTTCTGTGAATTTGACGTAAAAGTACCACAGGAATAGGAGATGAGCAAAATGGAAACAGAAGGAAAACCAGCACAAATCTTGGAAATACTTAAAAAAATGAAATCTGAAAACCCAGATATTGAAGCACTCAGCGTGGTAAGTCTTGATGGACTTCCAATTTCCAGCCTTTTACCAGAAGATGCAGAAGAAGATAGGATAGCAGCACTTTCTGCAACAATTCTTTCATTGG
Source organism: uncultured Caldisericales bacterium (assembly GCA_964465465.1). GTDB lineage: Bacteria > Caldisericota > Caldisericia > Caldisericales > Caldisericaceae > AUK232. The sequence goes on from CAYXJW010000071.1 coordinate 12,454, forward strand.
GTGAAAGAGCAGCAGAAGAACTTAGAAAAGGGACACTGGAACAGGCATACGTAAAGGGAGTAGATGGATATGTTATCGTGCAATCTGTAAAAAATATTGCAGCCTTAATGGTCGTGACAAATAGCCATGCAAAACTTGGGATGGTAATGCTCTCAGTTAAGAAAGGTGTGCAGGAGATAAGCAACATTATTTAACTCAACTTTAAGGGGCGGTTTTTCCAGGCCGCCCTTTAAAGGTTTACGCAGTTACAAACTTGAATTTTTCTGATTTCTTTTTTGCTTCAGCATATTCCTTTATTAAAGATTTCATCAACCTTTTAACAGTCGTTATTTTATTGACTCTGTAAACATTAGCCCCGGCAAATGCAAAGCCATCTGGTAAATTACCAACCTTTGCATTGGTAAGTGCAAGCGCAATGCAATACGGCACTTTTCTGTAATCACAGGTTTTGAGACACTTAAATTTACACGTAAAAGGCTTCTTTTTACCTTCTTCTACCTCTACCAAGAATTTATTTTTAATAGCTCTTCCCGGCATTCCTACAGGACTATCTATAATAACAATGTCTTCTTTTTTGCTTGCAATGTATGCCTTTTTGAAATTATCTGAAGCATCGCATTCCTTTGTAGCAACAAATCTTGTTGCCATCTGCACACCACTTGCTCCGAGACTCATAAACTTGAAAATGTCAAATCCAGTATAAATTCCACCCGCTGCAATAACGGGAATTTTCTTTTTAAATAGTGTTTCAAATGGCTTTACAGCATCTAACACCTTCGGCAGAATTTTTTCAAGGGCATAATTTGGGTTATCAATCTGGTCTTTTTTAAATCCAAGATGACCACCTGCCATAGGACCTTCCACAACAACAGCATCTGGAACTTCATTATAATGCTTTGCCCAATATGTGAAAAGAGTTTTTGCAGTTCTACCAGAAGACACAATTGGGATCAGTTTTGTTTTTATTTTTTCTGCACTTATTCCTGTTATAGTTGCAAGATTTTTAAGCGGGAGTCCTGCACCTGCAAAAATGAAATCAATTTTTTCTTCTACTGCAACCTTTACCAATTCGTAAAAATCTGTAAGAGCAACGAGGATATTAACGCCCAATAGTCCATTTGTTAACTTTCTTGCTTTTCTAATTTCCTTCCTCAAAGCCCTCTGGTTTGCATTTCTGTAGTTTGTGTTAAAATCAGGCTCAAGCATACCTATGCCTGCTGCACCGATTACCCCAATTCCTCCCTGGTTTGCAACTGCAGAAGCAAGTCCCGAAAGTGAAATCCCTACACTCATCCCACCCTGAATAATGGGAACTTTTGCAGTGAATTCGCCGATTTTAAGTTCCGGCATCTTTCTAAACATAAAAATCCTCCTAAAAGTTTTTTACATTATACCACTAAAATGTGATTTAAATAAGTAATAAAATACTTTCTAAATAAATATGCAAAATATATCAATTTAACAACAAAAATTATTAAGAATACGCCTATTTACCACAATAAAATTGAAGAAACTAAAAAAATAGATGATAAATCCTATCCTTCTACGAACTTATACCGTTTGTTTGATGTTTTTTTAATGTTTAATTTGAGTGTGGAAAAGTTGAAAAATGAGAATGGGATAAATAGAGGATTTGTTGATTTATGATGTTAAAGGTTATAATTCAATAAACCCGCATTGTTTCGTTGTATGCATAAGAAATACTGATAAACACTTATTTAAAACATAGCCTTTATTTCCATTTTAACGGACAAAAACTATATTAAAGG
>CAYXJW010000072.1:0-2907 GCA_964465465.1 uncultured Caldisericales bacterium
TTTTTAATCCCTGTGTATTTTTCAAGCAAATTCATAAAACTTTCCATTGTAATACGTTCACCAGAAAGAATGAAGACTTCGCCACGCTTTCCGTTTTCAGCAGCACGAATAAATCCATCTGCCACATCTCTTACATCAACAAAATCGTATGCACCATCTATGTATGTTTTCAGATAGCCCGTTGTAAAATCAATAATGAGTTGGGCAATTTGAGAAATCTTAAAATCGTATGGACCTATAATTCCAGTAGGACAAAGAAGAACTGCATCAAGACCATTTTTTGTTGCATTAAGCACCTTTAAACTTGCTTCCGCTTTTGTCTTTGCATAAAATCCAGCAACAGAATGCGGATCAAACGGCATGGATTCATCTATCACCGTCCCAATTGGGGGTTCTCTCAATGCATGCACAGAACTTGCATAAACAAGTCTCTTTACATTTTCAGATTTGCAAGATTCAATAACATTCTCAGTGCCTTTTACATTTATATCGTAAAGAAATTTTTTGTTTCCAAAAGAGATATCAACAGCACCTGCAACATGATATACAATATCTGCCCCCCTAAACGCAACTTTGAGGGAATTTATATCTCGCAAATCCGCATAAACTAAATCCACGTTCAAGCCCTGAATTGGTTGCAAATTTTCCCCAATCGGAACAATGGCACGTACCTTTTTACGACGCCTTAAAAGTTCTCTTACAAGCACATTGCCAAGATGACCAGTTGCACCAAGGACGGCAATCATTTTCCGTCACCTCCAAGCCCGTTCCATATTTTACCAGCAAGTTTTTTAAAATCTGGAACACTGCCTTCAAAGCCGCTTTCAATCCAGAAAGAAAGCGTAATTCCCCAAATAAAAACAAGATCTTCTTCTGAACATTTCCCCTTTAAGGATTCAACAAAATCTTTCAAAAGTTTTTTTACTCTGTTAACAATCTCTGCACCAATTCCCTGCTTACTACTCACAGAGGCAAACTCAACTTCCCTCAATGCAATTAAAATACCCGGGATATACTTTTTAGAAAGTTCTCCGTTAATTTTTAAAAACTCCTCTATTGCACCAATAGGATTACTACTTTTCTTTACTTTCATTGAAAGTTCATTTTCAATGGCACTCATAGTGAAAGCAATGATTTCACGCAATAATTCTTCTTTTGAATCAAAATATGTATAAAAACTCCCTTTCGCTATACCGACTTTTTTTGTAATTGCTTCAACCGACGTGCGCTCAAAACCGTTTTTTAAAAAAAGTTCCGTTGCAATCTCCATAATAACTTGTTTCTTGCTATCTTTTTTCATAAAACCTCCTGCTTAATATTTGACTGACCGTTCAGTCAATATATTATAATACATTATAGAATTAATTGCAAAGCTAATACTAAAAATTATGACCTTTAATAAAGACATAAAAAAACGCTATGAAAATTTTCATTATCATATTGATTTTCTAAAAAATGGTGCTATAATGTAAGTAATTATAAAAATATTGAGGAGGGAAGTAAAATGAAAAAAATAACGATCACCATCTTGACGTTAACGTTTTTTATCATTTCTGTGATCCTCCTACCTGTGAGTCCCACATATGGAACTGATCTCAGTTATTGGTGGAATAACTGGGTAGGAGTCTATGAAATCGGGGATTACCAAGCGGCATGTCATCTTGATCTAACTATTCCTTCATCACCACAGGTTAATAATCTTATCTATGCAAGGCAAAGCACACACGGATTTGTTGAACTACTTGATAATAAACTACACAGTTCTGCTTCAGTATGGAACAAAACTCCAATCGATATAACACGACCAGTTGACTTAAAATTTTTCATTGGAATGCGGGTAAATAGTTTTGCGGTTGCAGATGGATTCACTTTTGTTCTACAACCTCTTGCTCCAAACACTCAAAACCTTCCACATCTATTAGGCTGGAACGGGGGATTATTAGGTTACAGCAGAGGAAACCAAGGAGACTTGAATGTATGCGGAGAAGAGAATTACCTCTTACACAACTCCCTTGCGATAGAATTTGACATATTCCGAAATTCAATTGAAGTAAACAACCATCACATAGGCCTCGACATAAACGGGGAATGCGTAAAAACAGATAACACACTTTCAGGAGATTTAATAACATCGTCAAATACATACTACAATAGTGTTAACTTCCTTACACCAACATACGGACTTTTGTTGGACAGTTTTGCTTCCGTTCATCTATTCGAATTCAAATACGATCCATCAACAAACAAAATCACAGTTTACTGGGACGGCAACAAATTGAATAACATTTCCGTCGTTTTACCCGGTTACTCTTCTTTAGCAGATCTGTTAAAATCCTCTAATGCTTACTGTGGATTTACTACTGGAAGCGGTGGTTATTCTACAACAGTCGCATTTAGACCATACGAAGCAACTTATTCCATCAGTGCATTGACTTATGGCCCTGGAACAATTACTCCCCCTGGATTGACAAATGTTCATTATTATGACAATGTAACATACACAATAACTGCAAACCCGGGACACAAGATTGCGAAAATACTTGTTGACGGAGTCCCTGTACCAATAACAAATAGTTCCCGGATGACTTATACATTCAGTCGTGTCAATTCTGATCATACAATAAAGGCGTACTTTACATATACAGTGACTGCCGAAACTTTTGGACCGGGAAGTATAACACCCTCTGGTAAGACAGAAGTTCCTTATGATAATTCTATCACATACACAATAACCGCAAATCGGTGTTATAAAATTGCTCAGATATCTGTTGATGGAATCCCTGTACCAATAACAAATAGTTCCCAGATGACCTATACACTCAGCCATGTTAAGTCAAATCGTACAATAAGGGTATACTTTAAAAGTCCATCACATTCATATAAGGTATCTGCATCAGTTTCAGAAAG
>CAYXJW010000073.1:0-7430 GCA_964465465.1 uncultured Caldisericales bacterium
CTTTCTGAAACTGATGCAGATACCTTATATGAATGTGATGGACTTTTAAAGTATACCCTTATTGTACGATTTGACTTAACATGGCTGAGTGTATAGGTCATCTGGGAACTATTTGTTATTGGTACAGGGATTCCATCAACAAGTATTTTCGCAATCTTGTGTCCCGGGTTTGCAGTTATTGTGTATGTTACATTGTCATAATAATGAACATTTGTCAATCCAGAGGGAGTAATTGTTCCAGGGCCATAAGCAGAAGAAATAATAACAACATCTAACCATCCAGATACCTCATTTGATGGATTACTTTCCCCTACCGAATTTACCGCTGTAACACAATAATAATACCTTACACCTTCTTTAAGATACGAAGAATTATCTGTAAATGTAGTTACATCCTTATTTACTGAAGCAATATATTCCTCAGTTCCTGATGATATTCCTCTATATATCCTATATGAAGTTATAGTAGACCCACCATTGTCTGCTGGAGGAGTCCATTTCAAAACAATTGATGATATAGAAGGGCTGAGGATTAGATTTTGAGGTAAAAATGGCTTAACAGCACTCGTAGTAAATGTCATATCATTCCCATATGATGTTCCAGAGGTGTTTTGTGCAACTGCACGATAATGATACGTTGTATGCGAAGAGAGACCAGAAATATCTGTAAAGAATATCTTCGGTGAGTGCAAAGTTTTGTGTGGGGTTTCATTTCCATAGTTAACATCTTTTCCCCATTGAAAATATACAGTTGATAAAGCATAACCACCTAAGTTTTTAAGATCTCCGCGAAGTCTTGTAGAACTCTCTGTAGTATTAACTGCAGAATTTGTAGATACTATGGGTGGAGCGTAATTTATCGTTTTAAACGCATAAAAAATATGATATGGTGAGGTTGCATATATCGTTCCGTCAACTCCGATCGTTGGCGAAGAAGAAATCCCTGTTATTATAGGTATTCTCCACTTAAAATCACCAAAAAATGAAATTGCGCACAACCCGGTTTGAGTTCCTACGTATATTGAACGATCCTTGGAAATAATTGGAGAGGACTCACTTACATTTCCCAACGGAGAGCGCCATTTTAGACTATTCCACGGTGTTAATGCATAGAGATAACCATCATTGAAAACTACATATATTGTTCCATGGAAATCAATGGCTGGTGAAGAATATACCTTAGAATGAGACCGTGGTGTATACTTCCATTTTAAAGTTCCATCTGGGTTAAGCGCATATAAACTAATTCCTGAGCCTATATATATGACGCCGTTTGAGGCAATTGCTGGAGAAGAATGATAAATTTCGCTTCCAGTATTATACTTCCATTTTAAAGTTCCATCTGGGTTAAGCGCATATAAGTTATTGTCAATTGAACCTACATATATCGTACCGCTTGAATCTATGGCTGGTGAGGAAAAAATTTTATTACCTGTTTTATACTTCCATTTTAAAGTTCCATCTGGGTTAAGCGCATATAAGTAATTATCTTCTGAGCCTACATAAATCGTTCCATCTGCTCCAATTACTGGTGAAGAGTGGTTTAATCCCTTAGTTTTAAATCCCCAATACTCAATTCCTTTTTCCTTTGTTTCATAAGAGCATCTGCCAGTATGTTGTGCATCATACCGATACATCGGCCAAACCGGTTGAAATACAGATTTTGCACTGCCATCTGTATAAAAAGACGAAAACAAACTAAACAAAATTACCAACAGAATTATTCCTATGGTGACCTTCAAACAGTTCCCCTCTGGAAAAATCATTTCTCCCTCCTAGTTGAAATTTTTACTGCAATAGCTTATTACAAATACCTTTTAAAAATAAAGAATAAACGTGGTGCGGAAGGGGGGACTTGAACCCCCAAGGGCTTATCGCCCACTGGGACCTGAACCCAGCGCGTCTGCCAATTCCGCCACTTCCGCTTACTTCTTTTCCTTTATGACAAGAGGGAAAATTGCAGGCGATTTTTTGGAATTTTTCCTGAACAACTTTTTAACCGCCTTCTCTATTTCTTTCTCTATCTCATCTTGCCGCTTTATTTTAGCAAATTTTTCAACAGTTTCAACTACTTTCTGCTTGATCGATTTCACAACCTCACCTTCAGTGCCCTTTGAAAGCATTATGCCACGCGTTTCGACATGAACAGGTTTCTTAACTTTCCCATTTTTACTGAGCACTACCACAGCAAAAAGCAAGCCTTTATTTCCCATTTCTTTTCTCTCTGCAAATACAGGCATATCTTCATTTCCCTTTAACGGAATTAAAGATTTTCCTTCTACCACGATGCTTCCAGACTTAACTCGTGGAATCTTTTTCATTTTCCCATTTGATATGCGAACACCGAGCCCATTTTCCAGAATAAAAACATTCTTTTTGCTAATGCCTTCACTCTCTGCAATTTTGCGTGCAAACACAAGGTGTCTGTACTCTCCATGTACAGGGATATAATATTTAGGCTTTGTAAGTTTGAGCATAAAGCGAATATCTTCCTGTGAGCAGTGTCCAGACACATGAATACCGTCTTCCTTCCTGTAATACACATCTGCACCGAGTTTAAAAAGTTTGTTAATCGTGTCTGAAACAACTCTTTCATTCCCCGGAATTGGATCAGCAGATACAATAACTGTATCACCTTTTGTAATACCTATTCCATTATGCATTCCATTTGCAATACGCACAAGCCCTGACATCGGTTCGCCCTGTGTACCGGTTGTAATAAGTGTTATTTTCTTCTTAGGAAGTGTGGAGATATCGGAAAGTTCCACTTCAATATTTTCTGGAATCTTTATATATCCAAGTTTCTTTGATATTTTTACAGTTTCCACAAGGCTTCTTCCGTCAAAAACAACTTTTCTTCCAAAACGTGCAGAGACATTAACAATTTGCTGAATTCTGTGAATATTCGTCGAGAATGTTGCTGCAATAATTCTCCCTTTCGACTTTTTAAAAATCGGTATAAGATTTTTTCCTATTAAAGATTCTGATCCAGTAAATCCGCTTTCATCGGCATTTGTGCTATCCGAAAGCAAGGCAACAATTCCCTCTTCACTCAACCTCTTTAAACGTTCTGTATCCATTTTTTTCCCGTCAACAGGCGTTTTATCAATTTTGTAATCACCTGTATGGAAAATAATTCCCTCTGGAGTTCTTATTGCTATTCCGAAACTCCCTGGAATGCTGTGCGTTACCCGGATAAACTCTATATCAAAAGCACCTGCTTTTATGCGCTCTCTATTTTTTATTTCCCTGAAATTTATCTGGCTTTTAATTCTCTCTGGAAGGTTGCTTTTTACAAGCCCCAAAGTGATTGGTGAACCTGCAATAAATGGCGGCATTACATCTTCAAGAAGATAACGCAACGCACCAATGTGATCCAGATGTCCGTGTGTTAAAACTATCCCTTTGAGATGTTTTTTCTTCTTTTTTAAATAAGAGTAGTCCGGTATGATAAAATCAATTCCGGGCATATCAGATGAAGGAAATTTAAATCCACAGTCAATCAACAGCAAATCACCGTTAACTTCGATGAGTGTTGAGTTTTTTCCTATTTCTCCTATTCCTCCAAGAGGAATTATTTTTACTTCGTTTTTACTTTTTGCCACTTGACATCTCTCCTTTTATTCATAAAATAGTATAGCGTTGGGGCGTAGCCAAGCGGTAAGGCAACGGACTTTGGATCCGTCACCGAAGGTTCGAATCCTTCCGCCCCAGCCATATCAATAAATATTTTCAATATATTCAATCCTCTCTTTCCCACTATTATCTATTAAAACAGAAATCACGTCTATTTCAAAATCAGTATCCTTTCCGTTTAAGTAAAACATCGCTGAATTTTTGATGTGCTGCAACTTTTTCCTGTTTACAGCCTCAAAAGGTTTACCGAATTTTTCACTTCTCCTTGTTTTAACTTCAATAAAATGGATTTTTCTTCCGTCAGTTCCTATAATATCAATTTCTCCATATGGAGTTCTGAAATTTCTTTCCAGAATGCGAATTCCTTTCTTCCTCAAAAACTGCGTTGCAATTTCTTCTCCTTGATTACCCAAAGAGCGTTTGTTCATTTACACCCCTGAATGTTAGCCTGTGAATGGGAGATGGACCGTAGAGTTTCACAGCCTTTTTGTGTGCCAAAGTTGGATATCCCTTGTTTTTGCAAAAGTCATACTGTGGATAAAACTTTGCAAAGGTGCACATCATTCTATCCCGCACCACTTTTGCAATAATCGAGGCAGCACTTATTTCATAAATTTTGCTGTCTCCTCTTACTATTGTTTTCTGAGGAAACGGAAAATCTTTTATCTTGCGGTTGCCATCAACCAACACAATAAAATTCTCTGGAATTTCCATATTTTTGTTTTTCATATTTATAAAAAGAGAAAAAACTGCACGTTTCATTGAGAGTAGGGAAGCGTTCAATATATTAAGTTTGTCGATCTCTTCAGGTGTGCTTAACCCTATTCCAAACGCAACGCACCTATTTAGTATTGAATTAAACAAAGCCTCCCTTTGTTTTTCGGAGAGGCTTTTTGAATCCTTAACTCCCTCTATTTTCTCCGTAATAACCACTGCTCCCGAAACAACCGGGCCAGCAAGTGGCCCTCTTCCTGCTTCATCAACCCCTATTACAATCTTATGGTCCTGGTTTTTCTCCACTGTACGCATCGAGATTTTCTATATGTGAGAAGGGCCAATACACACAAATTGCCTTCCCTATAATGTTTTTTATAGGAACGGGCCCAAAATACCGTGAATCAAGGCTCACACTCCTGTTATCCCCCATTACCCATACATACCCCTTCGGGATTTTTGTAGGAGGCATATTTTGTGGCATAGGAGAATGCATATAAGGTTCATTCAACGGTTTACCATTTATATAAACCCTGTCGTTCTTAATAGAAATTGTTTCTCCCGGTAAGCCAATTATTCGCTTTATGTACCTTTCTTTTTTATCCGTTGGAGGAATAATAATTACGACATCTCCCCGTCTTGGAGGATGAAGTTTATATGAAAGTTTATCAACCAAAACAAGATCGTTAGGATGGAGAGTTGACATCATCGATGTCATCTCAATCCTGTAAGGTTGAATAACGTAAGTCCTCACGAGAAAAGCGGTTACAAAAGCCAGAATTATAATTAAAATCCAGCTTTTTAACTCCTTCACTTGTTGGTCGCCTTCTTCTCCTTAACGATCTGCGCTTTACCTACTCTGCTTCTAAGGTAATAGAGTTTTGCTCTTCTTACGTCTCCCAATCTTTTAACTTCAATTTTCTTGATCATGGGAGAGTGAACAGGGAAAACCCTTTCAACACCTACTCCGTAAGAATTTTTCCTTACAGTAAAGGTTTCATTTATTCCACCATGTTTTCTTGCAATAACGGTTCCTTCAAAAACCTGAATTCTTTCCTTATTTCCTTCTTTTATACGAACGTGCACTCTTACCGTGTCGCCTACGTGGAAATCGGGAATATCTTTTTTTAAATATTCCTGTTCAATTGCTCTGATTTCGTCCATATCATTCAACTCCTTTCAAAAATATTTCGCCCAATCCGAAATATTATATCGATTTATACCTTTTAAGCAATACTAAAATTTATTTATGAACAAAATATGAAAAGCGCTATCCAAGAAATTTTCTGAAACTTGCAGCGTTTATAACAAATTCCGAAAGATTCTCAGTGCGGTTTTCGGCAAGGGATTTCAGAATGCAACTTGTGGTTTCTCTGTGAAGTTTGTGCGTTTCGAAATCCCCAAAAAATTCTTTCACTTTCATTTTTATTTCAGCAGGAACAAACGGAGAGTCTGGATTATAAAATTTGAGCGCTGCACGTAAGTCTCTTTCAAAATTAATGTAAACCGTTTTTGCAAATTCATACTCTTTTTTTGTGAGTGCATTCAAACCAAGAAGTTCTGGTGGAAATCCCACTGAATACATTGCTGCTGTAAACTTTATTGCACGGGGAAGTTTTACACCGTTTACTCCACGAGAATAGCCAAAAAGTCCAACGTGCGGCTTTCTTTTTCTTCTTCCGGGGATATATTTTGAAACTCTGTTTATAATTGCTGCAAGTTCAGACACCTGCGATCTGTAAACAGAGGAATATTTCTTTACGATGTTCATTATTTTTTCTTCGTCGAAATCCTGTGGATCTTCTTCATTTGCATTTTTTACTTTTGTTATTGCTTTTTTAACAATATCAGGTGCATAGTCATACTTAAACGCAGACTGAACCGTAAATGTGTACGCACCAGCATATTCTTTCAGCACGTTTTCCACGTTTTCAGGGCTGAAATGCCCTCTGAACGGAGAAGAGCCTGCACCTACTATGGGATAAATTTTTACACCAGTTTCATCTGAAAGGTTTTTAAATCTTTTCAACGCAATTTTGTTGATCACCGTGGCACTCAGTAAACCATAATTTAGTGCTGGATCAGAACGTGCAAGAAATACTCTCTGGTATTGTAAATTCTTACCCTTGATGTATTCACGAAGAGTATCGGCTGCATTGAGAATGTGGTTCATATCTTCAAATAGTGGAATTACATTGATCTGTTCTGGTGAAAACGGACCAATCCATTCTCGGATTTTAATATCAGAAACAATTTTATTCTGTTTGCCCGAAACAAACTCTTTGTAATACGTATAAATTCTGTTTATAGACTCTGCTGATGTTGCCATCGGAAGAATTACTTCAAATATGGGAACAACATCGTCTCCGTAAAAAAATCTTGCTGCATCAAACGAACGAGGTATACTTTCCAATGTTTCGAGAAGGATTTTTGCCTCCGCTTTTTCCACCTCCGGGTTCGGAACTCTTAGCGTTATAAACACATCTTTCCCGAGTTTGTTCTCCATAAAAAAACCGCGATATTTTGTGAGGAGTTTCTTCACAACAAAATTGTCAACTTCTTTTCCTTCATAATCCCACATCTGTTCATCGCAACCTAAATGCGAGAACACATAATATGCTTCTTTTATTTCATCTTCACCACCTAATTCACTACTATCCGTAAAAAACGGAAAACTTACATTATCCGGGTGCTGTGTACTCATACATTTTGGCACTTTCATAATTTCTTCACTCCTCTCCGACTAAAAATTTTTATATTATACGAAAATAAGCAAAAACAAAAAGCGATTGCAAAATACACTCTTTTTATATCCAGAAAGATCTCCATTTCGTAAAGTTTTGCTTTAAACTGCCCAATGAAATTGGACAAATACCAAAAACCTTTGATAAATCCTGCTTTTCTACGAACTTATGCCGTTTGTTTGATGTTTTTTGAAAGTTTAATTTGAGTGTGGAAAAGTTGAAAAATGAGAATGGGATAAATAAAGGATTTGTTGATTTATGATGTTAAAGGTTATAATTCAATAAACCCGCATTGTTTCGTTGTATGCATAAGAAATACTGATAAACACTTATTTA
>CAYXJW010000074.1:0-30913 GCA_964465465.1 uncultured Caldisericales bacterium
GAATGACATTGAACAGAGAGTAATATTCTCTGCATATTCTGAAACAGAAACTCCACTCCCCTAAAAGCAATTATCCTTCTCGTTTCAGAACCTCTTCCTGATAAAGCCACTTTGCAAATGGAAAACTATTTGCAAATTTTGTGAAAAAAATTAAACTAACAATGGATAAGAAAAGAGAAAAGATTATGAAAAACACTAAAAAATTATGGACAACGATAATTATAATTTCTGCTTTGCTTATTCTAACATTTATACCCACAAGGAACTACTTTGCAACCAGAGAATTTCAACAGGCACTTGCATTCAACGAAGCAATTTCATCACTTCAGATTCATATCATATCTGAAACAGAAGGAAAACAAATAACACCAGAATTTTTGATAATAAGAAATTTAAATAACGTTAAAAAGGGATTCAGTAGTCCAGTAATGCCTTACAAAAGTTCTTTAACCGAAAAAGTTCGTGCATCATGGATAGATACTAAATTCACAGGATTTGACAAAACAGGAAAGCCAAAGTATACCTACACGTTTGTTCCTGTAAGTTTTCAAATCGTAGTAATGTCTCCCAGGCAAAATTTAATAGGCTCTCAAATAATATCTATCATACCGAACAAGCCTTTTATCCACAAAACTATTACAATTAAAATGCAAAAAACACAATTCAAACGTATAGGCAATTCTACGCAACCAATGGAATGGGGTGGTGGTTCTTCAGTAATTGAAGATGTTCAACATTTTATCGAAGAAACAAGGTTGGGCTATATTTATTCTACAAAAGGAGAAGGAACACAAACAATTTTCAAAAACGGAGCAATAGCGTATATTCAATCTGTGTATAGAACTGCCTCAAACGTTCCTATATACGGAGCATGGGGTGATAACGGTGCAGTTGCTACTCCGGTTCTGGGAAATTTTCAAACAGGTATGCTGCAAAACGGATCCTCTGCACAATTAAAATCTCAGGTAAGATATTGCTATGAAAGAGAAAAAACAGTTGTTTATACGAGTTATGGAACATTTGTTAATTACCGTGAAACAATTTACCCGGAAAATATTTTAAGTGCACGAAGTGTATTTGGAGGATACATTCCAAACCCACCTTCATATATTTCTGGAAATAGATTATACGTAGGAAGTGTTGCTGGAGCAAAGCACGATTTTTATTTAGATGGAGTTAACGAATATTATAACACACCTGGCGTAGTCTTCACCATTGGAATAAACTATGGACCATCTGGAGGAACAGTTGGAGTTTCAGTTGCAATAAATGTTCAAAAACATTTCACACAAGGGATCATTTACGAATTTTCAGTTCTAAAAACAAACTATCAAAAATCCCTGCTGGGATTTGACAACAGAACTAACTGGGGACAAATATATCCCCGCTGGGTATCAAACAGGTAAACTCTAAATAATTTACATCAAAACAAATAAGAAATGCCCTGCGAATTCTCGCAGGGCATTTGATTGATACATTCTAAAATCTGTATTAATATTCAGGATACTGAGGTGCTGGCGCTGGTTTTTCTTCTTTCGGAATGCTTGTTACCATTGCCTCAGTGCTAAGTAAGAGCGAAGCAATGCTTTCAGCGTTCTGTAAAGCACTTCTTACAACTTTCAATGGGTCAATAATTCCTGCTTTAAACATATCTTCATACTTTCCAGTTTCGGCGTTAAATCCAACATTTTTGTCAGATTCCATTACTTTGTGAAGTACAATAATTCCATCATAGCCTGCATTTTCTGCAATGAGTTTAACAGGTTCTTTGAGTGCTTTTTTAACAATCTCAATTCCTGTTTTCTCGTCGCCTTCCGCCTTAATCCTGTCAAGCGCAGGAATCACATTTACAAATACAGTTCCACCGCCTGCTACAATACCTTCAGCAAGTGCTGCTTTAGTTGCAGAAACTGCATCTTCTACTCTGTGTTTCATTTCCTTCATCTCAGTTTCAGTTGCACCACCAACTTTAATAATTGCAACACCACCAGAAAGTTTTGCAAGTCTCTCTTCAAGTTTTTCCTTATCGTAACTTGAGGTAGTAGTCTTAATCTGATCTTTGATTTGTTTTATTCTTGCCTCAATATCTTCTTTCTTTCCTTTGCCACCAACAATTGTTGTGTTGTCTTTATCAACTTTCACACTATCTGCTCTTCCAAGCATATCAAGAGTAACACTTTCAAACTTAAGACCTAAATCTTCGGAAATAACCTGTCCACCAGTAAGAATTGCGATATCCTGAAGCATTGCCTTTCTTCTGTCACCAAAACCTGGCGCTTTAACTGCGCAGCAAGTAAACGTTCCCTTAATTTTATTAAGCACAAGCGTTGCAAGAGCTTCACCGCTTACATCGTCTGCAATGAGAAGGAATGGCTTTCCTTTCTGAACGATTTTTTCAAGTAGCGGAAGGAAATCCTGAATAGAGGAAACTTTTTTATCTGTGATAACAATGTAAGGATCCTTTAATTCTACTTCCATTCTATCAGGATCTGTAACAAAGTAAGGAGAAATATATCCCCTATCAAATTGCATACCTTCAACCGTTTTTACTTCAAGCCCAAGACCTTGTGATTCTTCTACTGTAATTACTCCGTCTTTTCCAACTTTGTCTACTGCATCAGCAATTGCTTTTCCAACTTCTGGAATTTTAGAAGAAACTGTTCCTACTTGCGCAATTTCTTCTTTGGAAGAAATTTCCTTTTTGAGTTTTTTCATCTCTTCAACTGCAACCTCAACAGCCCTATCCATTCCTTTCTTAAGCAGGAGAGGATCAGCGCCTGCAGTAACATTTTTGACACCTTCATCAATCATTACCTGGGCAAGCACCGTTGCAGTGGTTGTGCCATCGCCTGCCACGTCTTCAGTTTTTGATGCAACCTCTTTTACAAGTTGTGCACCAATGTTTTCATTGGGATCTTTAAGTTCAATTTCTTTTGCAATCGTAACTCCGTCATCTGAAAGAAGCGGAGAACCAAATTTCCTTTCAAGGGCAACATGCCTTCCTTTAGGACCAAGTGTTACCTTAACAGTATTTGCTAATTTATCAACACCTTCCTGTACCGCTTTTCTTACATCAGTTCCAAATATAATCTGTTTTGCGTCCATCTTTTCACCTCCTTATTTGAGAATCGCAAGGACATCGCTTTCAGAGAGAATTAAATACTTTTCCCCGTCGAGTTTAATTTCGGTACCAGCATACTTTGAGAAAATTACAGTATCCCCCACCTTTACTTCAAGTTCAACTTTTTTACCATTGTCAAGAAGCCTTCCAGAACCAACGGCAACAACTTTGCCTTTCTGCGGTTTTTCTTTCGCAGTGTCAGGAAGGACAATCCCGGATTTTGTCCTTTCTTCATTTTCTTCTATTTTTACTACAATCCTATCTCCGATAGGTACTATTTTATTAGCCATATTTCAGCCTCCTTTCGTATAATTTAGCAATCTTTAGTTTCGAGTGCTAATGATATTATATTCAACTCAATAGCGTTGTCAATAGTTTTTTGAGAGATTTTTAGCACTCTCTATTTGAGAGTGTTTAAAAAAGAATGTAAACGTTTTATTAAAAAAATTTTTGAGATATAATTCTACTATGATTTCTGAAATAATTAGCAAAATCAAAGCAAACAAAAACTATGCAGGCCAAATTGTAAGCATCAGAGAAATTCGAGGCGATTCCATACCCATTGTAAATTTTCCAGGCGACCTTTCAGAAGAACTCCTCGCTTACTTTAAAGAAAATAACATTTCAGGACTTTATCCACATCAAAAAAAGGCTTATGAAAAGTTAAAAGAAGGAAAAAATGTTTTTGTATCAAGTGGCACCTCTACCGGAAAAACTCTTGCATTCAACATACCGGTTCTTGATTTTTTATTTAAGAACAGGAAGGCAACGGCCCTTTACTCATACCCAACAAAGGCACTTGCAAGAGATCAAAAAGAAAAACTCGACAAAATTATAAAAGAAAAATTTATATTCGGAACTTATGATGGAGATACTCCACAAAGCGGAAGAGCCTTTCTCAGAAAAAATGCACGACTCATAATAACAAACCCGGATCTACTGCATTTAGGAATTCTACCAAATCATTCAAACTGGGCAAGATTTTTTCAGCACTTACAATTTGTAGTAATTGATGAGGCACATTATTACAACGGAATTCTTGGAACACATGTTTCTGAAATAATGAGAAGGTTAAGAAGAATATCAAACTTCTACGGCGCCTACCCTCAATTTTTACTCGCTTCTGCAACAATAGGAAATCCAGAAAAGTTTTCTTTTAACCTCATAGGAGAAAATTTTGAAATAATAAAAGACTTTGAATTTCCCCCAAATAGAAAATCATTTGTTATTTTTAACCCAGCGCTTGTCGACAAAAAAACAAATACACGAAGAAGTCTATACAGGGAGGCTGTATGGGTTTTAAAATTGCTCATTCAAAATGATATCAGAACAATAGCATTTGCACGTTCAAGACAGGGAGTTGAACTCATAACAAAATATTTAAAAAGCACACTTCCCCCAAATAAAAGAGAACTTGTTGCATCATACAGGGCAGGATACTTAAAGGAAGAAAGGAGAGAAATTGAAAAGAAATTAAAAAATGGTGAACTTACAGTTGTAGTTACAACGAATGCGCTTGAACTTGGAATTGATATAGGAGACCTCGATGCAACAGTGATAATTGGATACCCTGGAACCATATCAAGTCTATTTCAAGAATCAGGCCGCTCCGGAAGAAAAGGAGAATCGTTAACAATATTTATAACTTCTTCAAACCCACTTGATCAATACTTCGTAAAAGATACAGATTACTTATTCAGAAAAAACTTTGAGGATATATCAATAAACCCTGCAAACTTTTATATCCTTTCTCCGCATCTCAAATGCGCTGCACTGGAAATACCCATAGAGACAGAACTTGACAAAGACTATTTTGGGAGCAATGCAATCCCTATAATTGACAACTTTGAAAGAGAAGGAATTCTCGAAAAAAGAGGAAAAAGGTTGTATTATGCACTAAGAGATTTCCCTGCAGCAAACACCGATATAAGAGGAAGCGGTGGACAGGAAATTTCCCTTATTAACAAAGATACAGGAGAAGTGCTTGAACGAATATCGTTAAAACGTGCATTAGAGGAAACATTTAAAGGAGCAGTTTATCTTCACAGGGCTGAAACTTACGTCGTAGAAGAATTAAATCTTTCAAACAAATACGCATTACTAAAAAAGAAGAAGGTAAATTACTATACAGATTCCCTTTCGATCCATAGAATAGAAGTAATAAAAGTGATGAATGAAAAAAATATTTTTGGCACTCGTCTATTCTTTGGTGAAGTTAAAGTCTCAGAAAGAGTTGTGGGATTTATAAGAAAACAGTATGGCACAGATCAAAAGATTGGCGCAGAAGAAGTAGAACTTCCAGAAACAGAGTTTGAAACGAAAGCATTTTGGTTTCCCATCTCTGAAAATGTGGAAAAGAAAATTATAGACTCAGAAGAAGAAATTCCTGGAAGTATTCATGCCACAGAACATCTGCTCGTCGCTATGATGCCACTTATAGTCGTTTGCGATAGAAGAGATGTAGGCGGTGTTTCCCATCCGCTTCACCCGGATACAGGAAGACCAACAATTTTTGTTTACGACGGTGCAGAAGGCGGTGTTGGACTCGCAGAAGAAGGATTTACAAAATTTGACAAACTTCTGGAGTCTGCATACCATACCGTTGCAAGTTGTTCCTGTGAAGATGGTTGTCCATCATGTATATACTCTCCAAAATGTGGAAATGATAACAAGCCGCTAAGCAAAAAAGGTGCTATTCTTCTATTAGGGGAAATGCTCTATGAAGATATGTAAATATATGTCTGGAATCTTCCTTTTCATAATCCTGCTATCAGGAATATTCTTTGGCTTACTTTTCTGCAAGCCCTTTTACAAACTCCAATACAACACAATTGCAGAAATAAAGTTTTCCCAACTCTCTGAAACAGAGTACGTAAACTACACAATGCAGATAATAAATTATTTCTTTAACAATTCTAAATTCATATCAATAAAAGACAGTAATGGGAGAAAAATAAATGGATTTTTCACGAAGGACGAAATTTTACATATGGCGGACGTCAAAAATCTCATAAGATTTTTCTTTATGTTATTCATTGTTTCTATACCTTTATTTATAATCTGCATGAAATTTGTGAAATTCAGAATAGATTTACTAAGAAAAGTCGCATTTGCAGGTATTGTGTTCGTTGCCGTATTATTCATTATTTCCCTGTTTGACTTTTCAAAAGCATTTATCGTATTTCACAAATTGTTTTTCAGAAATTCTTTGTGGCTACTTCCAGCAAGTACAAAACTTATAGAGATGTTCCCCGAAAAATTCTTCTATAACTTTACAAAAATATGGTTAGGAATATTTTTTGTAGTAAATGGACTAATTTATTTTGCCTCTTTTTCTTTATTTAACTCGTAGAATGCATAGGCATTGTGGTTATGAATGCTCTCAAAATTTTCTGCTTCGACAGAAAAGTATGTAATTCGTTTGTCTTTCATAAGCATTAGCGTAGCATTTCGTACAACGTCTTCAACAAAGCGTGGATTCTCATAAGATCTTTCCGTTATAAACTTCTCATCTTCTCTTTTTAACAGCGAATAGAGTGGTGCACTTGAAGATTTCTCTGCTATTTCAACTATTTCTTCAATCCATACGAGTTTTTTCATCCGTATTTTGATTGTTACAATTCCACGTTGGTTGTGTGCTCCATATTTACTTATTGATTTAGAACAAGGACAAAGATTGTGGACTGGTGTTTTTACTTCCAGAATAAAATCCATCTTATCTCTTTTTGATGCAATAAATGCACATTGGTAGTTCATAAAACTTTCAATTCCAGAAACAGGTGCTTTTTTCATTATAAAATAGGGGAATCGTACCTCAATATGACTTTCTGTTGCTTTGAGAACGTGCTTCATTTCATCTAAAACATTCTCTATATTCTTAATGGTCATATTGCAACGGTGCCTATTTAATACTTCAAGAAACCTGCTCATATGGGTTCCGCGGAATTCTTCTGGTAAATCAACATACATATTAATTTTCGCAACGGTATGTTGCGAACCGTTTGCTTTGTCCATTACACGTATTGGGTACTGTATATCACTTACTCCAACACGTTTTAAAGGTATATTTCTCGGATCTTTTTCGTTTTGTATATCTCTCATTTTTCCATAACCGAAACTGTATTATTCGAGCCCTCCGACAAACTTACTTCCCTTACTTTGCAACCATATTTCGCAAATCGCTTATTTAATTTATCAAAAATAAAGATCGCAATGTTCTCTGTAGTAGGATTTTCAAATAGATCATTAAGGTACTTATGATCAAGATATTTCTCAACAAGTTTATTAACCTCTCTTTTAAGAATCGCAAAATCCAAAACCATACCGTTTTCTTTAAGTGCTCCACTTATTGCAACTTTTAAAAAATAGGTGTGACCATGCAAATTTTCACACTTACCATTGTAATCCACAACCTTATGCGCAGCATCGAAATGAAACGTCCTTGAAAGCAAAATTTCTTTTTTCATGTTTTAAATTATACCAAAATGTTAACTCATGAAAAACACCCGTATATAATTAAAACAGCGCCACTTTACTAAAAACTTCTTAAAAAATGTCGAAATGCTTGACTGAAATCTCGTTCTCATTAATATAATACGTGTATGAAATTATTCGAAGAAATCATAGACACACTTCCCGATTTTCCAATTGAAGATGTTAGGGTTGGGGCATTCTGGAGTGTCGTTAAAAGTAAAAATTGTGGGCTAAGTTTAACATTTCAAGAACCTTATAGAATGTTTGTTAGGTTCTCTGGTGAACTTATAGGAAAAAGCGCAAAAGAAATTGCAAAACAGTTTTCGAGTTCATGGAATCCCACAGAAGCAGCAATAGGTGTTGCCTTAATAAATTCCTTAATTAACCCGGATGGGAAAGAAATGAATGCATTGGATTATATTGCTGAAATATCAGAGGGTAAAACTGTTGTATT
This sequence comes from uncultured Caldisericales bacterium, assembly GCA_964465465.1. Taxonomy (GTDB): domain Bacteria; phylum Caldisericota; class Caldisericia; order Caldisericales; family Caldisericaceae; genus AUK232. Next base: position 8,049 of record CAYXJW010000074.1, read on the forward strand.
TGTTGGGCACTTTCCCCGAATGGATAAAATCAGAGAAAAAGCAAAGAGCCTAATAATCATAGAAAAAAAGATGCAAATAGGGGATTACCCTCCAGAATCAGCAGAATTCATTATACCCCAATCGGACATAACAGTAATAACTGGCAGTACATTTACCAATAAAAGTTATAAAAGGCTGCTTGAATTATCCGAAAAATCTTATACAATACTTATAGGTCCATCCGTAATAATGAGCGATGTACTATTTGATTATGGGGTGGATGTTCTTGCTGGTAGTAAAATTGTAAATTGTGACGCTGTTTTAAAATCCGTATCACAAGGGGGGCATTTAAGAGATTTTAGTAAATTTTTAAAGTATGTAATCAAATTCAGAAAGAGGTGATTTTTATGTTTGCCGATCTCAAGATCCGTGATTTTACAGAAAAACTTGCTTCCGATTCAGCTACGCCAGGTGGTGGTACAGCATCGGCACTTGCAGGTTCAATGAGTGCCTCATTACTTTCAATGGTAATGAGAATTTCAATTAGAAAAATCACAGATGAATCAATTGTTTTAAAAATGCAGTCTCACACAAAAGAGTGTGATAGAAAATCAAAGGAATTTCTCGCACTTATGGATAAAGATGCAGAGGCTTTTGATGAAGTTATGAAAGCCTATAAACTTCCGAAAAACACAAAAGAAGCAAAAGAAGAAAGGAAATCAAAAATTCAGATTGCATTAAAATCTGCAGCACTTACTCCACTAAAAACGATGGAAGTGGTTCACGAAACTGTCCTGATTGCAAAAGATGTTATGGCATTCGTTCCGGGATCTGTCGTGTCCGACATAGGTGTTTCAGCACTAATGGCTCGTTCTGCACTGAAAGGTGCTTATTACAACGTAATGATAAACGTTAAATATATAAAAGATGAAGAATTTTGCAAAGATATGAAAGAGAAAGCAGATTCTATCAAACATAGAACTGAAGAATTGCTGAATTATATCGATGCAGAAATAGAAAAAATTATGGAGGGAAAGAAAAAATGAGTGAACTAAACGAAGAAATCCTTAGACTAACAAAAGAGGATATATCAAACAAAACTGCTCGTGAACTTTATAAAATCTCACAAGCGATAAAAGTAAAAAATTACACACACTACAGAAAAAAAGAACTAATAGAACAGGTCTGGAACAGAATTCAAGAACTCAAAAAGGAGGAATCGGCAAAAACGGAAAAATCACAACAAGCACAAAAAACAACAAGAGCAAAGCCGTCGCAAACAAAACAACCTTCACAAAAAACTCCACGCACCGCACAGCAGAGAAACACACAGAGACAATCAACAGAAACATCTAATACACCAGCAAGCATGGTGTTTAAAGGAATACTTGAAATTCATCCTGATGGATACGGATTTTTAAGAGCAAACTATTTCCCGTCTTATTCAGACATTTATGTTTCACCACCTGTTATAAGGCGATTTGGGTTAAGAACAGGGGATCTTGTTGCAGGCCCAGTTCACAGTCCGCAAAGAGAAAGTGAAAAATATCCATCACTTGTTACTGTAAACACGATAAACGGAAAACACATTGTAGGTTATTTTAGAAGACCTGTATTTGAAAATCTTACACCAACCTATCCCAATGAAAGAATTAAACTTGATACTCCCGGATGTAATCTTGCACTAAGAGTAATTGATCTTATTGCTCCCCTTGGTAAAGGACAGAGAGGATTAATTGTTTCTCCTCCAAAAGCAGGAAAAACAACACTACTCAAAGAAATTGCAAGAAGTGTTGCAAAAAATTATCCAGATATAAAACTTATGATTCTGCTGATAGATGAACGTCCTGAAGAAGTTACTGATATGAAAATGTCCGTTGCAGCAGAAGTGATAAGTTCCACGTTTGATCAACCCCCGGAAAACCATATTCGTGTAGTGGAATTGGCTTTAGAGAGAGCAAAAAGACTTGTAGAATTAGGAAACGATGTTATGATTTTGCTCGATGGAATTACAAGACTTACCAGAGCGTACAACCTTTTAAGTTCGAACACAGGAAAAACACTCTCCGGAGGGCTCGATCCTTCAGCAATCAAAGGACCAAAAAAATTCTTAGGGGCAGCGCGAAATATTCTCAATGGAGGCAGTCTTACAATTCTCGCAACTGCTCTAATTGACACAGGTTCAAGACTTGATCAGGTAATATATGAAGAGTTTAAAGGAACAGGCAATATGGAAATAGTTTTAAGTAGAGAACTTGCAGAAGAAAGAATATTTCCTGCAGTCGATATCAAAAAATCGGGAACACGCAAGGAAGAACTGCTCTACACTCCCGAAGAACTCAAAAAAGTTTGGGCACTTAGACGTTTCATTAGTGATCTACCCTCAAAGGAAGCACTGGAACGCCTCATTGAAATGCTAAAGAAAACACGTTCCAATGACGAATTTTTAAGGAGTATCGCACTTGATGAAGACAGATAATAGACAGGGAAGAATTGAAGTCATTACTGGATGTATGTTTTCTGGAAAGAGCGAAGAACTTATAAGGAGACTGAAACGGGCAAAAATTGCAAGGCAAAAAATCCAGGTTTTTAAACCCTCCATCGACACACGATATTCAGAAATAGACGTTGTCTCGCACAACGGTGATAAAATTACCGGTATTCCAGTGAAAGATTCTTCGGAAATAGCAGAAAAGGTTCTTCCTGACACAGATGTTGTTGGAATAGATGAAGCGCAATTCTTTGATGAAGGGATTGTAAAAGTGGCAAACGCTCTCGCAGACAGAGGTATTAGAGTTATTATAGCAGGCCTTGATATGGACTTTAGAGGCGAACCGTTTGGGCCAATGCCAAAACTCCTTGCAATTGCCGAAGAAGTACAAAAACTTCACGCAATCTGTACCGTATGCGGAGAAGATGCAACAAGAACTCAAAGATTGATTAATGGAAGACCTGCACGATACAACGATCCAGTAATAATGATTGGTGCTTCTGAAAAATACGAAGCAAGATGCAGGAGACACCACTACGTTGCAGGAAAACCAGATAACAGGGAGTGATTAAGTTGATAGACAAACTTAAAAGCATAGAAAAAAGATATGAAACACTATCAAAAGAACTTTCAAAAAAAGAAATTATTTCAAATCCAGAACTATTCAAAAAATACTCCAGGGAGTTCAAAGAACTTGGCAACATAGTAGAACTTTACAGAAGATTGAAAACTGTAGAAAGAGAAATCGAGGAAGCAGAAGAACTTAAAAACGGAAGTGATCCAGAAATGAAAGAACTCGCAGTTTCAGAAATAAAAGAACTCTCGGAAGAAAAAGAGAAACTCATAAAGGACATCAAAAAACTTCTTGTTCCAAAAGACCCTATGGAGGGGAAAAATATTATCGTTGAAATACGGGCTGGAGTGGGAGGAGATGAAGCAGCACTTTTTGCACACGATCTTTTCAAAATGTATTTCAATTATGCCGAAAAGAAAGGTTGGAAAGTTGAAATAATGGATTCTCATCCCACCGATATAGGTGGACTTAAAGAAATAGTATTTTCCGTTTCAGGGAAAGATGTTTACAAGCATATGAAATACGAAAGCGGAGTTCACAGAGTTCAGAGAGTTCCAGAAACCGAAGCCTCAGGAAGAATACATACCTCAACTGCAACAGTTGCTGTACTGCCAGAGGCAGAAGAGGTTGACGTTCAAATTAACCCTGAAGATCTAAGAATAGACATATATCACTCAAGTGGACACGGAGGACAGAATGTTCAAAAGGTTGCCACTGCAATCCGTATAATCCACAAACCAACAGGTATAATGGTAACCTGTCAGGACGAACGATCCCAACTTCAAAACAAAATAAAGGCAATGAGAATTTTAAGGGCAAGGCTGTATGATCTTTATAGAACACAAAAAGAACAGGAAGTTATATCCCAAAGAAGGGCACAAATTGGTAGAGGCAATCGAAACGAAAGAATTAGAACATACAACTATCCACAGGGAAGAGTTACAGACCACAGAATTAATTTGTCTCTCTACAATCTTGAAGAAATTATGGAAGGAAATCTTGATGAACTCATCAATGCACTAATTGAAGCGGAACAACAAGAAAGATTGGAGATGTTAGAAAAAGGAAAATAGCACGTGAAAATATCAGAAGCAATCCTTAACGGGAAAAGAAAACTTGAAAAGGTATCAGATGCATCTTTGCTTGAGGCTGAGGTGCTTTTTTCTTTTGTTATGGGAAAAAGCAGGGAATACATATTTGCAAGATATGATACAGAGGTTTCTAAAGAAATTTTAGAAAAATTTTTTACTCTGATAAAAAAAAGAGAAAGTGGAATACCACTTCCTTATTTAACACATAAACGTGAGTTTATGAATCTTGACTTTTATATCAATGAGAGTGTTTTAATTCCAAGACAAGAAACAGAAAGCCTTGTTGAAAAGGCACTCAGTATTGCAAACAATGAGAAAGTGCATATTCTTGATATTGGAACAGGATCAGGCTGTATTTTAATTTCATTTCTCTTTTACAACAAACTCTCCACCGGCATCGGAATAGATATTTCCAAGAAAGCAGTTGAAATAGCATTGAAAAATGCAAAAAATATCGGCGTTTTAAATAGAGCAAGATTTATCAATATAGATTTTAGAAAGTTTAAGAGTAAAGAAAAGTTTGATCTAATTTTAACAAACCCACCGTATGTTATGGAAAAAGAATTAAAAAACATTCCGTTTGAACCTAAAATTGCATTGGACGGAGGAATCAGTGGAATGGAAATTTATCCCGAACTCACAAAAAAATCTTATTTACTATTAAAAGATGGCGGAACATTCATTACAGAAATCGATTACAGGAATGCAAGAAAAATTTTAAATATTATAAAACAAATTGGATTTTCTAATGTAAAATTACTAAAAGATCTAACAGGAAGAGATAGATTTCTAATAGGAGTTAAAAAATGAAAAAGGCAATAGAAGTTTTAAAGTCAGGGGGCATAATTGCATTCAAAACAGATACCGTTATGGGCATAGGTGCAAACGGTTTTGATAAAAATGCGGTAAAAAAACTTTTTGATTTAAAGCGAAGAAATTATGAAAAACCAGTATCAATCTTACTGCCAACCATTGAGAAAATTTTTGAGTATGTGATTGTTAACAAAACTGCTTTAGAAATAATCGAGAAATACTTTCCCGGTGCAATTACCTGCATCTTAATAGCAAAAACTTGCATTTACACAACCCCTCTAACATGTGGAAAAACTGTAGGAGTTCGTGTTCCAAAATTTAGAAAACTACAAGAATTTTTGTCATTGCTTGACTTTCCACTTGTTGCAACCAGTGCAAATATTTCCGGCGAGCCACCTTTTGAAAACAGGGAAAGCATTGAAAATGCATTCAAAAATTCTGTTTATTATCTTGATTTTGGATATAATGTAAAAATGAGTGGAATGGCATCAACCGTTGTTGATTGCCATAACGGAGAAATTAATATTTTAAGGAAAGGAAGTATAAAAGTATGAAAGTGGTAACTTATGGCAATCCTGTATTAAGGAAAAAAGCAAAAAAGGTTAAAAATATAGATAAAGAGATTATTACTCTTACTAAAAAAATGTTCGAAACGATGCATTCAAATGAGCCTCAAGGAGTTGGCCTTGCTGCATCACAAGTTGGAGTACCCATAGCACTGTTTGTTTATGAACTTGACGACGATAAGGGAGTATTGATAAATCCGGAAATCCTTGAAAAAAAAGGTAAAGAAGTTGGAGAAGAAGGGTGCCTTTCAGTGCCAGGTGTATTTGCACCGGTTCAGCGAGCAGAAGAAGTTATAGTTAGAGCAATTAATTTAAAAGGAAAAAGGATTGTGTTGAAAGTAAAAGGGTTCAAAGCCCGCGTGTTTCAACATGAAATAGATCATTTAAAAGGTATTCTTTTCACTGATTATATTGACGAGATTGACAAATTTGAAGTGGAAGAAGGATACGAGCTACCCGATAAACTTTTAGAGAGGTTTAAAAAATGAAAATTGTCTTCTTCGGCTCTTCTAAATTTTCTGTTCCATTCTTAAACACCATAGCCAACCAAACAGTACTTGTAATAACCTCCCCTGACAGGAAAAAAAATAGGGGAAAAAAACTTTTACCAAATCCTGTAAAAGAAGCTGCTGAAAAATTGAATATAAAATTCATTGCAACAGATACACTTGATCAAGGTGTTGCACAAGAAATCAAAAATGTGCAACCAGACCTTTTTGTTGTTGTTTCTTATGGAAGGATCATACCGTCAGAAATTTTAAAACTCGTTCCCTGTGCAATAAACATTCATCCATCTAAACTCCCTATGTATAGAGGTGCTGCACCCATAGAAAGACAAATAATGGATGGAATTACTGAATCCGCTGTAAGTGTAATAACGGTTTCAGAAAAACTCGATAGAGGTGATATTATCCTTTCAGAACCGTTCAAAATAGAATTGCTTGAAACAAAAGAAGACGTAGAAAAGAAAATAATTTCCATTGGAACACACCTCCTTGTAAAAGCAATGGAAAAAATAAAAAACGAAGGGTGCAAAGGTGAAAAGCAAAAAGGTAAAGGCTGCTATGCAAAGAAAATCTCAAAAGAAGAAGAACAAATAAACTGGCAAAAAACAAATACTGAATTGCACAATCTGATAAGAGCACTTTCACCAGTACCTGGTGCAAGGACATACTTCAGGGGGAAAATTTTAAAAATCTTCAGGACAGTACCAGAAGACGAATATTTCGACGAACCTTCAGGAACGATAGTTTCGGTTGGCAACGACAGTTTCTCAGTAAAATGTGGAGAAGGCGTATTAAAAATATTTGAAGTCCAGGTAGAAGGCAAAAGAAAAATTTCTGCAAGAGATTTTATAAACGGTTTCAGAATTAAAAAAGGAGAAATTCTTGGTAGGTAAGAGAATTCTTCTCAGCGGATACTTTGGGTTTGGAAATTGTGGAGACGAAATAATTCTACAGGTTGAAACTGAAAAATTTCAGGACTTTGGTTTTAACGTTCAGTTTATCTCTGCAAAAAGCAAAGAAAAAAACTCGGTAAGTAGAAATCTTTTAAAAACCATTAAGGCAATTATTCAATCCGATATAGTAGTAAGCGGCGGTGGAGGGCTAATTCAAGACAAAACAAGCCTAAAAAGTATTTTTTACTACTTGTTCATACTGTATATTGGGCATATTTTTAAAAAGAAAACGGTTTGTTTTGCGCAAGGAATTGGCCCAATAAAAACCAGAATTGGAAAGTTTCTTACAAGAAAGGTTATCTCCCGGGTAGATCTCGTCACTGTGAGAGATAACTATTCTAAAAATGTTTTGAAAGAATGTGGCGTTAAAAAGGAAATAAATGTTTGCTCAGACGTTGCTTTTCTATTCAACAAAAAAACGGAGTTGAAAATTCCTTATGAAAAATTTATCATATTTTCCCCGGGATATTCAAAAAAAATGCCCAAAATGAAAACAATTATAGAAATTGCAAAAGCAATTAAAGAGAAGTCAAATCTTCCCGTGGTGATAATGCCACTGTATCCTGACAGAGACGGAAAAGTAGCAAAAGAGGTTTCACAAAAAACAGGTTATCCATACATTCTATTTAAAAACATCGGTCAATGCCTTTTTGCCTTTGAAAAAAGCGAATTCATCGTAGGGATGAGATATCACTCTGTTGTTCTTTCTGTTCTTGCACATAAATCCTTTGTTTCGATGGCATATGATCCAAAAGTTAGTGCAATCTCAAAAGAGTTTCAAATGAAATACATAGAAAATTATGAGAAAATAACAAAGAACGAATTTCTCAAAATATTTTCGTTTAACTTTAATAACCGAAAACAGATAGAAAAAAATATTTCGTTAAAACTTCTGGAGATGAAAAACCTTGCAAAGAAAAATTTCGAACTATTTAAAGAAAAATTCATCTATTAAAAAATTATCTTTTCTCTTATTCCCTCCTCGTTGTGTAATTTGCGGTAATAGAACAAATGGTAGAAATATATGTGAAAATTGCTTTAAAAAAATAGACTTCCTCGACTATCCACTTATAGAACACCGCAAAAATGTATTTTTCTACGCAATAACAAACTACGAAGGAGTAAGTGGTGAGCTAGTGCGAAGCCTGAAATTTCGTAAATTAAAATCAGTTTCCTCCGATATTGCGGAGATCTTCGCCGATTTTATCCAAAGAAACAACATAAAAGCACGTTTTTTGACTTTCGTGCCTATGACCCCAAAAGAACGGAAAAGCCGCGGCTTCAACCAGAGCAGATTAATTGCCAGACATCTTTCACAAATTTTAAATTTAGAACTACTTTCCAGCCTTAAAAAGATAAAAGAAACAAAAAAGCAAGTGGGACTTCTCCGAAGAGAAAGAATAAAAAATGTTAAAAACGCATTCATTGCAGAAAAGATTCCAACTTCTGGCAATGTTATTATTATTGATGATGTGTATACAACAGGTGCTACAGCACATTCTGTAGCAAAGGTTATTTCATTAAAAACCGATTCTAATATTTATTTTATTGCTTTTTCTCGTAAAATATAAAAAATTCGCATTGAGGAGGTGATTTAATGAAAAGAGTAAACCGATTTTTAATTCCAATTGTAGTTGCTTTATTTATATTTAACTTATTTGTTCCTATAAAAATAAATTCAGCAACATATTACTTTGTATTTGAAGCAGGAAATTCACAGTTCTATGATACACTTGGCATAAAATATAAAGCACCAGTAAACACAAGAGTCGTAAATAACTTATTTCTTATCCCGTTGCGTGCTGCAGTAGAAGATGCAGGAGGCACGGTAAAATACTTGCCACAAACAAAAAATGTCAAATTAACATATGGAAAAAATAAAGGCTTAATATCATTAACAACGGGCGAAGGTAGGGTTAACAGCAAAAAATTTAATTTTTCCGTAAAACCTTTTGTTTTAAATGGACACACACTCATTGAAGCAAAATACGTATCTCTACTGTTCAATGGAGAGGTTTCCCATAGTAAAAACGAATGTAAAATAACTTTTTACAGAATAGTAAAGATAAAAGATGCATTAAATAACACTCTTTCTTTATACGATGAGCCAAAAAGAATTGTGTCTCTTGCACCAAATCTCACAGAAATTCTATTTGCAATAGGTGCCCAAAATAAAATTGTAGGTGTATCAAATTATTCAAATTATCCAGAAGAGGCCAAGAAATTTCCAAAAGTTGGAGGATTTTTTAATCCATCAATTGAAAAAATATTTGCATTAAGTCCACAAGTGGTACTTATTGCAAGAGGAACTCCACTTTCTGTAATAAATAAACTCCGTTCTCTTGGAATACACGTTTTTACAAGTGATCCAAAAACGATAAACGATATTTATAAACTCATAATTACAATTGGTAAAATTACCGGAAATGTCAAACAAAGTATTACCCTTGTCAACAAAATGAAGAGTAAGGAAAAAGCAATTTTAGAAAAAACAAAGAATATTCCTGATTCAAAACGCCTCAAAGTTTATGTGGAAATATGGAATAATCCAAAAATGTCGGCAGGAAAAGGTACCTTTATCGACTCTCTAATCAAAGAAGCAGGGGGAATTAATATTGCCGAAAACGCAAAAGGCAGTTGGCCTGTTATGAGTGACGAATATATAATAAAATCAAACCCCGATGTGATCATTCTTCTGTACAAAGGTAGTGCAAAGCAAATAGAATCGCGCCCAGGTTGGAATACAATAAACGCAGTTAAAAATCACAGAATTTACATTGAGAATCCGGACATCTTTGAACGCCCAGGTCCCCGGATAATCCAAGCCCTTGCGAAACTTTACAGCATCCTTTATGGGAACAATGGAGGATAAAAATAAATTCCTATTCTACACTATACTTTTAAGTGGTTTATTTTTAATCACTGGTATATTATCCATCTGCATAGGGCAGGTAAAACTGCCCTTCTCTTCAGTTGTTACATCCATAATTAATAAAGAAAATCCCACAGTTAAAGCAATAGTCATCGATATAAGACTTCCGCGATTTCTCTTATCTGCCGCAGTGGGAGGAATGCTTGCTCTTTCAGGGCTTTCATTACAAACTCTTTTTAGAAATCCATTAGTAGATCCTTATTTTTTAGGTGTTTCTTCAGCTGCAGAATTTGGAATAAGTATTGCAATCCTGATGGGTGTTAATTTCACGTTGTTCGGTGTTTCATTTATATCTTTTTTTGCATTCATTTCTGCCCTTATACTTATTTTAATACTTATAAAAATCTCCTCTTCGCTTGGAGTTAAATCTTCAAAAGCAGCAATTGTTCTTGTCGGAATTGCAATTTCTTATGTCTTTTCATCAGTTAACAACCTCATTGCCCTATACAAGAAAGATCTGTTTCTAAAAACAACATTCTGGAGTATGAAAGGTTTTAACAATGCATCGATTTCACAATTTTACTTCTCATTACCGTTCCTCATAATCGGATTTATAATTCTTTTGAAAAATTCAAAAAAAATGAACATTTATCTTTCAAGTGATCTTACTGCCCATTCACTTGGGATTGATTTAAAGAAATTTACAGTGTTAATTCTCACAGTTTCAGCACTACTCACATCAGTTTCTGTTGTGGTCTCTGGAACCATTGTTTTTGTTGGATTGTTTATTCCACACATTGGAAGAATACTTGTTGGAGACGAACGAAAAAATCTCACCGTTATTACTCTATTACTTGGATTGGTTTTATTACCAGTGTTTGACCTTGTGTCCAGAACAGCACTTCCCTCACAAGAAATCCCAGTAAATACAATTGTATCAGCAATTGGAGCACCGTTTTTCCTGTACCTTTTTCTGAAGAGGAAAAATGAAACACATTGAGATAAAAAATTTATCATTTTCTTATGATAAAAAGAACTACGTATTAAAAAACCTCTCTCTTGAAATTAATAAAGAAGGTTTATACATACTGATGGGAGAAAATGGAAGTGGAAAGACAACCTTTCTTAAAATTCTCGTAAAATTCTATGAAAATTACAAAGGAATAATCAAAATAAATGGAACGGATTTGAAAAGATTCTCACTAAAAGACATTTCCCGTGAAATTGCCTTTTTAGAAAGCGAAATTCCTGAAATTCCTTTAAAAGTTGAGGAAATTTTGAGTTGGGGACGTTTTCCTTACGGAGATGCAAATTTAAAAAGCAGTACAACAATAAAAAATTTAGGCATTACAAAATTCTACGGCAAATTATTTACCTCTTTGAGTAGTGGTGAAAAGAAAAGGATACTCCTTGGAAGGATATTTGTTCAAGATGCAAATATAGTTCTTATAGACGAACCTTTTAACTTTCTTGACCCGCGCTATAAAATAGAAATTGCAAACATGCTAAAAATATTAGCAAAAAAACGTATTGTTTTTATAGCAACTCACGATTTACAAGCTGCACGATTCCTTGGAGAAAAAATTTTCTTACTAAAAAGAGGAGAGTTAAAAGGTATAGTTTCTCGCGATAATTTACTTTCGTATGAAACAATATCAGAGATTTTCGATGTAAAAGAAAGCATAAAAGAGGACTTTTTAAAGTTTTATGGTATTAAATAATATTGATTTTTATTAAAAGATGTATATAAATATTAAGAGAAGAGTCCGAAAGGAGGCTTAATTATGAGAATTTATGAAATTGACACAGAAGTTGCCGAAGCAATGGAAAAAGAATTAAATAGGCAAAGGAATAGATTAGAACTCATTGCCTCGGAAAATTTTGTTAAAGAGCCGATTTTAGAAGCACAAGGTTCAGTTTTAACAAATAAGTATGCAGAAGGCTATCCTGGAAAAAGATACTACGGTGGCTGTGAATTCATAGATATAGTTGAAAGTCTTGCGATTGAAAGAGCAAAGGCACTATTTGGCGCAGAAGGTGCAAATGTGCAACCTCATTCAGGAACCCAGGCAAATTTTGGTGTATACTTTGCAGTAATGCAACCCGGAGATTCGCTTCTTGGAATGGATCTTAATGCTGGTGGGCATTTAAGTCATGGAAGTCCAGTCAACATATCAGGAAAATACTTCAACGCAATACATTATGGAGTTGATAAAAAAACTGAACTCATAGATTTTAATCAGGTTGAAGATCTTGCAAAAAAATACAAACCCAGAGTGATTGTTGCTGGAGCAAGTGCATACCCCAGAGTGATTGACTTTGAAAAATTCAGAGAAATAGCAGACATGGTTGGTGCGTATTTAATGGTTGACATAGCACACATCGCAGGTCTCGTTGCAACAAAAGTGCATCCTTCTCCAGTGCCTGTTGCAGATTTTGTAACCACAACAACGCACAAAACTTTAAGAGGTCCTCGTGGAGGAATGATCCTCTTTAAAGAGAAGTATAAAAAACTCATTAACAAAGCAATATTCCCTGGTACTCAGGGTGGACCACTCGAACATATAATTGCGGCAAAAGCAGTTGCTTTAAAACTTGCAATGCAACCTGATTTTGTAGAATACCAGAAACAGGTTGTAAAAAACGCAAAGGCACTTGCAAAGGCACTTTCTGAAAGAGGGTACAGACTTATCACAGGTGGAACGGATAACCATCTCTTAATAATTGATTTAAGAGCAAAAGACATAACAGGGAGAAAAGCAGAAAAACTGCTCGACTCGGTTGGAATTACCACAAATAAAGAGGCAATACCTTTCGATCCGCTTCCTCCTACAAAAGCAAGTGGTTTAAGATTGGGAACGCCTGCACTTACAACAAGAGGAATGAAAGAAGAAGATATGGAAGTCGTTGCTGAACTTATAGACAGAGCAATCACGCATAGAGACGACGAAAAAGAACTTGAAATTGTAAGGAGTGGAGTAAAAGAACTTACGGAAAAATATCCCCTCTACCCCGGATTGAGTTATTTAAAATAAAAGAAGGCTCCTATGAAAAAAAATGTGCACCTTATCGAACACCCTCTTATCCAGCATAAATTAACACTAATGAGGGATAAGAATACTACAACAAAAGAATTTAGAGAACTCGTAAAAGAGGTTTCCGCTTTAATGGTCTATGAGATTTCAAGAAGTATGAAGTTAAAAGAAGTCGAAATCGAAACACCAATAGGAAAAACTCGCGGAAAACTTCTTCGCGACGAAATCGCAATTATACCGATTTTAAGAGCAGGTATTATAATGGCTGAAGGAATAATAGATCTTATACCAACAGCAAAAGTAGGGCACATTGGTTTATACAGAGATCCCGAAACATTAAAACCTGTAGAATATTACTGCAAATTGCCAAATAACATAAGTGAATACAAAGTTTTCCTGGTTGATCCTATGCTCGCAACTGGAGGCTCTGCAATAAAAGCCATTGAGGTTATCAAAGAAAGAGGTGCTAAAGATATCGTATTTGTTTGTTTAATATCCGCCCCGGAAGGACTTGAAAAACTTTCAGAAACATATCCTGAAATTCCAATTTACACGATCTCCATCGATGAGAAACTGAATTCCCATGGATATATTGTGCCCGGGCTTGGCGATGCAGGAGATAGGCTCTTTGGGACAAAATGAGTACAATTTTTAACGTTATAAAAAGCAAAGCAACATTACTCGAATTGTATTTTTTGTTCGGGTTTTTCCTTTCGTCGTTTTTCACACCTTTCGCAATAAGTTTTGGAAGGCGGTTTGGTATCATTGACAAACCAAAAGACGAAAAAGGAAGAGAAAAGGTACATAAAGTCCCCACTCCTCGAACGGGTGGGCTTGCAATTTATCTATCTCTTGTAGTTGTTTTCTTATTACTTCGGAATTTTAATAAACAAATGATTGGACTAATTGCAGGGGCATCTGTGATATTCTTTGGTATGTCGTTAGACGATAAATTTCACCTCTCTGTTGCCAAAAAATTCTTAATCCAATTCTCTGCAGCATTAATTATAATCCTTTTCGGAATAAAGTTTGATTTTATAACAAATCCATTCACTCACAAAATTGTTTATCTCAATTGGTGGGGAATCCTCTTCACTTTGATTTGGATTGTTGGCATCACAAATGCACTAAATTTTATCGATGGTTTAGACGGTCTTGCCTCTGGAGTTGCAGCAATTTCTTCAACAACACTTACATTTGTTGCAATCTATAAGGGAGATATTGCAATGGCACTTCTTTTGCTTGCAATCAGTGGTTCTCTTATTGCATTTCTTATATACAACTTCCACCCCGCACGGATCTTTCTTGGTGATTCAGGAGCAGAACTCCTGGGATTTTTACTTGCCACAATATCCGTTATCGGAGCCTACAAAACTGCCACCTTATTTATAATGTCAGTACCAATCTTCACATTAGCAATTCCAATAACCGAAGTGTTTACTTCTATACTAAGGAGAGCGAAGCACGATATTTCACCATTCCATTATGATACAGACCATTTCCATTACAAACTCTTAAAAAAAGGGTGGTCGCAACGTAAAATAGCTATTTTCTACTACCTTTTAACTACAACATTATCTGTGCTGGGTTTATATATAGCTTTTGTAGGTGTAAAATGAAAAAAGTTTTCTTAATATTTGGAACACGCCCAGAAGGAATAAAAATGTATCCCGTTTACAAAGCACTAAAATCCGTTAAAAATATAGAAACAAAAGTTGTAATTACAAGCCAACACCAGGAGATGTTAAGGCAAGTAATGGATTTCTTTGGTATGCAGGATGATTATAACTTAAACGTAATGGAAGATAGGCAAACTTTAACAAAAATCACAACCAAAGTTATAAACGGATTAAAAACTATTTTTGAAAAGGAAAAGCCTGATCTTGTTCTTGTTCATGGGGATACAACCACAACATTCTCATCGGCACTCGCTGCTTTTTACGATAAAATCCCGGTGGGACATGTAGAAGCAGGCTTGCGCACTTATGATAAATATAATCCATATCCCGAAGAAATGAACAGACAACTTACAGACAAAATTTCCGATCTTCTTTTTGCACCTACAGAACGTGCCAAAAATAATCTGCTGAAAGAAGGAATTAAAGCAGATAACATTTTTATAACTGGAAACACCGTTGTTGATGCAGTAAATGAAATAGTTAACAAAATG
This sequence comes from uncultured Caldisericales bacterium, assembly GCA_964465465.1. Lineage (GTDB taxonomy): Bacteria > Caldisericota > Caldisericia > Caldisericales > Caldisericaceae > AUK232. The sequence goes on from CAYXJW010000074.1 coordinate 23,100, forward strand.
AAAGGGAAGGAATACAATTTTCCGTTCTCAGATAAACCATTCATACTTGTAACAGCACACCGAAGGGAAAATTGGGGCAAGCCAATGGAAAGCATCTGTATTGCAATCGACAGAATAACAAAGAAATTCAACGGAAAAATAAAGATTATCTTTTCGGTTCATAAGAATCCAACAGTTCGGAAAACTGTAAAGGAAATTTTAGGTAACAATAAAAATGTTGTACTTACTGAACCTATGGAGTACAAAGAATTTCTTTACATACTTTCAAAAAGTTTATTTGTTCTTACAGATTCAGGTGGCATACAAGAAGAAGCGCCTTCACTGAAAAAACCTGTTTTGCTACTGCGTTCAGTAACAGAGCGCCCGGAAGCAGTCGATGCAGGAGTTGTTAAAATTGTAGGTACAGACACCGATAAAATTGTGTCGGAGGCAGAGAATTTATTAGAAAACAAAAATGCCTATAATAAAATGGTGAATAGGAAAAATCCGTTCGGCGACGGCAGAGCGGGTGAAAAAATAGCAAATATTGTAAAAGAATATTTGACGAAAGGAGAATGAATAATATGGAATATCTTGAAATAGAAGGGGGGACCCCGCTTAAAGGAGAAGTAAAAATCTCTGGTGCAAAAAATGCTACCTTTCCGATCCTTTCTGCTGCGTTACTTACAAAAGGAAAAATGCATATAGGAAATATTCCACACATACTTGACGTGGAACATTTTATTGAGATTCTTAAAGAAATTGGTGTAGGTGTTGAATATACGGATCACGGTGTAATGCTCGATACGAGAAATGAAATTTCTTCAAAAATAGTTCAGAGTAAAAAGCATAGCCTCCGGGGTACACAAACACTGCTCGGTGCTTTAATAGGCAGAAATGGAAAAGCACTTCTTCCATCTCTTGGAGGATGCAATATAGGTACTCGTCCTATAGACCTACACTTAAAGGGCTTAAAACAATTAGGCGTCAAAGTTAAATGGGAAGAAGGATATTTAATAGGAGAAACAAATAAACTAAAAGGTGATTCAATTTACCTTGATTTTCCAAGTGTTGGCGCCACGGAAAATATAATCATTGCATCAGTGCTTGCAGAAGGCACAACTGTAATAGAAAATGCTGCTCGGGAGCCTGAAATTAAAAACCTTGTCGAATTTCTCAATAAACTTGGGGCTAACATACATATGAATGGTTCTGGTATAGTAAAAATTCAAGGAGTTAAGGAATTAAAACCTGCTGACTTCGACATTATACCAGATAGAATAGAGGCTGCCACCTTTCTAATAATGGGCGCTATAACATCAGGCGACCTTACCATCAGGAACATTCATATGCATGATTTCGAACCTGTTACAATGAAATTAAAAGAAGCCGGAGCTACTATTGATATATTAGACGAAAAATCCTTAAGGGTAAGAGCGAATGGAAGACTTAAAGCGGTAGATATAAAAACACTTCCATATCCCGGCTTTCCCACAGACGCACAACCACAAATAATGGCTCTCCTTTCTGTAGCAGATGGAAGCAGCGTAATAACAGAAACGATTTTCGAAAACAGATTCAGGGCTGCAAAAGAACTAAGAAAAATGGGAGCAAACATAAAAATTGAAAATAACACTGCATTTATTAAAGGAGTTAAAGAACTTACCGCCGCCGACGTTTCCGCTGTTGATTTAAGGGGAGGGGCCTCTTTAATAACTGCCGCACTTGTCGCAAAAGGAACATCAAGAGTCCTCAACATTTATCATGTTGACAGGGGGTATGAAAAAATTGAAGAAAAACTTCAAAGGGTAGGTGGTAAAGTTGTCAGAAAAAAAGACGATAAAGTTCTCTAAATATCAGGGTGCAGGTAACGATTTTATTATTATAGATGGAAGAGAATTTCCACTTGATGATCCATTAAAATATTCCAAAAAACTCTGCAGAAGGCATTTTTCAATAGGAGCCGATGATCTTTTATATATTGAAGATTCTTCAGTAGCCGATGCAAAAATGCGTGTCTGTGAGCCTGATGGAAGCGAAGCAACAATGTGCGGAAACGGAATTCGATGCGTAGGCGCCTATCTAAGAAAAAAAGTCGGTAAAAATCGTTTTGCCATTGAAACTCTTTCCGGGATCAGAACAGTGGAATTTGATGGAAATCTATACACTGTTGATATGGGAAATATGCAACCACTCAGGAATTTTATAAATCCACCGGAAGACAAAACGCAAAAAAATCTTGAACTCTTTAATATGAAATACATAATCGTCTCACCGGGCGAACCTCATGCTGTTTCTATAGTGGATAGTATCTACGGAATAGATATAAATTCAGCACTAAAAGTTGCAAGAAACTTTACAGTCTTTCCCAGAGGAATAAATGTTGACTATGTTGAAATCGAAAAGAACTTTATAAAAGTAAGAACTTTCGAACGCGGCGTTTGGGCAGAAACACTTGCCTGCGGAACAGGAGCAGTATCATCAGCATTTGTTGCAAGGGAATTTCTAAAAAAAGACAGAATTCTTGTAAAAATGCGGGGTGGTGACCTTTATGTAACATTTAAGAAAGAAAAAATCTTTCTTTCAGGAAAGGCAGAATTGGTGTATAATGGTGAGTTCGAGATAGGAGGTGAAAAATGAACAAAAAAATCGTGGTTTTCTTACTTGTTCTTGCTTTGGTAATCTCACCTTTGGTATTTTACGGGAAAGCATTTGCCGAAGATGGGGATGTATCCTGGAGAAACCCGGCAAGTATAACAGGTGGCGTAGTAACATCAATTGATGTAAACAACGGAACTGCTTATGTTGCAACTGATGCAGCTATCTTCAAAAGCACAAACTATGAGAAATGGGAGAAACTTCCGTTCACATTCTCGGAAGGTGCCAATACAATATTGATTTCCAGGTACTTTGAGAAAAATGGCATTTTTTTGGGTACAAAAGATGGGGTATTCCTTAGCAGAGATAACGGTAACCATTGGCAATTCTTTAATATGGGACTTGAATCAAGCTATGTTATAGGATTAGCAGAAGACGAAAACGGCAATTTCTATGCGCTTTCGTTTGATGGTCTTCTTATGAAGTGGAAAAAAAGTGAGGAACTCTGGACGACAATAGCAAGATTTACAAAGCCTACTGCAACTGCAATTTATGCAACAAACGGAAAAGTCTATGTGGGATGTGAAGAGGGAACAGTTTATTCAGTAAGTTCTGACGGAAAAAACAAAACGATAATTGCAGAAAATCTTACTGAAAGTCCGGTATCTAAAATACTAATTTCTCCTTCTAATATGCTTTGCATAGCCACATTCTACGATGGTGTTTTCATTGGAAACAAAGGTAACTTTGATCATGAACTGAAGGGTTATAAAATCAATGATGAAGTAATAGATAATGGAAGTCTCGTTGTTGCAACTGTTGGAAACGGTGTCCTTACAAACAACAATGGAAGAGGCTGGAGCAAAATTGCTTCAAAAGAAGGTGTTATTCCAAGTGCTATTTCAGTTTGTAAAGATGGGACAATCTTAGTTGGAACACTTGGCAACGGAGTTTTCACAATTAAAAACGGAAGTATGGTAAAAAGTAGTTATGGAATAACTTCTGCAAATGTTCTTACTATAAATTTCTCAACAAATTACGATTCTGATGGAACCGTTTTTGTGGGCACAAAATGGAACGGGCTATACGTTTCTTCTGACAAAGGAAAAACTTTCTCGGAAGTAGCATCATTCCCGGAAGATGTAAAGGTAACATCTGTTTATGGAAACTCAGAAAATTATTTTGTTGGAACCGGAGGAGAGGGATTGTTTAAAACAACCGATGGAGGAGCAACATTCACACAGGTTGAGTTTAACTCAGATTACATCAATGTAATCTACGGAACCGGAAACACAATATATGTAGGAACTGGTGATATGGGAATGTTTGTATCCACTGATGGAGGAGCAACATTCACACAGGCAAACAACGGAATATTCAAATTTGATACAGATATCACTGCCATTTCTGGAGTAAAGAATGCTGTATTTATAGGAACAAACGGTGGTAATGTTTACGAAACGACAAACGGTGGAAAAACATGGATGCAGATTGGTGCAAAACAAATACCGAAATATACAATAGCTGATATTTCAGTATCCAGGAATTTTGACACTGACCAGACACTTGTTGTTGGAACTATGGGAGCAGGACTTTTCCTGTCAACAGATGGGGGAAACACTTTTAACAACATTTCCGATGCACTTCTTAAATATCATATGTGGGATGATGGTGTAGCTCTTTCTCCAAACTTTGATAACGATCATATAATTCTCGCAGGCTCATGGGATGGTGTTTATTTAAGTTTTGATTCAGGAGATATGTGGACAAATATTAATGGAAACAAAGATAACCGATACGTGTACAAAACTGTTTTTAGCCCGGATTTTGCTTACAAGAAAAGCGGTGCCATATATGTAGCAACAGAATCAGGCGGATTATACATTTATGATCAAAAAGGGAAAACAGTTGTAAAAATGGTAATTGATCAAAAGGGAATGTTGGTAAATGGCAAGTTTGTCCCAACGGATGTCCCTCCAATAATAAGAAATAATAGAACTCTTGTCCCCATAAGATTTGTTACTGAAGCAGTAGGAGCTGATGTAGAGTGGGACCCCACCACGAGAAAAGTAACGATCACACTAAATGGAAACAAAGTAGAACTTTATATAGGAAAAAATACTGCATACGTAAATGGCATACCGAGAAAAATAGACCCCAACAACCCAAAGGTTGTGCCAGTAATAATCCATAACAGAACGTATGTTCCAATCAGATTTATTATGGAAGCATTCGGCGCAACAGTAGAATGGGATCCAAAAACGAGAACCGTAACAATCATTTACGGTGGTTAAGGAGGCAAAAATATGAAGAGAAAAATATTAGTTTCTATAATACTTTGCATTGCCTTTGTTGGTATTTCATTTAGCCCCATTCTTGGAAAAACAATTCCGAATGCCAAATCACCAGAACTCATAGTAGAAAATTATTCAGGAATGGTACCGGTCATTAAAGCAATAAAGTCCGCAAAAAAATATATTCATCTCGAAATTTACGGATTCACACAGTATGATCTTGCAGAGGCAATTGGAGAAGCCTCAGCAAGAGGAGTTGAAGTAAAGGTTATGCTTGAAAAAAGCCCGGTTGGGGGCGACACAGAGAATTGGAACATCAAAAATAAGTTAAGGCATTATGGAGTCCAAATAAAATGGGCTAATCCTGCCTATTTCTTAACACATGCAAAATTTATTGTAATTGATGGAGAAAAAGCCGCTGTTTTCACAGGAAATTTCACTTACAGCACTTTCCATAAGAATAGAGAATTTGGCATTGAAATTGCAAATAAAGATGAAGTGGCTACACTTGAAAGCATCTTTGAAAACGATTGGGCAAGAAAACCCGTAAAGGAAGTAAAGAATCCAAATATTGTTCTAAGTCCTGTTAATTCAAGAACCAGAATAGAGAACCTTATTAAGAGTGCAACAAAATCCATCGACATCTGGCAGCAAGAAATGGAGGACGACCAAATCAACGATCTTCTTGAATCTGAAATTAAAAAAGGAATAAAGGTTCGTGTTATAATTCCACCACTTTATAGAGTTGCCGGGAACTCCTACGCAGTTGATCAGTTAGGAACCAATATTGTACGCGTACTTCCTGATCCTTATGTACATGCGAAAGTAATCATTGTTGATGGCAAAAAAGCATATATAGGTTCTAATAACTTTTCAGGCGCATCTCTCGATATGAATAGAGAAATGGGCATAATAACAGATGATGAAGAGATCCTTTCGGATTTAAAAACCCTTTTTGAATCTGATTGGGCAAGAACTGTAAACCCAAACGAACAAAGTTAAATTTATATTTCAAAGTTATCAATTTTAAAGGGCGGTTATCTTACACCGCCCTTTAAAATTTTCATAAACTTCGTTTTTCTTTTTTGTTTTCTTTGAATTACCTTTTCAACAACTTCCTGCGGAACAGGAACAATTTTCGCAACCCTATTTGTAATTCGCTCTCCGACAAAAAGAAGCACAGCACCAAGAGCAAAAGCAAAGTAGTACCCAAATTTGAGAGCAATCATTCCAGAAAGAAAAGATGCAGCAATTACTGCAAAACTAATTACCATGTTAAATGCACCAAGGACTTTTCCTTTATTATCTTCACTTGCCAATTTCGTTGCCTGAATTGTTGAAGTAATGTAAAGAAAAGGCCAGGTGAAGTTTATCAAAATAAAGGTCAACATAATTCCATAATAGTTATAGGTAAGTCCGAAAACAATAATGCCTAAAAATCCGAATATTCTTATCCAGAATACCGTTCTCATAATAGAAAAATCCCGGAAGTTTTCCATAGCATACCTGGTAAAGAAATACGCTCCAGTTGCTGCAATATTTGCATAGGTATATATAAGAAAAATCTTTTCAGAAGAAATATTTAATACCTGTTTCATAAAAACCGGAAATGGTGCAAAGAACAGATTTGCTCCAAAAAATGCTACAAAAATACCAGCAAGGTATAACTTTACTTCTTTTCCATAAATTGAAAAGTCAATCCTGCGAGGAAAATTTCTTGGTATAAGCCTTAAATTGGCAAAAACCGGTCTGATACTTACAGTAAATCTTTTTTGTTTCTTTTTTTTCACCTCTTCTGTTGCAACTGAAATATCAGAACTTATAACTGCACCGATCGAAAATATTAATGCGGCAATTAAAAATACAAACCGCATTTTGTTTGCCTCACCTGTCAAAGGAATAAAAGAAAGCACTGCGCCACCAAGAAATGTGCCAAGTGTTATACCTATACTATTCAATAAATTCATTTCATTGATAAATTTCCTGTAACTCTCTTCATTCGATTTTCTACTTAAATACAATGTTATTGCAGGATTTACCATAGAAATCGCAAAACCGAAAGCAAAAACAGTCATATAATACATCTGCAAATTCACGGAAAAAGGCATAACTGCCGTTGCAATACTTCCACCTATAAGCCCAACAAAAACGATTTTATCATAAATAGACTTTTTATCTAAAATGTTTCCAGTAATAAGAGAGCCAATCAGAGTACCTGTAGAATACAAAGCCGCTGCTGTAGTAGCACTCCTTACATTTCCATATAATCCCGTTACGGCAAACAAACTTATTACCACCATTAAACTGCTCAACGCTATTCCTTGAAGGCCATAAGAAATAAACCATCTTGCTATTATTTTTTTATTCATTTTTACCACCTCTTGCATAACGAATGGGTATTATAGCAAAATAGAAAAATTAGGCAATACATTACGAATTTTTTAAAAAGTTAATATCAAAACAGGTTCGTATAACAATTAATTCTCTAGTTATAGTATAGACAGAAGAGAAGCATTTTGCAGGATTTAGTAAAACTATTATAATTAAAATAATTTCATAAAATTTTTTAATAAAGGAGGAATGGTTAAATGAAAAAACTAATTGCCACTTTACTGACAATTTTGATGCTTTTTGCTGTTTTTCAAGGAACATCAAGAGAAAACAGTGCAAAAGCAAAGGTAAATGATCAATCTCTTTGGTCAATGTTTCATTACAACATTCAACACACAGGACAATGTCCTTACGATACCTCAAACAACAATGGTACTTTTAAATGGAAATATGGAGCTAATAGTGCAATTTATTCATCTCCTGCTATTGGATCTGATGGAACAATATATGTAGGATCATATGATGATTATCTATATGCAATAAACCCAGATGGAACTCTTAAATGGAGATATGGGACCGGGGGATTAGTTTTCTCATCTCCTGCAATATCTT